>JAHBWI010000005.1 GCA_019637075.1 Nitrospiraceae bacterium | reverse complement strand
CGACGTCATTCCGGGCCCGAAAGTGTTCGAAACCCAGATTCACGGGAAGCGGTTCGACATGTATAACGACACCGTGCTGGGCTTCAACAAGTCGGGCAAGGAAGTGGCGCGGATTCAGGTCGAAGAGCCGATCTACATCCGACCCGCAGAACGGGTCAACTGGCTCTAACCATCAAGTGGTAACAAGGCGGGGGCAAGGCCATCGATGGTCTTGTCCCCGTTGTAATCTCAGCGGAGAGGAGTCGTCTATCGTGCCGGTGATGCTACGTGGCACCTACGTTGTGTTGACCTTCATGTTTCTGATCGGGCTGTCCTTTGTGGGGCATCTCTATCTGTTCGAGCAATGGCGGTTGCAGCAGGAACGGCAACTGCAGCGTGGGCATATCAAGGAAGAAGTGCTGCGGCTCCAGCATCTGAGCGTGGAGGTGGAAACCAATTTCCGAGGATATCTGCTGACCGAGCAGCGGGCTTTTCTTGAGCCGCTGGAAACCGCTGAGAAGCGACTGAATCAGGCGACGGCGGAATTGAACCGGCTCACGAGTCAGACGCCGGGGCTCCAAGCGGGCGTCCAGATCCTCTCCGCCAGGCTGAAGGAGTTTATCGACAGCAAGAAACAGTTGGCCGCCGTTGCCGGTACGGGAAAGCGCGATCAGGTGCAAGTGTACGTGAGGGTCGGGGACGGTCGGGCGCTCTATCTGACGGTCGAGCGGGCCTTTCGGGATTTTGAAAATCGGATCGAGCGGGAACTGCCGGCCGAATCCCTAGAATATGAGCAATGGCTGCAGGGGGCGCAATGGCGGCTGCTGCTCCTGGAGGGGGCGGTGCTCTCACTGTGCATCTATACCATGCGCACCGTCGGCCGCTCGAAGGGCGCGCCTCCACTCCCTGGGTCCTTCCATCATCTGAACGGCTCCGTCGCCTAATGCTCATGGTTGGGCCTGCTGGTTTGACGATGCTTCGCAGCTTGTATTCACCACTCGCGGTCATCCAGCACTATTACGCTAGAATGAAAGAGCCGCTCGCTCGTCCTGCTCCTTGATTGCTGCGGCAAATCGCTTCATGCGTTCCACCAGCGCCTTTTCGTCGGAGTCGAGCTTGTCTTCACTCTTGAGGGGGAGGAGCACGGCGTAGGGGACCGATTTGACGACTGCGGCAAAAATTTTGTGCGCTGCCTCTGTGGTGATTCCCCCTTCCTTCGTTTCCAGCATTTCCAGGAAACGGTTCATGCCTTTTCGCTTCCCGTTGTACTCTCCCTTCGCGGCTGCTTCACTGACGACTTCCAATTGTGTGAAGTAAGGGGAAAAGTTCCCGCCCTGAGATAAGTTTTTTTGTTCCATCACGACCAAAGCGATCTTATCGATCCACGGCGGCGCGACCCACGCCCTGGACTCGGGTGGGGCGAGGCAAAGACCGATTAATGCCGTCAAGATGAACGTTAGAGCCATATGGCGGAATGTAGTGTTCATGTCGTACTCCCTTCGTAAGAAATTGACTGAAGCATTCCGGATCCGGGTCATGAGACCCATCGAAGAAGCAACACAGATGCCAGTGGAAGATCGCCGAAGAAAGCTTGGAATTCCATACAGAGGGGGGAACTAAAAGTTCGGAGAGTGAGCGCCATCGCTCGATGCGCACAGAGCGATGGGTACCCTGAAAGCGGCGTTAGGGTCTTGGCCGCAACGGGATGGGGCGCTTGGTCAAGTCATTGGCCCAGGTATTGTCCGTGAGGACATCGATACCGCCGGCGGTCGGCGGCTTGTCGAGATTCACGTATTGGAAAGTGCCGAACGGCTGGATCTCCTCGTCCTTCGGCAAGTTATTCCGATTCCAACCGCCGCCGAGCGCCCGCAGCAGCCCAACCGTGGAACGCAGGAGTTCGGCCTTGATCTGCACGGATTCGATGCGCGCCGTGAGCGTCTGCACTTGCGCATAAATCAATTCGAGACTGGATGCCAACCCGCCTTGGTACAGTTCCATCGTGAGATTCTGTGCCTTCAGGTTCGCCCCGACCGCGGCATCCTGCCGATTGGCTGCGGTCGTCAATTGGTTTGTGAGGCTCAGATTGTTTTCCACTTCGCGAAAGGCATTGAGGACCGTCGACCGGTAGAGGTCTTCCGTCTCCCGATAGGCCGACCAGGTCCGTTGCAGTTGAGCGCGGCGATATCCGCCCTGAAAAACCGGCAGCGCTACGGCGGCTCCATAGGACCACATGGCGGCGGTCAGCTTGGCGATATCAAATCCCGCATCCAGGATCCCGCCGTCCGCCGAGAATCGCACGTCGGGGAAAAACGCAGCGCGCGCGATGCCGATGGCGCGGTTGGCCTCCGCCATGCGGCGCTCCATCGCTGCGATGTCGGGACGCCGCTCCAAGAGCGTGGACGGCAGACCGCGAGGAATCGTGAAGTGCGCCATGCGCAAGTCGTCGACCGGCTCGATCGTGAAACTGGCGGGCGCCATATTCACCAAGATGGCGATCGCCTGTTCGGTCACTTGGCGCTGGCCTTGAATCTGCGCGTATTTGGTCTCCGTGCTGAACAGCAGGGATTCGACGCGGGCGACATCGAGCGCTGACGCGATCGCGCCGGCAAATTGGGCCTTTACGAGCCTGAGCGAATTTCGATACAGGTCGATGGACTGTTTGTAAATCGCGCTCTGGCTGTCGAATCCGCGCAACGTGAAATAGTCCGCCGCGAGTTCGGCCTGCAGGCTGAGGCGAGCGTGGCCCCAGTCCGCCGCGCGCTCCTCGGCGCGGTAGGTTTCGATGCGGGTGGCGTTTCGAATTGCAGACCAAAAGTCCGGCTCCCATGAGGCGAGGCCTGCACCGGCTGCAACCGGTCCCGTGATCGGCAAATCGCCTGGAGCCCGGAGGGCATCGATATGGTTATGGCTGTCCGCGGCTTTCCCGCCGATGCCGATCTGTGGAATCCGCCGCGAGCGAACCTGCATCATCACGTCGCGTGCCTGGACGAACCGCTCCGCCGCCGCCTGAAGGTCCGGGTTGGCCGCCATGGCTTGCTCGACGAGACCGTTCAAAACCGGGTCGTCATAGAGCCTCCACCAATCGGGGCGCAACTCGCCGTCCGACGGATGGGCCTCCACAAACGGTGTCTCGCCATGCCACGACGCAGGGACGACATATTCCGGGGCATGATACGGCGGGGCCAAATCCACGTGGGGCAACCAGTCACTGCTGCAGGCCGACGATAGAAACGGCACGAGCATCAAACCGCTGAGCCAGAGTCTGGCCCGGGGCATCATGCGACTCTCTCGGGTCATGACCATGCTGTAGCCCTCATGGCGCGTAGGAGGCCTGTCCCGCTGGTGTCTGCGCGCGCTCAGACCGGGGCAAATTGATGAGGTCATAACCGGGCGCCGGCGTGACGATGCGGACCCGATCCCCTTCCAGCAGGGCGGCGCTGGGATTATTGACGATGCGATCGTCTGCCGACAGACCTCCGGCTACTTCGACGGCATTGTCCATGAGTCTGCTGACCGTGATCGGCTGGAGGTGCACGCGTGAATCTTCGTTCACCAAGGCCACCTGCGTGCCATGCTCTTGGAACACGAGGGCGGTGGAGGGAATGGTGAACACCTGCCGGTCCACCGGTGCCGTCAGGTGAACCTCCGCGTAAGAGCCGGGCCAGAGCGCGCGATCTTCATTGTCGATCGTGAAGACCGTAACGGCCGTGCGCGTACTGACGTCGAAGCCACGGGCGACGGTCAGGAACTTTGCGGTGAAATGACGATTGGCCAGTTGGGGTACTGTGACGTCGGCTGTGAGACCGGGTTGCAGAAACGGGCCGAATGTCTCAGGCACGTTGACGAACAGGCGCAGGACATGGACGTCGGCGATCGTGAACAGATTGCTCTTGGCATTGGGGGTGCTCAGATTGCCTTCTTTGGTCACCAGGTCGCCGACGTTGATATTGCGCTGCGTGACGACGCCGTCGAACGGCGCGACGATGGTCTTGAAGCGAATGAACGCTTCGATGTTGCTGACCTTCTGCTCTGCGGCTTTGACGAGGGCCGCTTGGACCTTCATGTTCTGTTCTTGCACCGTGATCGACTGCTCGGACACGGCGTGATTGGGGCGCAGCGCTACCCACCGCTTAGCCGTCACCTCGGCGAGCTTGTAGCGCGCGCGCTCCGACTCCAGGTCCGCTCTCGCTTGGGCATATTCGGCATCGAGATCCGGCGCGTTGATTTCGGCGAGGACCTCGCCTTTTTTGACCTGATCTCCATAATCTCGGTACCACATCTTCACGTAGCCCGTAACCCGCGCATACATCGGCGCTTCGTACCAGCCCACCACGTTCCCGGGCAGCGTAATGGTCTCGGTCGGCGGCAACGGCGTGGGATGCACCACCGCCACGGTCTGGATGGCATCCTCCAGGGTGGTCGCGCGCAACTGCGCGGCATCGCTCCCGCTCTCGTAGGCTCGATACCCCACATACAGCGCGACCAGAAGCGCTGCGAGAAGCGCGATGCCGGTTCCAGTCAGTGGTTTCATGATGCGCTCACTGTCCGATCGGCGACCGGCCGCCGGCTATAGATCATGGCGTAGACGCAGGGGACGACGAACAGGGTGAACAGGGTGGCGACCAGCAGGCCTCCAATTACGGCGCGTCCCAAGGGCGCGTTCTGTGAATAGCCCGTGGCCATCGGGACCATGCCGAAAATCATGGCAGAGGCGGTCATGAGGACCGGCCGGAACCTGGTTCGGCCCGCCTCGATCGCCGCACGGAGTGCATCGCCGTGCTCCTGGAGCCGCTCGCGCGCATACGATACCACCAGGATGGAGTTTGCGGTCCCCGTGCCCATCGTCATGATGGCACCCGTCAGCGCCGGCTCCGAGAGTCTCGTATGGGTCAGGAATAGGGCCCAGGCGATGCCGGCCAACGCGCCGGGCAGGGCGGTGACGATGATGAAGGGATCGAGCCAGGATTGAAAATTGACGACAATGAGCAAATAGACCAGCACGATCGCGGCCAACAACCCGAAGATCAACTCGGCATAGGCTTCGTACATCAGCGAAGCCTGACCGTGGATTTCCAGTTTCGCGCTATGAGGCAGTTCGGCCTCCATACTCTTCGCGACGGTTTCCACGTCGGCCAGCACGCCTCCGAGGTCCCGCCCTTCCGTGGACACATACACGTCGAACAACGGCATGATATTCCCGTGTGTGATGACTCCCGGCGTGCCCTCGGCCGAGAGGTCGGCCAGGTTTCCGAGTAACTGCACGTCGTGATCGGTGCCGGTCATGACCGAGGCATCGACCGGAATGGTCTTGAGGCTGTTCACGCTGTTGATTTGCGCCTGCGGCGTATAGACGTTGACCAGGTAGGACATGCCGGTGCCGGGGTCGAGCCAGTAAATCTGGTCGACCTGCTGGCTTCCCGCCGTCGTCATCAGCAGGTTGTCGGCAATGTCCTTCAGGGTTCGGTTGACGCCGAGCCCGAACGTGCGGTCGCCTTCGACCATGAGGGTCGGTGTCCGCATGGTCTGTTGAATCACCACGTCTGCCGCGCCGGGAATCGTGCGGAACCGGTCCGCCAGCTTTCTGGCGAATTCATAGTTGGGGTAGATGTCCGGGCCGTTCACCTGCACGTCGATCGGCGCCGGAGCCCCGAAGTTGAGTATTTTGGCTGTGAGATCAGAGGGTTGAAACGTGAACTCCGTGCCCGGGTACCGTTCTCTCAATCCCTTGCGGAGGATCTGCCGATACTCCCACACCGGGGATTTCTCGTGCCGGAGCAAAATGGTGAGGTCGCAATCCTGGGGACCGATGGTCGGCGTCGGGATGAAGGCGAGGTTGTGCGGTCCGACCGGCAGACCACAATTGCTGACGATGTTCTCGACCTGACCGGGCAGCAATTCCTCGATGCTGCGGGATACCAGTGTGGCGATGCGTCCGGACACCTCGATGCGGGTGCCGAGCGGAGCCCGCATGTGCATCTGAATCACGTTCGACGGGATTTCCGGGAAGTAGTCACGGCCCAGGAAGAAAAACAGCGACAACGAACCCATCGCCATGGCCACGGCAAGCAGCACGAACGACCCGCGCCGGGCGATGGTACGTTCCAGGAGCGCGCCGTAGGCGTCACGGAACCGGTCGAAGCGTCGTTCGAATCCGGCCTGAAAACGCACCAGGGGATTTCGAGTCCCTGTCCGGCCGGATGGACCAGAAACCTCATGCGGCTGCGACATGGTGCTCCTTCAACATGTATTTGGCCATGGTCGGTACCAGTGTGCGTGAGAGGATGAACGACGCGAGCATCGCAATGATGACCGCTTCCGCCATAGGCTTGAACAGGTAGCCGGCCACTCCCCCGAGCTTGAAGAGCGGAAACCAGACGATCGCGATGCAGAGTGTGGCGACGAGGGTCGGGACGACGATTTGATTGGCGGCATCGATGATAGCCTGTTCCAGTGGTTTGGCCATGGCCAAGTGCCGGTCGATGTTTTCGATCATGACGGTCGCATCGTCCACTAATATCCCGACGGCCAGCGCCAGCCCGCCCAGCGTCATGACATTGACCGTTTCCCCGAGCAGGTGAAGGCCGATGATGGCCGTGAGTATGGACAACGGGATGGAGGTCCACACGATGACTGTCGCGCGCCAGGATCCGAGCAGCAGGAGCACGATGAGGCCGACGAGCGCCCCGGCCGTGGCCATTTCATGCACGACATCCGAAATCGAATCCTTCACGAACGTCGAGGCGTCGTCGAGGAGCCGGATGGTTACGCCTTCCGGCGAGATCTGCTGCGCCCGCGGGATCATCTTCTTGATGCCGTCGACCACGTCGAGGGTCGAGGCTTCCGTGCTTTTCATCGCGACGATGATGACGGTTTGTTTGCCCTTCACAAGTACGGCGTTTTGCTGAACCCGTCCCATGAGCTTCACGGTTGCGACGTCGCGCAGATACACGAAGGCGTTGCCTTCCCTCTTGATCGGGATATCGCCGAAATGGTCGATGTGAATGGGCGACGCATTGGTCTGGACGATCCAGTCGGTCTGTTTGATCTTGATGTCGCCGGACGGCAGCACCAGATATTGCTTCATGAGGATGTCGTGGATATCGGATGGCGTCAGGTGACGCGCCAGCAGTTTCTGCTGGTCGAGATTGACCATGACCTGCATGTCCTGCCCCCCATAGGGGTGCGGCAAGACGATGCCGGGGACCGTGACCAGCAGGGGCCGGATGCGCATGTAGGCAAGGTTATACAACTCAGCCGGGGTCAGCCGGTCGGAACTGATTTCGAGCATGGCGACGGGAATGGAGGATGGCGCCAGACGCATGACCATCGGAGGCGAGATGTCGGGGGGCAGTGCTTTGACGACGTTTTGGGCAATTCCCACGATGTCCGCTTCCGCTCGGCCGACGTCGACGCCGTCCTGCAGAAAGATGTTGGTGATGCTGCTGCCGTAGTACGAGTGACTATGGATGTACTTGATGCCCTCTACGGTGGAGGTGAGGAAGCGTTCGAAGAGATAAGTAATACGCCCTTCGACCTGTTGAGGGAGGAGGCCGGAATAGATCCACACGACGGAGGTGACGGGAATCGTGATGTTGGGGAAGACATCCGTCGGCATGTGGAGCAGCGTCAGTCCGCCCACCAGCACGATGAGGATAGACATCACGACGAATGTATAAGGCCTGCGCAGAGCGATGAGGACGATCTGATTCATGACTCGATGCCTCCGGGATCCGGTGCAAGTCGTGCCGAGTCAGCCTGTCACGCACTCCTATTCAATTCGACAGTACCGCACGGTAGTAGAGCAAAGTTCTTGCCGATCGCTCCGGCTCGCCTGGCGGCCGATTGGTTGGGCCGGCGTGACGAATGAGACGACGAAGCTTATCGGTCCGAGCGGATGCCGGGGATTCGTGCGCAATTGCACTGAGCGCTCCGTGCGAAAGTTCACAATCGAGGGGCGCGTCTTCCGTCAGCGGGGTCTTCTCGAAACAGGATCATGCTGATCTTCCCGGAAAGCGGAGGCTCCTCGTCAGCCTATCTGTCTGGTACCGAACTTGCCAACGATAGATGCGATTACAGTGTTTCACGGTTCGACGCTTTGACAAACTGCGATAGAGCAAAGGAGCGCGTATGGGACTGGCACGACTCAGTCTGATGGTGGCCTTGGCTGGTGGACTGTCGGCTGCAGTCGGGACCGGCGACCCGGCCCACGCAAACGATCTCACGATCGGCGCGGCCTGGAGTATGAAACCGGCGTTCCAAGAGATCCTGCCGATGTTCGAAAAGGAATATGGTGCGACGGTGAAGGTCGTGTATGGCCCCTCTCCGGTGCTACGGCGGCAGATCGAACAGGGGGCGCCGATCGATGTGTTTCTCCCGGCCGGACTGGAAGATGTTCGACAGCTTCAGCGCAAGGGCATGACGCTGAACGGCGGGGTCCGTGTGTATGCCCTAACGTCCCTGGTGTTGGTGATGGCCTCTGATGTCTCTGCTACGGCCCTGTCGTTGCGCGATCATCCTTCCAATCGCGTTACAAGGCTGGCATTGGGTCATCCGACCCAGTCTTCTCTCGGAGAAGCGACGGCCAAGGCCCTGGCCGGACTGGACAATCGCACATCGCTGGTGCATGCGCCGCATGGCCATGCGGTCGTTGACTTAGTACGGGGCGGTCGAGCCGATGCCGGCATCGTCTTTCGCGTGGACGCGATCAACAGCACCCATATCCGCATCGTGGATGAAGCGCCGTCGGGAGAGGTGGCGCCCGTGCCCTTCGGGCAGGCCGTCGTGTGGACTTGCCGGGAGTCTTCACGTACGACGGCGGAAGACTTCTTCAATTTCATGATCAGCCCGCGGATTCAGCTGCTGCTCGTCAAATACGGTTTCGATCCCGCTTCCTAGTCGGCTGGTGACGAAGCCCGCCAGCGCCGTTCTTGCCGTAGAAACCTCCTTTACACTGGGGCCGCTGCGGTCCCACCGACCCCGCGGCGCTATATCGAGCGCTTCCGCACCGGTCGCACGGTGCGGAACTACCCAGGACCGACGGTCTTCGGCCGGGGGGCTCATGTCCAGGTGCCTATGTGCAGGACCACATATTGCTCTTGAATCACGCCGGGTCGGCTGTGTGTGGGAGTCAACCGGTTCGGACCGCCACAAGGACGGTGAAGATATATGGGTGGCTACGAAGGCGGAGGAGTCGATCTGGATCTCGATGAGAGGATGGTATCCCTGTTTCGCCAGCACCGACGGCTGACATTCTTTGCGTTGTCGGACCTGCTGCCCGCCTATTCCTGGCGTGCCCTGTTCAGCGCCCTCAACCGGCTTCTGCTGACGAAGCAAGTCGCGTTGGTCCCGTTGGGGGAAGATTATGAACTCATCTGGCAGCCGTCACAGGACTGGTATGCAATGAACCGATTGGCGCCGCCCGGATCGGAGCGATGATGCAGGGCTTCCGATCGATCGTGTTCACCGTCGGCTGGATCATCGGTCTGATCATCGTGTCGGGGTGCGTCCACAGCCATGATGAATTGGCCCTGACCAGTTACGATCGTTCCGCAGACCAAGGAAAGCTGGCGGAGTTCTATAGCCAAGAAGCGGCAAAGTTGAGGCAGATGTCGGAAGCCTTGACCTACCGCGTCACGGTGTATGAGCGACTGTTCGGCTCCGACTCCGATTGGGTTCAGGGCACTCGGCTCCTTGCACAGTCCTATGCGGAGGCGGCCCGGGAACAGGAACGACAAGCACACATCCACTCGGCACTGGTCTGGGGCGGCACAGCCCAACAGTAGTCCGGCGCGAGCCCGGGCGATTCTGCCGCCGGCCTCGGTTCCGGGAAGGAGGCAATCATGCGGCGATGGCTATTGCTGTTGGTCCCCGGTTTGCTTGTAACGTGCCTGCTGCAGGCATGCGGTACGACGGTGCATCCCGGACAGCGGGGATTGCGTTGGTATCCGCTCACGGAGGGTCTGACGACGAACACCCTCAAGAGCGGATTCTACTGGCGCGCGCCGTGGAACGACATCTTCGTCTACGACATTCGGCTTCAAAGTTACACGGAAACGGTCGACGCCCTCAGCTCCGACGACCTGCTCGTTGAACTCAAGACGGCCATCATCATGCGGCCGATCGCGGAGGAGGTGTATTTCCTCGCGCAGGAGATCGGCCCGGATTTCTATCCGCGCGTCGTGAGACCCGAGTTGTTGGCTGCAGTGCGGAGCGTGGTTTCCAACTATCCGATGGTCTCGGTACCGGAGAAGAGCGCGGAAATCGCGAGCAAAGTCCAAGCGGTCGTCGTTGAAAAATTGAAAGGGCGCCATCTGGAGGTGCAGAGCGTGGCCTTGGCCGATATCGAGCTGGCCAAAATCGTCCTGGAAGCCGTCGAACGCAAGCAGGCAAAGGAGCAAGAAAAGGAACAGAAAGAGTTCGAGCTGATCATCGCGGAAAAGGATGCGGAGATTGCAAGGCGACGGGCGAGGGGAGAAGGTGATGCCGTGCGGATTCGGTCGGAGGGTGAGGCCGAAGGTTTGAAGATTCGAGCCGTAGGACAGGCCAAAGCCCAAGAAACGATCACGAAGACCCTGACGCCGGATTATCTACGATTCAAACTGTATGACAGTCCCAATGCGAAGATGGTCCTACTTCCGGACGATCTTCGGGTGCCGATCCTGATCGGTGCGGACCAGGATCGAGGAGGGCGGGTGCAGGAACCCCTGTTGCCGCTTGATCGCGACCTGCAAGGGTCTCGGCGGTAGCACCTCATGGAGGCAGCGGTCGACAACGGCGATGGCGTCCGTTGGATGGTGTCGCGGAAGGGAGATGGTCCATGGATGGATACGGCAAGCGAGTGTTGGTGGTGGACGGGGACGAAGATCTGCGGTGTGCCGTCGGCGCGGTGTTGGAGTCGGCACGCTATGTCGTGCACCTGGCGGTCGAAGCCGGGGAGGTGTTCTCTGAAGTGCAAAAGCGGCGGTTTGATGTGATCGTGGTCGGCGTCCATGTCCCGCTGATGGACGGTGCCCGTCTCGTCCGACTGGGGCGGGCGCTTTGTCCCAACACTCCCATCATCTTTGTCTCGGCTGAGCTCTCACCGTTGGATGAGCAGGTCGAACTGCATAGCGACGACGCTCTTCCGTTCGGTGAGCTTGATCGGTTACGCCTGCAGGCAACCGTGCGGGCTGCGGCATCGGTCTGCGGGAGGCCTCCTTTCCTAGAGGTTCAGGCTTGATGATGTTGGCCTACGGGGCTGTGAATCAGCGCACGGGCGATGATGTGCGGAATCGCTCGATTTCGGTGGCTGAGATAGAAAAAGCCAGTCAATGCAACGGTTCGCAGGTGGCACATGCATTGCTACATTGATCGGTAGTCCGCTCACGTCCTACGGTCGAGGAGGAAACGCGATGCAAATGATCAAGCAAATTGGGGATAGAGAGTTGGCCTGGGCGATCTTGGCCGTTGCGGCGCTGGCGCTGTGGAGCACCTGGGGGGTTGGAGCGTAGTTATCCATAGCGATTCTCCGGAGACGTGGTCATGGAGCTCGAACGACGATCCGTGCTGATCGTGGAGGATGAAGAGCAGGTCCGACTCCTCCTTGCGGTGATGCTCGAACGCCAGGGATATGAAGTTACGACGGTTGTAAGCGGGCTAGAAGCAGTCGACGAGTTGCGGAGTCGGCAATTTGATGTCGTAGTTGCGGATTGCCAGAGTCCTCACCTTGATGGGATGAGGCTCATGCTGTTGGTTCGCATCATGTGGCCTCACATGCCCGTGATTCTCCTGTCCGGGGAACTGGGGCGCTCTCAGCGCTGGGCCACAGAGCTTGGTGCCTTTGCTTGTTTTGCAAAGCCATTTCCGTCCGACGAATTTCTTCGTTCCGTCGAGCAGGCTACAGCCCATTCATATGTGATCTGAAAAGCAAAGTAGATATCTGAAGTGATTGATGTTAATGGACTAGAGTGATTTTTAATTCATGAGAAAATCTCCCAGAACACGTCGGCCATCTTCCTCTGCTGCCCCCGCTGAACCGGATCATCAGCAGTGGCAACGCCAGGTTGCCGCCAAGGCCTATGAACTCTATGAGGCACGCGGGTTCCAGGACGGCCATGATGTCGAAGATTGGCTTGCGGCCGAACAGAGCCTCTCTCGGCAGTCTCGTTAGTCTCGACCTGTGGCCATAAGCGATACGCCTCCCGATTTAATGTGAAGTAAAGCTTTATCTATTGAGCGGTTCCGCCTGCCGCCGGTCGTTGCCGGCTAACCAGTTCAACTCTTGCCACGCTAGCTCTGGAAGGCTCTGATCAGCCGCCGCGTGCCTCGTCTATGATTCCACCTCCTCTGAGGCGTCCTGTCGAGCGGGGAGATCTATGGGTTTACCGCATCGTCTCTTCCAGCTGATTCACCATGGCTGCGATCGCGTCGAAGCCTGATTGCCAGAAGGCCTCAGCGTTCATATCGACTCCAACCTCGGCGAGAATTGATTGTGGAGACTGGGAGCCTCCCGCGGCCAGCAGCTTCAAATATTTCGGTACGAAGTCTTGCCCCTGTTCCTGGTACATCCGGTAGAGGGCTAAGACGAGCAAGTTTCCGAAACTGTAGGCGTAGCAATAGAACGGGCTGGCATAGATGTGGGGGATTGTCAGCCATTCCCACCGGAACTCTTGCGGAACCCGCACGGCCTTGCCGAACTGTTGTTGGAGCGTTTCCAGATAGTGTCCGGCGAGATCCGTCACGGTTGCGCCTTGGGCGATCATGTCATGGGCGGAATTCTCGAACAGGACGAAATAGGCCTGCCGCATGACCGTCGCATAGA
This sequence comes from Nitrospiraceae bacterium, assembly GCA_019637075.1. Lineage (NCBI taxonomy): Bacteria > Pseudomonadati > Nitrospirota > Nitrospiria > Nitrospirales > Nitrospiraceae > Nitrospiraceae bacterium. The sequence continues at coordinate 343,231 of JAHBWI010000005.1, read as the reverse complement.
CGTCATCGAGTTGGTTCAGCAGCAGACTCTGCTTCACGGAACGGTTCCGTTCCGAGGCCATCAAGGCGTCGGAGAGAATTCGTTCACCGAACACGGACGCCGTTTCGGCCAGGGGCAGGGTGCTGTGGAAGGTGAAGATGTTGTGCTCCTCCGCCATCATGCCGTGCACGGCATGTCCGAGCTCATGGGCCATCGTGGCCACGTCCCGCGCCTCTCCCGTGAAATTCAGCATGACATAGGGCGTCAGGCCCGGCACCACGCTGTAGCAATAGGCTCCTCCCATTTTCCCCGGTTTGGTTCTCGCATCGATGTGCCGATCTGCAAATACCCGCTCCGCCAGTTCCGCTAGTCGCGGCGAAAATCCATGGTAGGCGTCCAGCACCATGCGGACCGCGTCGGTGTAGCGGTACTTCTTTTTCTCCGCACGGTGAGGGGCGTAGATATGGTAGCGGGTCATGCTTTTGATTCCGCACAGACGGGCCTTCAGCTTAAAGTACTGCTGGAACACCGCCGCGTTCTTCTTGCAGACGGAAAGGAGCACGTCGACGGCTTGATCGGGGATGTCGTTTCCCAGGTTCCGCGATGCGATGGGTGAGGCGAAGCGGCGCAATTGAAGATTCTCCGCTTTCCAGTCGGTCACGAGTGTCTTGTACAGCTCGCCCAGTAGGTCATGCTGCTCGGAATACACTCGATACAGTTCCCGGTACGCGGCTTCGCGTTGCACCGGTTTCGGGCTGCGCAGATAGGCCATCAAGGCTTCACGATTGACGGTTTTTTTCTTACCGCCGATCGTGAGCGTAAAGGTGAAGCCGTTGGTTACAACGTCATAGAGCTGGTGGACGGCGCTCCGGCCGGTCGTATTCTTGACGTTGATGATCTTTTCCTCTGGCTCCGACAACGTGTGGGGCTTGAAGCGCCGGATCGTGTCGAGGTGATAACGAAAGTCTCCGCTGCGGGCCTTCAACCGTTCCGCGTTCTTGTCGTCGACGCTTTGCCACCAGAGATCGAAGAACAGCAGGCGGTTGTGAAGGGCGGTCAATTGTTCTTCGACCTTTTGTTTGAACGAGCGCGCTTGCAGGTGTTTCGTGTCTTCCGAAAACCACAGGTAGCTGTAGGCGCTCAGGCGAGAGGATTCGGCCGTCAGCTGCTCGGATAGCTTGAGCAAGTCCTGAAATTCCTGTTCAGGCATCGAGGGCGACAATCGTTCCCGAGCGGCCTCAAACCGGGAAACCTTCGCGCCCAACTCTTTTAAGTACCCGTCGAAGTTCATGACCGGGTTCTTGACCAGATCGGCCAGTTCCCAGTGATCGGCGAATTCGTGCGAGGTCGTGGTGCGGCGTTTGGTGGCTACGGAAGAGGCTTTGCGGGATCCCGCCATGGCTTATGCTCCCCAATATGATCGACGATGCGGGGATCATACCATCCTCACTGGGACGGAGCATGAACTTTTTCGGATCGGGCCGTCCGGCCGGAAGATTTTGCGCGCGGCGCGACGGGTGGTACAATTCGCCGTCGAGGACTTCAGTGACGGAACAAGAAATCAATCGGGCGATTCAATATGTGACGGCGTCGACCTCCTATGCCAAGGACACGGTCGGCGATATTCTCCGCACCGGCCTGCAGGAGTTGTCGATCCTCGCGGCGCAGTCGACGCGGCAGTTCGAACGGGAAGATTTGTTGGGGTACCTGTGCCAGTGGACGATGCGTCGCACGGGGCACCCCGAACCGATGGTGCGCGAAGTCTTGGACGGAGCGGGGCGCTGGCTCGACGAAGTGGCGGCGTCCCTGGCCCAGTCGCAGGACGAGGCGTCCGAGTCCGGACGGGATGACGAGCCGGGTGCTGCCTCAGCCTGACTGCTGTCTCCGATGAGAGGAGCGAGATGCCTCGATTCAAGCGGTATCGGCGTATTGCCCCGCACCGGGCAGAACGACTCTTCGGCCTGCGGCCGCGATCTTCAACGGTCGGCAATCGCCTCTTAGCCCAGGAACTGGTCGGTCGGTGGGCGCTACTGCAGGGGGATTGCCAGGACCACGGCAGCCGTTTGCGGCTTGATCGGCTGATCGCACGTTTGGAGAGTCGCGATCGCGGTGTGCAGGAGTCGGCAATCGCCGAGTTGGAATTGGCCACGTTGCTGCTCCGCGCGGGCGCACGGGTCGAGTTTCTTCCCGAATCGCAGGCCCGGTCGGCAGACTTGGCCTGTCACGTCGCGGGCGAGCGATGCTTCGTCGAGGTGACGGCCATGGTCGGCACCTCGGATCGCGCCTTACGACTCGGTGACTCGATCCTGGCGGAGGATTCCGATTCAGAGGAAGGGCCGGCCACTCCGGAATCGATCTTCCGGGATGCCATTCTCGCCCGCGTCAGGCAGAAGGCCAAACAGCTTGCGGACTATTGTGCTCCGGTCGTCCTCGCGATCTCGGTGCCCCGGCTCGATGAGGAGCGGGCCCGTTCGCCTTGGAGTCCGAAGATCGGTCTTGACGTCCGGCACCTAGCCGGCTCGATCAGCCTGGTCCTGCCGCCTTTGCGGCATCTCAGCGGTGTGCTGCTCGCATTGTGGGATGTCGAACCCTTGCCTGCCACCTCGGCCGTCAGACTGGCCAATGTCTCCATCGTGGAGCGGTCGCGCCAGCATCTGGCTTATCCGCGCCTGCGGATGCTCGTCCGCAATCCGGGCGCTCGATGCCCCCTGACCGAGGCCCAGACGGATATCTTCCGCGGGTTGCTCTAGCGGAGCGATTGCGCAATCAGGACCGGGAGGCGAGCGTGTCGCGCATCATTTCCAGGTTCTTGGTCACCATGGCATCTCCGTTCTTGGTCGACACGGCAATGCCTTGTGCAATGACCTCACGGCATTCATCGAGGCGTGTCAGCGCGTGCAGCGATTGGGCGAGCGCGTAGAAGGCGGCGGAGTAATTCGGCTTGACGGCCACGCATTGCCGCAGGGCCGCGGTGGCCTCGTCGAAATTCTTGTCGTCCATATAGGCTTTGCCCAAACCAAACCACGCGACCTCGTCCTTCGGGTCCAGTGCAAGCACTTTCTTCAGCGGTTCTATTCTCGGATTGGCCATCGGTTCCTCCCTCGAGCAGACGATATCAGTCCCCTCCGCGCGTTGTCTACGCAGTTTGACGCGTGATAATCTGGCACGTATCTCGAATCTCGTCGTTCGTTTCTCGAGAGCCGAGCGCATAGGGCAGCAGCTCTCAGCGCGGTATTCGGAATGAGATACGCTTCACGTATCACGAGTGAGTGATGGGAAAGACCGGGTTCATCTACGATCCGCGATACCTGGAACATGACATGGGCTCCGGTCACCCGGAGTCCCCGAATCGGTTGCGTGCGATTCTTCAACAGATGGAGCGCAGCGGGACCAGCGAGCTCGTGACGGCGATCGAACCCCGGTCGGCGGCTGACGAATGGGTCACCCAGGTCCACCATCCGTCATACGTGGCCTCGCTTCGTGCCCGTGCTCCCTCCAGCGGGCGGGTGCCCCTCGATGCCGATACTTCGATGTCACCCGGATCGTTGCCTGCCGCCTACCTTGCCGCCGGAGGTGCGCTAGCGGCGGTCGATGCGGTGATGAATGGCCAGGTCGAGCATGCGTTTTGCGCCGTGCGCCCGCCGGGGCACCATGCCGAGTCCGACCATGCCATGGGCTTCTGCCTCTTCAACAATGCGGCGATTGCCGCGCGGTACGTGCAAAAGTGGCATGGGCTCTCGCGCGTGCTGATCGTCGATTGGGACGTCCACCACGGCAACGGGACTCAGCACAGTTTCGAATCCGACCCCACGGTGTTCTTTTTCAGCACGCATCAATATCCCCATTATCCCGGCACAGGCCGAGCCACGGAGGAAGGTAAGGGCGAAGGGCAGGGTTTTACGATCAACGTTCCCATGGAAGCGGGTGAAGGCGACGAGGAGTATCGCGCGGTGTTCCAGAAGGTCTTGATCCCCGCCGCGGATTCGTTCAAGCCGGAATTCGTGATCATCTCGGCAGGTTTCGATGCCCACCGAGACGATCCCTTGGCGAGCATGGGATTGACTGAAGAGGGCTATGCGGAGTTGACGGGCATCGTGGCAGGCATTGCCCGGCGCCATTGCCAGGGGCGACTGATATCGTGCCTCGAAGGCGGCTATAACCTCACGGCGCTCGGCGCGTCCGTCGACCGGCACATCAGGGCGCTCCTGGACGCATGATGCGTTGGACGAAGTGGCTCATCGGCCCGGTGGTATTGGCGGGGGCGGTTTACGTCTATTACACGGAGATCAAGCCCGTGGTGATCTTCGGCCTGCGGTCGGACTATGCCCATGCCATTCCCTTTCAAAAGGTTCCGGAGGGGCTGACCAGCCTGAAGGCGGAATCCTGTGGCAGTTGCCATCGCGAGATCTATGAGGAGTGGAAGAGCAGTATCCACGCTCATGCGTACGAAGACCCCTTTTTTCAGGCCTACTGGACCAAAGATAAACACATCTGGGTTTGCCTGAACTGCCATACGCCGTTGGAAAACCAACAGCCGACGCTCGTCAAGGAGATTCCGCGGGGGCGTGTCGAAAAGGCAGTGCAGGAACCGAATCCTCACTTTGACCCGGAGTATCAGAAGGAATCGGTGACATGCGCGGCCTGTCATGTACGGGACGGCGTCATTCTTGGCCCCTTCGATGATTCTGCCGCGCCGCATCCGACCAAGTTTGATCCCTCGTTTCGTACATCACAATTGTGCTCGCGTTGTCACAACGTCGTGTCGGGACCGGCCCAGTTCTACAATGTAGGGCCCTGCGGGACCTATGCGGAGTATGAGGGCAAGTTTTTCATGAAGGAGCGGGGCTTCATTTGCCAAAGTTGCCATATGCCGGAAGTCGACCGCCCGGTGGCGGAAAACGGCCCGATCAGGCGGGGACGGAAGCATCTCTGGCGCGGTGGCCATGACCCGGACATGGTCAACCGGGCTGTGGCCATCGAGGTGAAGGCCAATCCGACGAATCCCAAGCCGGGGCAGGACGTGACCGTCACGCTGACCCTCATCAATGCCGGGGCCGGCCATAAGATTCCCACGGGCGATCCCGATCGGCACTTTACGGTGGAGTTCGAGGTGCTGGATCAGCAACGGCGGGTGGTGGCCACGCAGGAGGACACGATGGGGCGGTGGATCATGTGGCAACCGGCTATCGTAGAGTTGTACGATAACCGGCTGATGCCGTTGGCCAGCCGCGACTATCAGTTCCGGTACAAGCTGCCCGAGGCTTCGAAGGGGTTGACCTTGAAGGCGCGCGTCCGGTACCACATCCTGACCGATAAGCAGCATGACATGCTCATCACGAAATATGGACTGACGGCAAACGATCCCTATCATTTCACGCTCTACGAGCGGGAGGTCCCGTTGAACGAGGGTGTGGCTTCCGCGCTGGCTGAAGAGGGCCGCCAGCCGATGGCGGTCAGCCATCGCCAGCAGGACGAGAAAAGTTGCAAGGTCCCAGCGCAAGGCTGATGACCGAGGGCTGTTCCCGATTTTTGAAGGAGTACCATGAGACATCCGTTGCTCATTGATGCCGAATCGTTGCAACAAAGTTTGGGCCGCCCGGGGCTGGTCATCATCGACGTGCGGGGACGGGCGGCGTATGAATTTGGCGGGCACATCCCCGGTGCCGTCCACACGACGTGGCACGAGTATAGCGATCCCAACGCGGTCGCCAAGGGGCTGCTCGACCCGGACATGGGACGGATCGAGAAGAAACTGCAAGCGCTGGGCATCAATGCGGACAGCGACGTCGTCATTTACTCCAACCCCTTCGACAATTGGGGCGACGAGGGACGGATGTTCTGGATGCTCGAATATTTCGGTCACAAGAAGTTGCGCATCCTCGATGGCGGGTGGGTCAAGTGGGTGAATGAGCGGAGGCCGTTCGAGCATGGGGCCGTCCGCCCAGCCCCCGGCACCTTCACCATCGCACCGGCGGCCTCAACCATCGTCGCCAAGGATGAACTCAAAAAGATCGTTCGTCAGCCGCACCCGAACACCACGATCGTCGATGCCCGAAGCCTTGAGGAATATTTCGGAAAGGAAATCTCCGGCATCCCACGTCCCGGCCATATTCCCGGCGCGGTGAGTGTGGCTTGGAACGGATTCCTGAACCCGGACGCGACCGTCAAGGACCTCCCCCAAATTGCCGCGCAACTCGATCAAAAGGGCGTCAGCCCGAAGAACGAGGTCATCTGCTATTGCACGGGTGGGGTGCGGTCGGCCTGGCTCTACTTCATTTTGCGTCTGGCAGGCTATGAGCATGTGCGCAACTACCCCGGTTCCTGGTGGGAATGGAGCCGAGATTTCGGTTGTCCCGCGGAAAAAGATCTGATTGCGTTGCAGAAACTGTTGGGAATGGAGATGGGATCGATGCCGAAGAGCGCAAGGCCGTCTTGACAGGTTGCGGTGCCGCATTTATGCTGAAAATGTTCGTAAAGTCATCGTAGGCAACGCACAATTTGATAGGAGGCAATCCATGCAGACTGCTACGTGGCGAGGAATCATGATGGCCGGCGTCATGCTGGCCTTGGTGGGCGCGCCGATGGTGGGGAGCGTGGCCTTCGCAGCAAACAAGCACCAGGCTGAGGCGGTCGAGCACGCGAAGGAAGCGGTGGCCCACGGGAAGCAGGGGCACGCCGATGCGTTGGTGAAGCATGCCGAAGCGGCATTGAAGCATGCCGAGGCGGCGATGGCGGAAACCAAGAACCCTCATGTGGGTGAGGCCATCAAGGGCTTGAAGGACGGCGTGGAGCACGGCAAGGCCGGGCACGCGGATGTCGCGACCAAGGCGGTCGAGAACGCCCTTCCTCATTTGTCCGAAGGGATGTGAGCGCCAGGGAACGGCACAGGTCTCAATTGAAACGGGCAGGGGTAACCCTGCCCGTTTTTTCTTTGTGGGGAGAGGACGGCAGCGATGCGAGTGGGATATCTGCAGTTCGATCCGGTATTCGGGGATATCGAACGGAATCTCGAGACGGTGACGCGCCTCTTGGCGCAGGCTGACGCGGACCTGATCGTTCTGCCCGAGCTGTTCGCGGCCGGGTATCAATTCGTCTCGAAGTCCGAGGTGCTGCAACTGGCCGAACCGGTGCCCGATGGCCCGACCACCGCGCGGCTTTGCGAGATCGCTGCGCGCCGCGGGATGGCGATCGTGGCCGGGTTGCCGGAACGCTCCGGGGCTCGCTGTTACAACTCCGCCGTGATTGTCGGGCCTTCCGGCTTGCTTGGGTGCTATCGAAAGACGCATCTATTTTTCGAGGAGACGTTGTTTTTCGATCCCGGCGACAGCGGGTTTCAGGTGTGGGATGTGGGCGGAGCCAAGGTCGGGGTGATGATCTGTTTCGACTGGTTCTACCCCGAGTCGGCCAGGACGTTGGCCCTGATGGGGGCGGACATCATCGCCCATCCCTCGAATCTGGTGTTGCCGCATTGCCCGGATTCAATGGTGACGCGCTGTCTTGAAAACCGGGTATTCAGTATCACCGCCAACCGAATCGGCAGCGAGGCTAGGGGCGGCAAGGATCGATTGACCTTCATCGGCACCAGCGAAGTGGTGAGCCCGCGTGGGAAGATTTTACGGCGGGCGCCGCGGGAGGCAGAGGAACTCGCGATCTTGGAAATCGATCCCGCCGAAGCCAGGGTAAAGTCCCTCAACAGCTACAACGATCTGCTCCGTGATCGTCGTCCTTCCCTGTATCACGAATAGCTGCATGTTGAAAAATCCCGCCGGCTTTGCACGCGGCTTGAAAATATCTCCAAAGGGACCCTGCTGCTCCATACCTCCGCGGCCCGCCCAGACGCGAACCGGGGCCGGGCCGGTCAGGAGAGTGGCCTTTTGAATATGCTGTAGGGGGAGAAGAATCCGAATCGGCTCGCTGCTTGCGTCATCGGCAGGCGCAAGGTAGGATCAATCATCATGACACCCTTGGGAAAAGGCATCTTTCTGGTCGCAGCGCCCGCGCTGAAGGACCCCAACTTTCGGCAGACGGTCGTCTTGCTTTGCGAACATGGACCAGAAGGGGCGCTCGGAGTCATTGTGAATCGGCCGACCGCCATGTCGATTTCCGAGGCGCTGCCGCAGGTGCCGATACTCGAAGGCCAAACGCACGTGCTCTATGCGGGTGGGCCGGTTCAGACCAATCAGGTGATGTTGCTGTATCGAATCAGCCAGCTGCCGGAAAACTCCCACCATGTGTTCGACGGTGTGTGTCTCGGCGGGGATTTGGATATTATGGAGCGGATTCTGACGGAGCAGCCGGGGAGGGAATCCTTCCGCGCCTATCTGGGCTATTCCGGTTGGGGACCGGGCCAGTTGGAATCAGAAATGCAGACCGGTTCGTGGATCACGCTGCCCGCCGACCCGTCGATCGTCTTCGAGAAGGACCCCACCCGTATTTGGTCCGACGTGGTTCTCTCTCTCGAGGAGACGTCGCGACACTATGCGGATATGCCGTTCGACCCAACCTTCAATTAGCCGGACGTTGAAAAAGCCCGCCGCGTTGTTCTCGCCTCGCACATGTCTTCAACGTAGTCCAGAGGCTACGCCTCCGGCGCGTGCCTCAGTCGCGGCCCCGCCGGACGGGCTTTCTGAACGTCCTGCGATCATCTGAGCAGGCGCCTCTCGTATCTCGTCCTTCGTATCTCGGTCTGTATAGCCGCGAAATACGCTTCATGCTTCACGGGATGCGCCCATTCCCAGCATCTTTGCCAAAAATCTCCCGGTATGTGAGCGCTCGACTTTCGCGACTTGTTCGGGGCGCCCTTCGGCGACAATCTCACCGCCCGCGTCTCCTCCTTCCGGCCCCAAGTCGATCACCCAGTCCGCTGTTTTGATCACGTCGAGGTTGTGTTCGACGACGATGAGCGTGTTCCCCGCATCCACGAGTTTGTGGAGGACGAGCAGCAGCTTTTTGATATCGTCCAGATGCAGGCCGGTGGTCGGTTCGTCCATGATGTACAGAAGATTCTGTGCCGACGGATCTTTCAATTCGGCTGCGATCTTGAGCCGCTGCGCTTCGCCTCCCGAGAGGGTGGTGGCCGACTGGCCTAACCGGAGATAGCCGAGTCCGATCGATGACAAGAGATGGAGTTTTTCGGTCAGCTTCGGCGATCCGGAAAAGAATCCCAGCGCCTCGGACACGGTCATATTGAGCACGTCATGAATGGTTTTGCCCCTGTAATGGATGCCGAGCACGTTAGGCTTGAACCGCCGGCCGTTGCATTCCTCGCAAATCGCGTAGATGTCCTCGAAGAAGTACATCTCGAGCTTTTCGTAGCCGTTGCCTTCGCACCGCTCGCAGCGCCCCCCGGGGGCGTTGAAAGAGAAATGCCCCGGTGTAAGGCCCTGGCGTAGGGCTTCCCGCTCCATGGCGAACAGATTGCGGATCTCGTCGAAGGCTTTCAGGTAGGTGATCGGATTCGAGCGTGGTGTGCGGCCGATGGGTTGCTGGTCGATCAGCCGGACCCCTTTTACGTGTTCGAGGCCTTTGATCGCGCGGAACGGTTCCATCGGGAGTGAATCGACGCGGAAGGCCCTGGCCGCAGCCCGGTACAGGGTGTCCTCCACCAACGTGCTCTTGCCTGATCCTGAAATCCCTGTCACGCAGACCAACATGCGCAGGGGGATCCGGACGAGCAGGTTCTTCAAGTTATGCCCCGATGCGCCGGCGATGCTGAGGATGCGGCCGTTACCCGATCGTCGGCTTTTCGGGACCGGAATGAAATCCTCGCCGCGAAGATATCGGGCGGTGACCGAGCGGGTATCGGTCATGAACGTGGGGCGCGGGGCGGCGCAGACGATCTGGCCGCCTTGGTCACCCGAGGCAGGACCGAGTTCCACGATATAGTCGGCGGCCCGGATCATGAGCGGATCGTGCTCCACGACGACGACGGTGTTCCCGTCGTTCGCCAGGTCGCGCAGGATGCCGGCCAAGGTATCCGTGTCGCGCGCATGAAGGCCGATCGTGGGTTCGTCCAACACATAGAGCGTACCGACGAGCCGCGACCCGAGTTGGTTAGCGAGGGCAATGCGTTGGGCTTCGCCGCCCGAGAGGGTCTTGGTCTGCCGCCCGATTGCCAGGTAGCCCAATCCGACGCGGAGCAGGAAGCTGAGCTTGCCGCGCAGCTGGCGGAGGATATCCTTCGCAATTTCGGCATCGAAGGTCGGAAGGGCCAGGCGTTCGAACCAGCCGGCGGCGGCTTCAATCGTCAGGTCGGAGAGCTCCGTGATATCGAGCCCGGCCAGTTTCACGAATCGCGCGGCCGGTTTCAGTCGCGTGCCGTTGCAAGTGGGGCACGAGACGGGACTTCGGTAGCGACTGAGCAACACCCGAACGTGCAGCTTGTAGCGTTTCGTCTCGAGATATTCGAAAAATTCCTTGATGCCGTCGAAGTCGTCGGCACCATCCCAGATCATCTTTCGGACTTCCGCGGGTAACGATTCATAAGGGGTTGTCAGATCGATCCCTCGCTTTTTCATCGCGAGCAGGAATTGTTTTTGCCACCAATCGGAACCTGGCTTGCTCCAAGGCTCCACGGCACCCTGTGCCAGAGATTTCGTACGGTCCGGGATCACGAGGTCCGGGTCGTACTGCAGAATGTTGCCGAAGCCTTTGCATTCGGGGCAGGCGCCGAGCGGGTGGTTGAACGAGAAGAGCAGGGGGCGCAGGGGCTCGAACGTCCGACCGCAGCGCTGGCATCGGAAGCTGGTACTGTAGGTAAAACGGCCGCGGTCCACGACGTCGATCAGGCAGACTCCATCTGCTTCCTGGAAGGCGATTTCGATGGCCTCAATCAGACGATGGCGATTGTCCGGCCGCAGCACGAGCCGGTCCAGGATCACTTGCAGCCCGTCAGGACGATCGCCGGGGAGTATCGGCTGATCCTGCAGATTCAAGATCTCGTCGCCGCAGCGCATACGGGTAAAGCCGCGTTTCAGGAGTGACTCGATCAGCGACCGATCGTGTCCGGGGCCCAGATCCTGAATCGGAAAAAGGACCATTGCCCTCGATTCCGGACATTGTGCGAGGATCTCTTCGGCGACCGATCCGGGATGATAGCCGCGAGCCTCCTGTCGGCAATCCGGGCAGACCGGCTTCCCGACCTTGGCGAATAGGAGGCGAAGCAGGTCGGCCAATTCCGTCGCTGTTCCGACCGTCGATCGCGCCGTCCTGATCGGGTTCTTTTGTTCGATGGCGATGGCCGGGCGCACGTTGATGAGACGATCGACGTCTGGCCGATTGACCTTGTCGAGGAACATCCTGGCGTAGGTCGACAGGGATTCCACATAGCGCCATTGTCCCTCGGCAAAGAGGGTGTCGAAGGCCAAGGAAGATTTGCCGGACCCGGAGACGCCCGTGATTGCCGTAACTTTATTGTGGGGGATGCGCAACGAGACGTTCTTGAGGTTATTCTGCCTCGCGCCCTCGACAATCAGGTAGGCGTGGTCGGAATCGGACGGGGCACGGCTCGGCATGGGCGAGGCTCCTTTTGAAAAACGATCTGCCATGGTAGCAACCGCGGGTGTCGTCTGCAATGAGTCCGGGGTGCTCTGGGCTTTCTCCCGCATCGGAGGATGCTCTATATTGAGGGCTCGAATAGAGGGAGGGGAAAGTGGATCGTCAGGCCTATCTCGCGAGAATCGAGTACCAGGGGACCCTGGAGCCTTCGCTGGACACGTTGCTCGGGTTGCACCGAGCGCATGTGTTGACGGTGCCCTTCGAGAACTTGAATATCCATCTGGGGCAACCGGTCTCGCTTGATCCGGATGATCTGTTTCGCAAGATCGTGCATCGGCGACGGGGTGGGTATTGCTTCGAATTGAACGGACTCTTTGCTCTCCTGCTCGAAGACCTCGGATTTTCGGTCACTCGCCTTGCCGCGCGTGTGTTGTATGGAGCGGTGGGGGACAGGCCGCGCAGTCATCAGGTGTTAGTGGTGAAGATGGAGGGGCAGGTGTGGCTCGTCGATGTCGGTTTTGGAGGTAATGGATTACTTGAACCTTTTCCCGTAAAGGTTGGTGAGAGGAAATTTCATGGCAGTGATCAATTCGCGCTCTCCCTCGATGATCGGGGAGAATATCTGCTGCAATGCGAGATCCGTCGAGCCTGGGAGAAGCTCTATTCCTTCACGTTCGATCCCTGTCTCCCGGTCGACTATACCTTTGCCAATTACTACCATTCCCACTCGCCGGATTCCCTCTTCACGCAACGGCGAATCTGTACGATGCCGACGCCCGATGGGCGAAAGACCTTCACGGATATGGTGTTGAAGATTCGAACGGGCGGGAAGACGCAGGAGATCCATCCTCGCGACATGAGTGAGTATCGCGAGCTTCTCAAGTATCACTTTAAGTTAGAGGTAGAGGGTGATTTCCGATCGCTACCGAGCCAGGAACTTCACGATCGCAACGCAGCCCATGTAGAGGACGAGTGAGCCGGCCATCGAGAGCCAGAACCCGACACGTTCGACACCGTAGATCATGCAGCCGACGTAGACCAACCAGGGGGGAACGAACCATAGCAGGTTCTTTGCGTAGGTCACGAGGTGTTCGCTCCCGCCGTTCAAGTAGATCAGGACGAACGTAGCGCCGGTCATGGCGGGAAAGGTGCTGGCAAAGGCCGCGAGGAAGGATCGGCCTTGCGAGCCCAGATAGGTCGACACGCTGACGATCGTTCCACCCAGCAGGAAGTATGACGCATACTTCACCCACTCACCCATGCACGGTCCTCCTTGATCTACTCCGTTCCGAAGGTCAGCGGTCCGCCTGGGTTGATTCGGCCGGCCCGAATGCTTCCACCGCTTCCCGTTCCAGCCGTTCCCCTTGCCCTGTGTAGCGCGGTGAAAAGTGGAACACGATCAGCTCGCGCGCACCGGCCTTTCTCGCCATCGTGCCGGCCTGCTTCGCGGTGAGGTGATAGCGCTCACGGGCTTTGTCCGCATCGCTGTCGAGATAGGGAGCCTCACAGTAAAAGATGTCCGAATCCCGCGCAAGCTCCACGATCCTGGCTTCATTTTCCGGGTCGTAGCGGGCGTCGACGACATAGGCGATCTTCTGCCCGCGGCTGATCGTCGCAAAGCGATCCCGAACATCTCCCAGTAGGAATTCACGGTCCTCCCGATGGTGTTCAAAGTACAAGGTGGCCGTGAATCGGAAATCGTCCGGCCGTCCCTCCCACAAATACTGCTTCACTTCCTTGAGCCAATAGCCGACGGGCAGCCCGGCTTCGTGGAGTCGCTGTTTGTTGATGTTGATGTGAAATTGCTCCTGGAGGGCGTAAGCAAAGGAGGGGATACGGTGGTTGAGTGCGACGGCCTGCACAGTGAACATCGGGTCCTCAAGGACCGTAAAGGGTCTCCTTTCCCCCCTGGGTGTCGCTGGTTGTTCCGGTTCGTCATGGCGGCAAAAACCGTCTGTGGCGCGAAAGATTGTGTGTCGAATGGAGGCTGAGTGGAATTCGCATACGACGATCGTTAGGGGATAGCCATCCACGAGGTTCCAGGTATAGCCATGAAGCTTTCCTTGAACATTGTCGATGAGGCCGGGAGGGCCATAGAGTCGCAGTGTTTTTCCTCGGCCTAGCGCGACACGCAACAGGGCGTCGAAGCCAATGAAGTGGTCCATATGGGTGTGGGAGATGAAGATGTCGTTGGCTCCAAGGAGACGGGTTGGGCCCAATGCATGGTTGTCGCCGAGGTCGAACAGGAAGGCGCGCTTGGACCAGCGGACCTCGACGAAGAGGCCGGGATCGCCGAACACGTCATTGACCAGGTGGCTTGAAAAGGATGGCGTCATGGGAATAGCCCAACGGGTGATGCGGTGTATCGACTGATCCGGTGATTGCAAGATCGGATCGTACATTCACTGGATTACCAGATGGTACCTGGCGAATTCGCTGCCAGGACTCTACGCATGACGCTATACAGCACGACGACCTCGATACTATGGGCCATGATTGGAATGTAGAGGTTTCTCCGCCGATGTTGCAGGCTCGCCCAGATCAGGCCGTCCCAGACGGCGATCCAGTGGAGATGTCGAAAGGTTGCCACCATGAAGGGGTCGAAGGCAAACAGGACTGCGCTGAGGGGAATCGCCATCGCCACCGGCGTCCCCAGCGTTTCCAACCGCCCAAGGAGAAATCCTCTGAAATTTAGTTCCACCATGAAGGCGATGAAGGCGATGAACCAAGGCAGCATCAGCCAGAGCGGAATCCTGGCATGGGGTGTGTCCGCGAGGAAGTGGTAGTCGAAACCAAGGCGCGGCATGAGGAGGAGGATCACGCCGAGGTTGCACAACCCGAGGACGACGCCGACGGCGACGCCGACAGGGACCGCCTGCGTCAGATTGTCTCGTGAGAGCCCCAGACGCTGGAGCGGAGTAGGATTCCAGCGACTCCAAAAGCTTAGGGCGACGTAGGCGCAGACCTGAGGGAAGAACTGTATCGGCCAGAATGCTTGCCACTCATCCGGCAGCAGGTAATAGAAAATGGTAGCGGCGATCGGAACCAGCGCCAAGGCGGCTCCACGCTCGCTTGTCAGGGGGGCCGCGGTCACGGCGATCGATCCGGTCCCTATTACTCCAGCCTGAGGTTGTAACGTTCCAGCGTTGTGGCCTTGTTACGGGCGAGATTTGAGAGTGACTTGTTATAGTCCACGATCGCGCGCAACTCGTTGCCCTGGGCCGTGGCCAGGTCTCGCTGGAAATCGAGCACAAAACGGGTCGTACTGAGGCCGACCTTCAACCTCTCCTGCTCGGCCTGCAACTGCTTCTCGGCCATGATGCGTGCCGACCTCGTCGTTTCGATTCGTTTGAAGTCGGTTTGCACACGCCGAACGGCTTCGCGCACTCCGACAATCACCTGCTGGCGGACGCTGATCAGTGAGGCCTGCGCGTTGCGTGATTCCAACTGGCGTTTGTTATAGGTGCTGTAGGCCGACCGGTTGCCCAACGGGTAGCTCAGGACCAGGCCGGCACCATAGTTGTAAAAGTCGCCGCCGAAATTTCGCTTGGTCGCGTCCCCATAGTCTGAGCCCAACCCGGAAAGGCCCATCGTGCCCTGGAAGGACAGGGTGGGCAGCAGCTGATTCTTCGCGAATTTGACGTTGAGGTCGCTGGTTTCGACGTTCTTGCCGGCTTGAAGAATCTCCGGCCGGCGTTCCATCGCGATGTCGATGGCTTCCTGGAGGCTCAAGGGCTCCAGCGCTGTGACGGGGGGATCGGTCGGAATCAGGCGCAGATCCTGCCGCAATTCTTCCTCCGCCGGATTCAGGAGGCGGCGCAGCTGGTCCTCCTGGTCGCGAATCGATTTCTCCGCGACAAGTATCTGTTCGACGCGTGAGGCGACCGCGGCTTCGGCCTGCAACACGTCGACAATCGACATGACGCCGGCCTTGGCCTTGGCGCGGTTGCTGGCCAGCAGTTCCTCGGCTGCCTTCAAAGCGGCCTGCGCCACTTTGAGGTTTTCATTCGAGAATACCAACTCCCAGAAAGTTTGCTCCACGGTGGCGATGACATTCAGGACGCGATCGAGAAAGACATGCTGTTCGACCGTGGCGTTGTTCTGGGCGATGTAAATAAACGTCTTATTGATGTCGGTTCCGAAGTTGCGCAACAGGGGTTGGGTGACGGTCAAGGCAAGACCACCGGTCCATGCCGGGTTGAACAAGAACGTATTCTGACCGCCGACGAAGGTGCGTTGGGGGCTGTAGTTCAGGTCGACATTGGCGCCGGAATAAAGATTTTGCGTAACGTCGGCGGTGATCGAGGAGTTGTTCTGGTCGAACTTCGTAATGTCCTGCAGATTGGCGCCGGTGAAGCCTAGAACCGGCCGATTGAGCGGCGACACCTGACGATTGTATTGTCCGTTCAAGCTGACGGTCGGGTCGAACTTGGCCTGCTCGATGACGATGTCCGCGAGTCGACTGTCTTTTGTTTGGCGGCCGATGGTGATGTCGAGATTGTTTTGAAGCGCCTTTACGACCGCGTCGGACAGCGACTGCGCCTCACGGCGTTCCGCCGGCACCGGCTTGGTGACTTCCAGGCCGAAGGACGGCGACGTTCCGCCGATCATCAGGGCCAGGACGAGGACGAGTGGACGTGCGTTTCCGCAAAGTCGACGACTCATGACAAACTCCTTGATGCGAGTGTCTGGTTGGCTCATACTGAGTTCGAATGCTGGAGGCGTGGTACCACAATCCACCGTCGGTGTCCATGCTGGGAGTGTAGGATGGTGATGGGGAGAGGCACATACTTGTTGGGGTTGCTCCTGCTCTGCTGTGTCGCCGAACGAGCGGAATCCCAGTCTGTCTCCGGTGTGCGTGGACTCGGAGGCGGCGTGGCGCCGCTTTTCAATTTGGTCGGTCCCGGCAATCTCTATGTCGATAACCAAGGTACCCAAGGTTTCATTTACAACTTCGGAAACAATTTCGAGTCGTACAATTTCCGCAATCCCACCACGGGACAAGCCTGGAGCGGTGCCATGATGACGCTGGGACCGCAGCTTTCCATCGGGCTCATTCAAGGGGCTAACCAGTCCGGGTCGCCACTGGTGTTCCCTCCGGTTCCTCGCGACGTCGGACCGGTCCCTTCGATTCAATCAACCATCCTCGACGACATTCCCTAAAACCGGAAGCAGGGCTCATAGCGCAAGACAGGCGGACTGAGTAGCCGCCGGCTGTCGCTGAATCTGTTCGACCTCCTTCACCATGGGCCCGTGGGTCTTCAGCTGTCCTGTGGCGGTTTGGTGATGGCCGGCAGTGCTGCCACAAATCGGGCTAAGCTCCTTGCTTGTTATCCACAGAATTCACATGGTGGAGTGGGCGACAGAAGCGAGCGACTCCTTCGAATGTGGTACTGCAAGCGATTGATCTGAAAGGTTATTCTCCGCTGCTTTTTGTCGAACCTAGAATGTGGATGCCAATCGGTACGCCGCTTGCTAGGGCCCACGGGTAGAAGCACGGGACTTACGAATGGGCCGAAGACGACAAAACGATCAGCCTCGAACCGAAGATGTCAATTGAATCGAATAGTCAGAACGGAAAGAATGCAGCTGCGATGCGGGGAAATGGTCGGTTTTCTTGGGATGCCCTGCCCGTCGTCGGCTCTATAAGACCAAAGGAGAGTGCCTGATGAGGATCGCGCAAGTGTCACCGTTGTGGGAAAGTGTGCCTCCGAAACTCTATGGGGGAACCGAGCGCATCGTGTCCTACATCACGGAGGAATTGGTCCGGCAAGGCCATGAAGTAACGTTGTTTGCCAGCGGCGATTCCGTGACGGCGGCGAAACTAGAATCGCCCTGTCAGCAAGCGTTGAGACTCAACACCGGTATTTTCAACCGTGAAGCCCCGCTCATCCAGATGATCGAGCAGGTGTTCAGCACGGCGGACCAATTCGACATCATCCACTCGCATCTCGACTTTCTCGCATTTTCTTTGTCCCGTCGTTGCCGCACCCCGACCGTGACCACGCTGCACGGACGGTTGGATCTCCCGGAACTCGTCCCGGTGTTCCGCGATTTTGCCGAGATGCCCCTCGTCTCGATTTCCAATTCCCAGCGCCGGCCGCTTCCCTGGTGCAACTGGCAGAATACGGTCTACCACGGGCTTCCGAAAAATCTGTACAAATTCAACCCTGAACCAGGAAAGTACCTGGCCTTCCTCGGTCGGATTTCCCCGGAAAAGTGTCCCGACCAAGCGATCGAAATCGCGAAGCGGGTGGGGTTGCCCATGAAGATGGCTGCGAAGGTGGACCCGGCCGACCGCGCGTATTTCGAGCGGGTGGTGGAGCCATTGTTGGACCATCCCCTGATCGAGTTCGTCGGTGAGATCACGGATGCGCAAAAGAGTGAATTCATCGGTAATGCGATCGGACTGGTGTGTCCCTATGATTGGCCGGAACCCTTTGGGCTGGTCTTGATCGAAAGTCTGGCCTGTGGTACCCCTGTCCTGGCCTACCGGCGGGGTTCCATCCCCGAAATCATCGAGCATGGCGTCACAGGCTTCATCAGCGAGCATATCGGCGAAATGGCCAGTCAGGTGGAAGCCCTGACGACCTTGGATCGCCATCGCTGCCGCCAGGTGTTTGATGAGCGCTTTACCTCCGAGCGCATGACCAACGATTATCTGAAGATTTATCAGCAACTCATTCAAGATGCGGCTGCGGTGACCGGACAGCAGGGACGCCAGCACGCGTCCCAACGGTAAACGACGCAACCGATGCATCGGCAGAAGGGATGAGAATGGCAGACGAGTCACAATCTACGAGTGGCGCGAGCGAGGTCTCCGGCTGGAGATTGCTGGCGACCAGGGATTTTGGGTGCCTCTGGGCCGGTCAGGTCGTCTCGCAGATCGGCGACGGCCTGAATAAGGTTGCACTGCTTTGGTTTGTGTATGAAATGACGGGCTCGGCCTTGAAGATGACGGCCATCGGGCTGCTTCAGACGATTCCCCCGTTGGTGTTTGGTCCTCTGATCGGCGTGTACCTCGATGCGCTACCCAAGAAGTCGGTCATGATCATTGTCGACCTCTTGCGTACGCTCATGGTCTTACTGATTCCGGCCTTTTATGCCTTCGATATGTTGACGCTGGAGCGACTGTATATCCTGGTCTTTCTGATTTCCATTGTCTCGACCATCTTCGGACCGGCGCTTGCATCGGCCGTGCCGCTGATCGTCCAACGGTCTCAGCTCACCACGGCCAACGCCTTTCTGCAGAGCACCACGAACATCGGTGTCTTGCTCGGTCCGGCCGTCAGCGGGTTGGGCATCGCATTGATCGGCGCGCAAAACGTACTCTACGTGGATGCCGCGACGTTTCTGGTGTCGGCCATTTGCCTCATGCCGATTCACGTGAGAGACAACCGGACGGTGAAGGGGCTCGAAGCCCTCTCGACGCCGGTGGTGCAAGATATGATGGTGGGTTTCCGCTTCGTGTTCTTGCAGCATCGCGTGGTGTTCGCGCTGATGATTACAGCAGTGCTCTATAATCTGGCTATCAGTGCTTTCGTGTTCCTGCTGCCGGTAGTGGCTAAGGACCTCCTGCAGGTCGGACCGATGGAACTGGGGTGGCTCTGGTCCGCGCTCGGCATCGGAATGCTGGCTGCCTCGCTCTGGTTGGCACGGGTGCCCCAAGGGAATTTTCAAGACCGGGTCGGCAAGATCGGCCGTTCGCTTGCGATCGGTGGCATTGCGGTCTGCACGTTGGGTTTGGTTCAGACGCCGGTGCTCTTCAGTACGTTCCTGTTGATCGTGATCATCGGGGGAAGCACATCGCTGTTCTATCCGGTCGTCTGGGCGATGCTCCAGGAAGTCACGCCCGAGCATCTCCTCGGGAGAGTGTTTACGACGTTCAGCACCGGAGGCATGGCCTCGGCCATGATCGGCATGGCCGGCTTCGGATGGGCCGCTGACGCGGTTGGTCCAGCCGCCAGTCTCATCGGCATCGGACTGCTTCTCCTGCTCACTGCCGTGGTTACCATGCACGTCAGCCGGCGTGACCTGGTCATGCGACCGGCGACGGCCTAACTTTTCCCCAGTCATCGATTCAGTTGGCGCACGCTCGAACGAGCCGTGCGCCAACGTTCCCATCGCATCAGAACAGGTGCCTCCGGGCGGCTGGACGTGTTGCTTTCTTCCAGTCGGTCGCGTATGTCTTTTGAGGTGAGACGTGCCATTGTTCGACATTGGGTTCAGGGCATGGTCGAGGATCGTCGGCCTATTCTAGGTGCCGACCTAACAAGGGGCAGAAGCGATGGGGATGCGAGTCGTCAGTCAGTCGGTCGGGCCGGTGGCGCTGAGTGCGTTCTTGTGTCTGGGGCTCGCGACGACGGGATGGGGAGAGACGTCGTCGGAAAGCAAAGGTGAGGCTGCGCCTCCTCAACGGCCGAAGGACGCCGAGGTGAAGCCGAAAGAGCCCGAATTGAAACCGGCAGAATCGAAAGCCAAGGAGCCCGAGCCAAAACAACGGGAGGAACCTCCCAAGGTCAAGGAACCCGAATCGAAACCAAAGGAGTCTGAGGCTAAACCGAAAGAAACTGAGTCCAAGCCGAAAGAGTCTGAGGCGAAGCCCAAGGAGCCGGCGGCCAGGGCCAAAGAATCGGAGCATAAGGCCAAGGATCCGGAACAGAAGGCGAAAGACGCGGACAATAAGGCCAAGGACAAAGAAAAAGACAAGGAGAAGGAATCGGAAGTGTTGGCGGACAAACCCTGCCCAACCCCGCCACCGGCGGCAGAGACCAAGGTCGCAGCGGAGCAGCTGGCACCAGGCGGCGAGACGGGTAACGGAGACCGCCCGAAGGCCGCTGAGCCTGAGGTGAAGAAGCCGATGCGCTCCTCGATGGTGACGGCGAAACTTGCGCTGATGGGAGATCCGCGGTTGTTCCCGTTCGACATCGAGGTCGATGCCAAGGAGAAAGATCTGGTGTTGCTGGGGAAGGTCACCAACGAGTCCGAGAAGCGCGCGGCGACGGAGATTGTTCGTTGTTTGGAGGGCGTCCGCGGGGTCGAGAATCGGTTGAAAATTGAGTCCGACGCCATGCACGGGCTGCAATCCGATCGCGACAAGGTGCTGACTCAACTGGTCAAGGAACGGTTTGAGAAGAGCAAAACCTTGCAATCGGTGAAGTTCGATGTAAAAACGGAGGACGGCATTGTCACGTTGACCGGTACGACTCGTTTTCAGGTCATCGTGTTGGAAGCAGCCCAGGCGGCGAGGCAGGTCCCTGGGGTGCGGGCCGTCAACACGGAAAATGTTCGCCTAGTGGCCGGAGAATAGACGGTTGCAGGCGGCTGAAGGTGGGATCAGCCGAGTGAAAGTGTACTTGCCGACATGATGGAGCCACAGCACGGGAACGGAGCGGCGATAGCATCGCGTCCGAACGTGACGTGGTCGCCACATCTACTCACGCGGGACTTCACGCTCGTTTGGTGGGGCCAGATGGTCTCCCAGATCGGGGACGGTGTGTCCAAGCTCGCCTTGCTGTGGTTCGTCTATGCGATTACCGGGTCTCCGTTGAAGACCACGATGATCGGCCTCCTGCAGACCTTGCCTCCGATTCTCTTCGGGCCGTTCATTGGAGTCATCGTCGACCGGGTTCCCAAGAAACTCCTGCTCATCAGCAGCGATCTCATCCGGGCCGTGGTGCTGGGGGTCATTCCCTGCCTGCTGCCGGTGGATTCCTTCAGTATCGAGCGGCTGTATCTGATGGTATTCGTGCATGCCGTGGCATCGGCCGTGTTTGGACCGGCCTTGACGGCCGCGATCCCCGCCTTGGTGTCGCGGAATGAGTTCACGGCGGCGAACGCGCTGTTGCAAACGACCACGAGCATCGGCATCATCGTGGGCCCGGTCTTGAGCGGTGTGGGCATCGCCACGATGAGCTCGCAAGAAGTGCTGTGTGTCAATGCCGTCAGCTACGTCGTGTCAGCGGCCTGCTTCCTGTTCATTCGGTTTCCAAGTTCGGATGCGGCACCCAGAGGGGCAACGCCTGCCGGGGGCCCGCTGAAGGAAGTGGTTGACGGATTCCGCTACGTGCTCGGGCAACAGCGGATTATTCTGCTCCTGATCGGGGCGGCTTCCATGTATACCTTTGCAACCAGCGCCTTCAGCACCCTCTTTCCTGTCTTCGGCAAGAAGCTGCTGGATCTTGGGCCGGTGGAAGTCGGTTACCTCTGGTCCGCTTTCGGAATCGGCTTGCTCCTGGTCTCCCTCGGCCTGGTATCCTTGTCCGGCTGGTCCCTTCCGCGCCGCATCCAAATTATGTCGGCATCAAGCTTTATCAGCGGGTTGGCGCTGCTCGGCCTGATCGTGACCACGAATCGGCTGGTCGCTGCGTTTCTCATGGTCATCATTGGGATGGGAGCCGGGACTTTGACGCCGATTGCCTGGGGAGTGCTGCAGGAGATCGCGCCGGCCACGCTCTTGGGGCGAGTACTGGCCATTTACAATTTGGGTGCGATGACGTCGGCCATTGCCGGTATGACCATCTTCGGCTGGACGACGCAGGAATTCGGTGAGCGGCCCAGTGTGTTCGGTATCGGAGTCGGTTTGTTTTTGTCGGCCCTGGTGGCGGCGCGGGTCGTTCGCTGGATCCACAGCAATTGGACGGGAGTCGTTCCTGAACCGGTGCAAGAGGATGCCCAGCCGGTCGTGTTGGCCACTCAGACGACGAGCCGATAGGACGACGCAACAGATTGCTGATCAACGTGAGCGCAGGAGGCGTACGTGGAAGAAATCATCAGCGTCAATGATCAGTTTTATATCCTGGCCAGTTCTTCCATGGCCGATAACCGGACGCGGGTCCTCAAACACGGTGAAACGTTCGGCGTGTTCGATCGCTATGGAGACGTGCAACCGGTCGGGAGCGGCACGCAGGGGCTCTTTCACGAAGGGACCCGGTTTCTTTCCCGCCAGGAACTCTTTCTCGACAACGACCGGCCGATGTTGTTGAGTTCGACGGTGAAGGAAGACAATGCGCTGCTGGCGGTCGACTTGACGAACCCCGATCTGTACCGCGACGGCCGTATTGCGGTTCCGCGCGGCAGCGTCCATGTGTTTCGCTCGCGATTCCTCTGGAACGGCGTGGGCTATGAGCGATTCCGACTCTCCAACTACAGTCTGGCCCCGGTGAAGATGTCCTTCTCGCTCCGATTCGAGGCAGACTTTGCGGACATCTTTGAAGTGCGAGGGAAGAAGCGCGATCGCAAGGGGACGAGATTGCCGGATGTCGTTGAGCGGGATCATCTGGTGCTCGGGTACGAAGGGCTGGATGGCGTAGCGCGCCGGACGCGGATTCAATTTGTCCCTGCGCCGCAGGAAATCTCCGCGGGGCAGGCGACTTTTCAGATCGTATTGGATCCAAAAGCCGAGACGACGGTGACCGTGAACATAGGCTGCGATGTGAGCAACGAACGGCGTCCTTTCTTCGCGTATGATGAGGCGATGACCGACGCAGGGCTGGCCATACGAGCGGAGCAAAGCCAGGATTGCCTGATCCACACGTCCAATGCCCAATTCAACGAATGGTGGAACCGCTCGCTGCTGGATTTGCGGATGATGGTGACGGAGACACAGGAGGGGCCGTACCCCTATGCCGGTGTGCCCTGGTTCAGTACGCCGTTCGGCCGTGACGGCATCATCACGGCGATGGAGTGTCTTTGGATCAGGCCCGAATTGGCCCGCGGTGTCTTGGGCTATCTTGCCTCCACACAGGCCAAAGAGGTCAATCCGGTGCAGGATGCGGAGCCGGGGAAAATTCTTCACGAGACTCGGAAGGGCGAGATGGCTGCGCTCCATGAAATTCCGTTTGGTCTCTATTACGGGAGTGTGGATTCGACGCCATTGTTCGTCATGTTGGCCGGGGCCTATTACGAACGGACGGGGGATCTCTCGTTCATCCAAGCACTCTGGAACAACATCGAACTTGCCCTAACCTGGATGGACACCTATGGGGACCCGGATCGCGACGGGTTTCTCGAATACATTCGCAAGTCGCCGACCGGCCTGGACAACCAGGGCTGGAAAGACTCCCATGATTCGATTTCGCATGCGGATGGATCGTTGGCCGAGGGGCCCATCGCCCTGTGCGAAGTACAAGGGTATGCGTTCAATGCAAAACTGCAGGCCTCGAAGCTGGCCGATGCGCTGGGGTACGTCGACCGGGGCAGCCAACTGCGCCGCCAAGCCCATGCGTTACGGGACCATTTCGAGGAAGAATTTTGGTGCGAGGACCTTTCCACCTATGCGTTGGCCCTCGACGGAAAGAAAGAGCCCTGCCGAGTCAAAAGTTCGAACGCGGGCCATTGCTTGTTTACGGGTATCGCAAGCCCGGAGCATGCAAAGCAGCTGGCCGAGACCCTCATGTCCGACGAACTGTTCAGTGGATGGGGTATCAGGACGCTGGCCGATTCGGAGCGCCGGTACAATCCCATGTCCTATCACAACGGGTCCGTCTGGCCGCACGATAACGCGATGATCGCGGCGGGGTTGGCCCGATACGGACTCAAGGCGGGGGTGGAGCGGGTCATGACCGGCCTTTTCGAGGTCAGTTTGGTGGTCGATTTCCATCGGTTGCCGGAACTCTTCTGCGGATTCGTCCGGCGGCCCGGTCAAGGTTTGACCCGTTACCCCGTAGCCTGTAACCCCCAAGCCTGGGCTGCCGGAGCGCCGTTTATGGCTCTGCAGGCTTGTCTGGGTTTGCTGATCGATGCGCCGGAGGAGAAGGTCACGTTCGTGTATCCGATCCTGCCGGAATCACTGCATGAGGTACAGATCAAGAATCTCAGAGTGGGCAAGGCTTCGCTCGACATCGTGGCCAAGCGGCATGACCTGGACGTCGGTATCACCGTCACTCGGCGGGAAGGCCACGTCGAAGTGGTCGTGGTGAAGTAGCGGGTGGGGGAGTCTTGAGCCGGGGCCTCAGGGAGAGGTTGCCAGCTGCCAGGCCAGCGCGGTGACATAACGGGCTACGGCAGTCAGGATTGCTGGGTCGATGGTCTCGGTCGTGTCCGATGCCTGGTGAAACTGAGGGTGAACTCCACCGCTCACCACGGTCACAGTCGGCACACCTGCTTCTTTGAATGGGACATGGTCTCCCCCAGGAAAAAATCCGAATAGATCGATTCGGTCCTCCAACTGAGCCGCTTGTCCAGCCGCCTGAGCCCGCTGCTTGTCCAGATCGGTGACGCCCACGGTAAGCCGCCCGTTTCCCGTCCCAGCATGGTCCACATTGATCATCGCCATTGTGGAATTGAGCGGGATCGGCGGGTGGGCCACATACTCGCGCGAGCCGATGAGTCCCTGCTCCTCTCCACTGAACGACACGAAGAGAATCGGGTGTAACGGCAGAGTCGGAGCCGAAGCCAACACCCGCGCGACCTCGAGCAGTACCGCCGTCCCTGATGCATTGTCGTCCGCTCCGGCAAACAGCAGACCTCCCTGTCGGCCGAAATGGTCGCGATGGGCGCCGATGACGAGGGCGGAAGTGTGGGGGGAGTCGGTTGTTCCAGGCAGCAACGACAGCACATTGTGAAGCTGCCCGGTGCCGGCGACACTCGTCCATGCCAGCGTGGCGGCGGTTGCCGTCACGCTGGATTGAGGCGTTCCGGTCTCGCTTATCTTCTGCTGGAGCGAGCGTAATCGATTATCGTCGCCCCCCTCGGCCAGAACGGCCGAAGCAAGCGTCGTGCTGATCCATGCACCCGGGATGACCTGATCGGACGGCACTTGGCCGTAGAACGCACTCGGTCGTCCGGTCACGCCGCGCCGAGTCTCATAGGGCGTTAGCAACGGACCCGTCGCCGTCAGGTAGGCAATGGCGCCGTGCATTTTCGCCGTGCGCACCTTTTCGGCGTGGGACACCTGCCGCCCGTAACGTTCCGGCTTGCCCCGCAGGAACAAGACTATTTTGTCTCGAACATCGATCCCGTCATATTCGTTCAAGCCATGCTCGGGATCCACGATGCCGTAGCCGACAAAGACGACCGGCGCCGATATGTGCACCGAGGGACTGTCGAGCACGGGGAGATAATCGGCTCCGATGGAAGCCAGACGTTCGTCGGTTCGCCATGAGAGCCGCAGCGTTGTCTCTTCGTCGATCGTGGTGAAGGGAACGGGGCGGGCCTGCATGGAGTTGATGGGAGAACTGGATCCGGTGCTGCCTACAGCGAGAGGCTGATGACTGCCGGATCGGCCGAGCTTGGACAGGCGGTCTTGCACCAGTAACGCCGATGCCAGGTCGTTCGGTGTCCCCGTCTGGCGACCGTTGAAATCCGGAGCACTCAAGGCACGAATGTCCGCCAGCATTCGTTCGGTGGAAATGGCGTTCAGGAGCAGCGGAAGAACGGCCTCGTCCGGTGCTGGCACGCCGACTTCTGTGGCTGCAGTTGCCGTCGGCAAGCGGAGCAGCACGATGGTTGCCATAAGGAACGCTAGACGGAATCGGCCGAGGCTTTTTGGGCGGACCACCGTTGATACCATCGCCAGAGTGGAGATTGGAGGAATTGCGGGATCGGATATCCGATCCCGCTGACATATCCGTCGTCTCGGTCGAGCACGGCGAACGCAAAACTGTATTTTTTCTGAAACTCGTTGCAACGGGCGGCGATTTCTTGGTCGGACAGATTGATGTGTCGCCGGATTGCGGCGGCGATTGCGTCGTCCGTTCCCGCCTCTCGGGCCAGCCGCTCGAACATCGCCGGGGACAGCTTGAATCGGCGCATGAACGATTGATCGAGGGCTGATGGGTACGCATATGATCCCAACGTGCCGGCTTGATAGGCTCTGAGTTTGTCGAGGAGGCGGGGGAGCCAAATCATCCCGCCCAACGTATCGCTCCAACGCCTTGGAGATTGTTTGTTGAGGTCCATGCCTATCTCACACACAGGAAGGTTACAGGCTTCGCAGTAGGGCACTATAGCATGGGCTCACTTCCCGTTGCAGAGAAGGGAAGGGGCCATGTACTATCGCGTTGTGTGACTCTGTAGCGTTCGTGTCATATTCGGTGCAGGCTATGGCCGCGCTGTGCATTGCATAAGAGGGAGTGTCGACGATGGCGGGGGATCAAGGACAGGGACTGTATGATCATCAATACGGGCGTTTTCGGGAGAATCAGGGTACGCATGAAGGGTATGATTTTCAGCATGCTCCGACGGGTAGTACCCCGCCTCCGGTGTTGACGTTTCGCGAAAAACTCAAATGGTGGACGCTTCGCGGCTGGCGCAGAAAGCAAATCTTGGCCGAGCGCGATCGCTTTCAACAAGACATTCTGCAGGTTAAGGCACCCCGTTCGCAGCGCTGACTCCCGCGTGGCATGGCATGGCGTGTTGGGGTGAGTCTCCCTCGTGAGGGCTGACCTTGGCGCGCTGTCCTTTTCTTTCGTCATTCTCGTTTCAGCATGGACTCTTGAGAGTCGCTGCACCGCACGAAGTCCTGTTTGTGATGGCGACCTGCAGAGGAAATCGCTGACCCTTCTTGCCTCCGATTGAGCAACCGCATTATCATCTCCTCGGCAGATGGGAAGGGAATGGCCCCATTAACCATGAAGAGGAGCTTGCCCGTGCGATATACCGGTCTACATGTTGATGCGAAACCGTTGGTGTTCGGCTGTTTGATGGTCGGGCTTGGATGGACGACGGTGTTCAGCGGCGACTGTTGGGCGATACCCAAAGAAACCTCGGCGGAGAAAGCCGAACATCTCAAACAGCAGGCGAATCCTGGACTGTTCAATGCTTGGACTTTCGACAAAGACCAGGCTGGCGGGATTCCGAAAGGGTTTGCCGTGGCCCTGGTCGGCCCCGAATCCGCTGGGAGTTGGAAGGTCGAGGCCCAGGCGACGGCACCCTCATCCCCGAATGCCTTGGCGGGAACGTCCGGCTGCGGGTCCTGTGTGGAAATCCTCACTGCCCAGGGTTTGCAGTACGAGTATCCGGACCTGGCCGTTCGGATCCATGTCGGTTCAGGGCAGGGGCGCGTGGGCGTCGTGTTTGGAATGAAAGATACCAAGAATTTCTATTCAACGCTGGTCGATCTGACGCAAAAGACGATGGAAGTCATTCGGGTGGTGGAGGGAAAGGAAACCGTGCTGGGGCAGGCCCCGATCAAGATGAAGCCGGTCGAATGGCATGCGCTCCGGGTGCAGCGGAACACCATCATCAGTAAGGACTTTATCGAATGTTTTTTTGACGGACAGTTGGCTCTCTCGGTCGAGGATCAGACCCTCGGCGTGGGGCAGGTCGGACTCGTCATGCGAGGGGAAACGGGCGTTCAGTTCGACAATTTCAACGCCGCCCCCCTCTATTCGAGCCGTCCGGTGTCGCCGCCGGCGGCTTATTGAGGCTACCGGTACTCTTGTTTTGGCATTGATTTCTGTCTTGCGTTTGCTCGACCACTAGGATACAGTGAAGGTGCTTCATTGCGAAAGGCCTTGGCGGTGAAGCAGGATCGAGAGTCGCAAGGCCTGACCAGATGTTGTTTTGGGTTCTTCCCGGGAATTGCGGAAGCCAGAGCTAAGATCGCCGCTGTGTTTGCGTCTTCGGCCCATTCCTTCCTTGTTTCTTTCTCGAGTCCCAGACAACACCATTTTATTCTCAAAGGAGGAACCCAATGGGTTCGAAGATTTATGTTGGGGGCTTGCCGTATTCAACGACCGAGCAACAGCTGAGCGATTTGTTCGCTGCGCACGGGGCGGTGGCATCAGCACGCATCATCACGGACAAGTTCACGGGACAGTCACGGGGTTTCGGCTTCGTCGAAATGTCCTCGGATTCCGAGGCGCAGGCTGCGATCAACGCGTTGAACGGCACCCAGTTCGGTGGCCGGACGCTGACGGTGAATGAAGCGCGTCCGCAGGAGCCGCGTTCCGGTGGCGGGGGCCGCGGAATGGGCGGAGGACGTCGCTAAGCCGTTCCTTTTGAATA
Organism: Nitrospiraceae bacterium; assembly: GCA_019637075.1. Lineage (NCBI taxonomy): Bacteria > Pseudomonadati > Nitrospirota > Nitrospiria > Nitrospirales > Nitrospiraceae > Nitrospiraceae bacterium. The sequence goes on along the minus strand of JAHBWI010000005.1, from coordinate 314,806 downwards.
CACACATGCAGGGGCCGCCATTCCGGGGGCCCCTGCGCCTTTCTCACCAAGTCTTGTCCTCTCTCTGGGCTTCAGGGCCTCCCGCTGACCCGTCCCTGTTTTTCCACGAAAGAGATGAAAATTTAGGAGTTGCATGGATTCGTTTGCCGAATTGTCTCTGACGTCTTTTCTTGCCGCCCGCTTACAGCAGGCCGGCTTCACCGCGCCAACCCCCATTCAAAAGGTTGCCATCCCTCTGGCGTTGCAGGGCCGCGATTTACTGGCTCAAGCCCGTACCGGCAGCGGTAAGACACTGGGATTCTTGATCCCGTTGATTGAGCGGGCTGCGAAGGAGGGCTGGAGGCCCACCGGGGGGGGCCAGGTCGGCGGCGCGCCGACCCAGCAACTCAGGTTGCCGCGTGCACTCGTGCTTGCGCCGACCAGAGAGTTGGCGCTGCAGATTGAAATGGAACTGCGCAAGTATGCCCCGCCGGCACTCACGTCGTTGTCCGTGTATGGAGGGACTCCGATCGAGCGTCACTACCGCGCGCTGCGGCAACCGCCGCTGGTCGTGATCGGTACGCCGGGGCGGCTGCTTGATTTAGCGGGCTCACGTCATCTGGATCTACGCGGTGTCGAGTACCTCGTGATGGATGAGGCCGATCAAATGTTGGATCGCGGCTTTCTCCGCGATATCCAGCGCATTCTCCAACTGTTGCCTGCGCAACGGCAGACCCTGTTGTTCTCTGCAACGTTTTCGCCGGAGATTCAGACGTTGGCGGAATCCATGCTGAAAAATCCGGCCCGGGCCGCGGTGGATCAGGGCGTCAACACACCGACTACGATTACGCATGCCTACTATGTCGTGCCGAGCGAAGGCGTGCGGGTGCAATTAGTCCATACGTTGTTGCAGCAGGCTCAAGCTGGCGAGCAGACCATGGTGTTTTGCGACCAGAAATATAAGGTCAAGCGGCTGGCTGCCCGGTTGGGCGGCGATGCGGCTTCAGTCGGAGCCATCACAGGAAACCACTCCCAGGCCCAGCGCGAGCGGACTCTGACGGCGTTTCGAGCCGGGCGTTTGCGGTCACTGGTGGCGACGGACGTGGCGGCGCGCGGGTTAGATGTCCCGACCGTGGGACAGGTGATTCACTTTGAGCTGCCGGCAAATCAGACTTCCTATGTTCACCGTGCGGGCAGGACCGGGCGAGCCGACCGAACGGGCACGACAGTCTTGATTCTGGCCCCTCATGAGGAGCATGAATATTTGACGATGGTGCGTCGGTTGCGGATTCGGACGCAACGACTCACGATGCCGGCATTGACGGCCTTGCCCGCTCCCGCCGCCGAACCGCAAGATCAGGAACAGGCGCGGCGGCGACACAAGGCGCGACCGTTTCGTGCCGAACCGGCACATGATTCGAGAGGACAGCAGCCGACATCGTGGCGAGGGAGAAATGGTCGCCGCTCCGGGCAGCCGATGACCTCACGGTTCGGCCGCTAAGAGCGGCACAACGACAAGGAGCAGGTTATGAACCAGAGATGGGTACTGCGTAGCGTGGCGATCGCCGCACTCGGGCTGCTAGGCATGGGGCAGGCAGTCGCCGCGGAAAACGGCTTGACCATCGCGGACGGCGTGAAGGTGTCGCTCGAGTACACGTTGAGTCTTCCGGACAAGTCTGTGGTCGACTCCAACGTCGGGCAGGCGCCGATTACCTTCATTCAGGGCGCGCATGAGATTGTTCCGGGTCTCGAGAAGGCGTTGGACGGGATGAAAGCCGGGCAGAAGCGTCGGATCGAAGTGTCGGCTGCCGATGCGTACGGTCCCTACAACAACAAGCTGCGGCAGACCATCGAACCGGACAAGTTACCCAAGGAGGTAAAGGTCGGTGATATTCTCCAGGCATCCGACGGCCGGCTGGTCAAGGTCCTTGAAGTGACCGAAAAGAAGATCGTGCTGGACCTCAACCATCCGCTTGCCGGCAAGGCTCTGACGTTCGACGTGAATATTCTCAAGATCGAACCAGGCGATGCCGGTTCTTCTGCCGAGAGCAAGACCCCGTAACTTCTGCGCTTCGTAACGCCGTGACGGTCAACGTCACGGCGGCGAAGTGTTCCTCGACGATTCCCTGAACGACATAGGCCTGATTCGTTTCGAGCAGGTGACACGTACGCCGGTAGACGTTGGGAAACAGCGTGGCGTCATACAGGCCTGTCTCATCCTCGAAGCTCACGAACTCCATTGGGTCGCCCCGTTTGGTGTGACGATCTTTTCTGTGATCAGGACGCCGACCATCGTGACCGATCGGCCCACATATCGGCTCATGGATGCGGCGGCGATTCGACGGGGCGGAAGAGTTGCCGCAGGGATCAACTCGAGCGGATGGCAGCGGAGCGGAAACCCGAACCGCTCAACTTCCTGCGCGATGAGTTGCGGCAGCGCATATTCAGGTGGAACCGGGAGATATCTCAATGAGGCTTTCTCCTGCCAGGCTAGTAATCGCCAGCAGAGCGCCGGCCTGGTGAGTTCACCGGCAATCGAATCGAAACAGCCTGCGGTAATCAATAGCCTCGCCTGCGCCGGATCGGGGCGTACTCGCTCCAGAAACTCCTGCAAGGATCGATAGTGGCCACGGGATTCGCGGTCGGCAATCAACGCGTCGGCCGTCTCCGCGCGCAGTCCCTTGATCTGCATGAGTCCGACTCGCATGCTGCGCGCCCAGCCACGGAAGGCCCATCGACTGTCGTTGACATCCGGCGGAAGGACCGTGATTCCCATTCGTCTGGCCTCGGAGAGATACGCAAAGGTCGAATAGAATCCCCATAAGCGATAAACTCTCTGCAAGCAGGTTTTTGTCGCATATGTCTCAGTATCCCGTCCTACTTGCGGCAGTATCGAATGACTCCGATCACCAGGCCTTCGATCCGCAGGGAGTCGGTCGGTTTGATCACGATCGGTGCCATCGTTTCATTCGCTGGGCGCAGTTCGATCACGCTGCCTTTGCGGTAGTAGGTCTTGATCGTGGCCTCGTTGTTGACCAACGCGATGATCGTCTGACCGTTACGGGCGGTCGCCTGCTTCTGGACGATGACGAGATCGCCGGGGAGAATACCCTCGTCCCGCATCGACTCGCCCTTGACCCGTAGCGCAAAGGTCTCGCCGCGTCCCACCATGCCGGGCGGCACCTCCGCGATTTCGGTCTGCGGAATCGGCTCGATCGGATCGCCGGCGGCCACCATTCCGGCCAGGGGAATGCGCGCTCCAGCCGTCAGGTGATCGACGGCCAGCCGCACGGCAAACGGGATCTTGTGGGTGCCAAGTTCGTACCGCGCGATGGTCTGGCGGGTGGTTTTCAGCCGCTCGGCGAGCTGTTCCTGTGTGAGCCCAAGGGTCTGGCGGGCTTTTTTGAGGTCGCTCGGCCGCATGTAACGAATCGTTACATAACGAGTCGGCTCCGTCAAGGGGGCCGAAAGGCGTGCATTGCCGAAGAACGATAACCCTACGCCACGCGACTGTGATGCGTTCGCTGGAGAATCGAACGTGTTAAGATGCCTACACGATGCCGCCTTTCAAGCTCGACGCGCCCTTCAAACCTTGCGGTGACCAAGGCCAGGCGATTGAAAAATTGACCGCCGGTGTCTTGGCCGGAAAGAAGCACCAAGTCTTACTCGGCGTGACCGGTTCCGGCAAGACCTTCACGATGGCCAACTTGGTCGAGCGGGTGCAGAAACCGACGCTGGTGCTGGTGCACAACAAGACGCTGGCGGGCCAACTCTATCAGGAGTTCAAACAGTTCTTTCCGCACAACGCAGTCGAATACTTCATCAGCTATTACGATTATTACCAGCCGGAAGCCTACATTCCGCAAAGCGACACATACATCGCAAAAGATTCTTCGATCAACGATGCCATCGATCAGATGCGCCATGCCGCCACGGCCTCGCTGCTGCAGCGCAACGATGTGTTGATCGTTTCGTCGGTTTCCTGCATTTACGGCCTGGGATCGCCAGAGGTGTACCACGACATGTTGGTCTATCTCGAAGAGGGCATGGAGGTTCGGCGCGAGCAGATACTCTCCAAACTGGTGGAGATTCAATATGCGCGCAACGATGTGGACTTCCATCGCGGCACGTTTCGCGCGCGGGGCGACGTCGTTGAAATTTTTCCCGCGTCCTCCGAGGCAAAATCGGTGCGAATCGAGTTGTTCGGCGATACGGTGGATGCCATTCACGAGATCGATCCCCTGACCGGCAAGTCGCTTGGAAAATTGCCGAAGATCGCGATCTATCCCAATACGCACTATCTCATTGCGCCGGACCGGTATGAGCGGGCCATTACCGGTATCGAAGAAGAGTTGGACGCGCGAATCGCGGCCTTCACCAAGAATGGCCAGTTGCTGGAGGCTCAACGGATCGAGCAACGGACCAAGTTCGACCTCGAGATGATCCGGGCGATGGGCTACTGCCATGGCATCGAAAACTATTCGCGTCACTTGAGCGGTCGTGCCCCGGGTGAGCCGCCGCCGACGTTGTTGGATTACTTTCCCAAGGATTTTCTCCTGATCGTGGACGAATCCCATGCGACGGTGCCTCAGGTTGGCGGGATGTACGAGGGAGATTTTTCTCGGAAGCGAACGCTGGTCGACTATGGATTTCGGTTGCCGTCGGCGGTCGACAATCGTCCGTTGAAGTTTGCGGAGTTCGAACACTGTTTGAATCAAGTCGTGTATGTGTCGGCGACACCTGGTCCTTACGAGCTTGAGCATGCCAGGGGCGAGGTCGTCGAGCAGATCATCCGCCCGACCGGTTTGATGGATCCGGTGATCGAGGTGCGCCCTGCCAAGGGGCAGGTCGACGATCTGCTTGGCGAAGTGAAGGCAGAGGTGGCCAAGAAAAACCGGGTGCTTGTGACAACGTTGACGAAGCGGATGGCGGAAGATCTCACGGAGTATTATCACGAGCTGGGCGTCAAAGTGCGGTACCTGCATTCGGACATCAAGACGTTGGAGCGGGCTGAGATCATTCGCAGTCTGCGGGTCGGGACGTTTGATGTACTGGTCGGGATCAACCTGTTGCGCGAAGGTTTGGATTTGCCCGAAGTCAGTTTGGTGGCGATTCTGGATGCGGACAAGGAGGGGTACCTCCGCTCCTATCGGTCATTGATCCAAACGGCGGGTCGTGCGGCGAGGAATGTGGATGGGCGTGTGCTGTTCTACGGTGATACGGTGACGGACTCTATGCGGGTGGCGATGGAAGAAACCGCCAGGCGGCGGGCGATCCAGGCTGCCTACAACGAGGCCCATGGGATTACGCCGGAGAGCGTGCGGAAGAGCATTCCTGCGCTGGAATATGCCGCTGCCGAGGTAGACTATGTGCAATTGGACCTGGCGGCCGAGGCTTCGACCTCCTACAAAGCCAATGAGGACCAAGTGCAGGTCGTGGCGCGTCTGGAAGCGGAAATGAAGGCGGCGGCCAAGCGGTTGGAATTCGAGCGGGCGGCGGAACTGCGGAACCGCATCCGTGCGTTACGGATGCAAAACCTTGAGTTGAAGTCTTAGGCCCACGTTCGTCGGCCGCCACAGCCCACTCATGACCGACCACGGAGGACGCGCTGTGCTTCCCATAGCCGTACGAGGGTTACATCTGCTTGTACAGGTAGGCTCCGAGGAACATGCCCAAGACGCTCAGCAAATTCACCTTGAGGCTGAATCCGAGGGTGAATTTGAGCAGCACGAGATCGATGCTGAGCGGCGGATTGATGCCGGGTGAAAAGTTGCTGGCAAAGATGTTCTGAATTGCGCCATTGGGAGCCATCACCCGCAGGATCTCTCCGAAGATCCCGCCCAGCATTCCTCCGATCAGGATAAAGATCAGCAGCATGCCGATCGATTTTCTCATCCGGTGACTCTCCTCGTTGGCAAAATCGTGATAATACCTGTTAGTTCGGCACCTTATCGGAAGCCTAATTTGATGTCAACAAAATGCATGCCAGCCGCAGCTTGCTGCGGAATGGCCCGGGGAACGGCGGGTCTCATAAGAGCCAATCCCATTGATTGGGCTGGTGTTTTGAAAGACGAACGCGCGTAGGAACTACCTTGACTTCATGCTCCCCCCTTCTATAGACTGCCCGATGCTCTTTTCCCAGATTTTTCCAGGTGATCGGTAATCCGGGCGAAGTGAGGATTTCGATCGTCCTGTGTAGTGGTGGCTCGTGCTTGACGCGCTAAGCGAAAAATTCGAACGGATACTTAAAAAGCTTCGTGGCCAAGGTGTGCTCACCGAGGACAACATCGGTGAGGCACTGAAGGAAGTTCGTCTGGCTTTGCTCGAGGCTGACGTCAACTTCAAGGTCGTCAAAGAGTTCCTGGAGCGAGTCCGTGAGAAGGCGGTCGGTCAGGAAGTCCTGAAGAGCCTCACGCCGGGACATCAGGTCGTGAAGGTTGTCTGGGACGAACTCCGCGGCATGATGGGCGGGGAGCGTGCCGGCATCAGCCTGGCGTCGATGCCTCCCACCATCATCATGATGGTGGGGTTGCAGGGCGCCGGAAAGACCACCACGTCGGGCAAGTTGGCCCGTTTGTTCAAGACCCAGGGAAAACGTGTGCTGCTCGTTGCGGCCGATCCGCGGCGACCGGCTGCAGGCGATCAATTGTCGAGCCTGGGACGGGATCTGGGTGTGGACGTGCACCGTTTCGATCAAGTCGACGCATCCCGCGCGGATGTCGTGCGCATTTGCGAGCGGGGTGTTCTGCGCGGGCGTGAGCAGGGGTACGACGTCGTCGTGCTCGACACCGGCGGTCGCTTACACATCGACGACGAATTGATGGGCGAGTTGGTCGCTGTCAAGGAAGCGGTTAAGCCGCAGGAAGTCCTCCTGGTCGCCGATGCCATGACCGGCCAGGATGCGGTCAATATGGCCGCCCAGTTTGACCAGCGCGTAGGTCTCACCGGGGTGATTCTGACCAAGGTCGAAGGTGATGCGCGCGGCGGCGCGGTGCTCTCCATCCGCGCGGTCACGCAGAAACCGATCAAGTTTCTCGGCATGGGTGAAAAACTCGATGCCTTGGAACCGTTCCATCCGGACCGCATGGCCTCGCGGATTCTGGGCATGGGCGATGTGCTGTCGCTGATCGAAAAGGCTCAGGAGACGTTTTCGCGGGAGGAGGCCGAGGCGGCGCAAAAGAAGTTGACCAGCAACAGCTTTACGCTGGAAGACTTTCGGTCGCAGTTGGGACAGATGAACAAGCTCGGCACGTTCGAACAGATTTTGGGAATGTTGCCCGGCGGGCAGAAGCTCAAAGATCTGGCGAACAGCGGGTTGCCGGAAAAAGAAATGAACCGCGTGGCGGCCATCATCGATTCGATGACGAGGCGTGAGCGGCGGGACCATACGTTGATCAATGGGAGCCGAAAGAAACGTATTGCGCGCGGGAGTGGTACGAGCGTGCAGGAAGTGAATCGGCTCATCAAGCAGTTTTTGCAGGCGAAGAAGATCGCCAAGGTCATGTCGGGAGTCGGCGGACGGCGTCAACTGGCGCAAATGTTACGGGGAATGTGAAGAGTCAATCATCAGTGTCATTTAATAACAGGATGAAGGAGGAGTAACGTGGCGGTTCATTTGAGATTGGCACGAACGGGGCGGCACAAGCGACCGATGTATCGAGTGGTGGCGGCAGATTCACGCAAGCCGCGCGACGGGCGGTTCCTGGAGATCCTCGGTATTTTCGATCCGCTGAAGAACCCGGCGGTTCCGGATTTGAAGCAGGAGCGCGTGTTGACCTGGCTGCGGCATGGTGCCCAACCGACGACGACCGTGCGGACCCTGCTCAAGCGTCACGGCGTCTGGAAGCAGTTTGAAACGGAAAAGTCCGAGAAGGCAGAGAAATCAGAGAAGCCGGAGAAGGCGGCGAAGACGAAGAAGTAACCTGGCATGAGGGAAAGGGGCGGGCGCACGACTTTTTGCGACCCTGGTCCTTCTCACTTCACCATGGTCGATCAGACGGAACTCGTGACGGTCGGCAGGATCGAACGGCCATTCGGTGTGCGGGGAGAAGCGCGCGTACGTTCCCTCAGTGACGTGCCTGGTCGGTTTGAAGGGCTTCGGCAGGTGACCCTGGTGGCTGCGGGGGGGAGGGTCCTCGATGCTAAGGTCACCCATGTTCGTCCTGGCGGCGACACGTTCATTGTCGGCTTCGATGTCTTTACGGCACCCGAACAGGTCGCGGAGTTTCGCGGCGGATGGATTCGCATCCCCCGCGGAGAGGTGCCTAAACTGCCGTCCGGGCAGTACTACGAGTGTGATCTGATCGGCATGGCCGTTCAGGATGAATCCCGGGGGCCCATCGGGACGATCGAGGATGTCATAGATCTGTCGGGCAATCAGGTATTCCTAGTGCGACAAAACGGGAGAGAGGTGCTCGTTCCGGCGGCCAAGCAGGTTGTGATGGCCGTCGACGTCGAGGCCCGCACCATGATGGTACGGCTCCCGGACGGGCTATTGGAAACTGCATGATGCGCTGCGCAGTGCTGACATTGTTTCCGGACATGGTTGCGCCGGTCCTCGGTCAAAGCATGTTGAAGCGTGCCCAGGAAAAGGGGCTCTTGGAGGTGTCTGTCAGGAACCTTCGGGACTTTACGTTTGATCGGCATAAGACAGCCGACGATGTGCCGTACGGCGGCGGCGCCGGGATGGTGATGAAAGCCGAGCCGATTTTCCTGGCAGTGGAGGCCCTTTGCGACCAATATGGGGCGGCGAACCCGATTGATGCGAATGTGCGCATCGTGATGCCGTCACCGCAGGGGCGCCCCTTCTCCCAGGAGCTTGCGAAGTCGCTGGCGGAGGATGCGCGGCCGATCGTGTTTCTGTGCGGCCACTATGAGGGCATCGATGAGCGAGTCCGTCTGGCCCTGCATCCCGAGGAGATTTCGGTCGGTGATTATGTGCTGACCGGAGGGGAATTGGCGGCGTTGGTAATGATCGACGCGGCGGCCCGGTTGGTTCCCGGTGTATTGGGCGATCAGGCTTCCGCGGAGGAAGAGTCTTTTTCCGAGGCCTTGCTCGAGTATCCGCACTACACGAGACCTGCCGAGGTGCGAGGGATGGGGGTTCCCGATGTGCTGGTATCGGGAAACCATGAACGTATCCGCGTGTGGCGGCGAAAGGAAGCGATCCGTAATACCTATCAGAAACGGCCCGATCTGCTGCGGGACCGAGTATTGGGTAAAGAGGATCAGCAGTTGTTGATCGAGGTCATGCAGGAAAGTCTGGCCTCTGCCTGCGCGGGACGACGGGGCGACTAGCCGGTCACGCTCACCGAGGCAGACATGGCCGGAAGAAATTGTGTGGAGTCACAGCATCGTTGTCGGTTTTTTACACGTTCCAGTTCCTAGAGACGAGGAGGAGAAGATCATGAATCGGTTAGAGCGGATCCAGCGATCCTTAACTAAGAAGACGGTGCCCACGTTCGAGATCGGGGATACCGTTCGCGTTCACGTGAAGGTGGTAGAAGGTGAGAAAGAGCGCATTCAGGTGTATGAAGGGACCGTGATCGCACGGAAGGGGACGCTCAATAGCGAGACCTTTACCGTTCGCAAACTGTCTTATGGGGTTGGGGTCGAGCGTATATTCCCGGTCCATTCCCCGAGCGTCGCCAAGGTCGATGTCGTTCGGCAAGGTCGCGTGCGTCGCGCCAAGCTGTATTATCTGCGCACCAAGAAAGGCAAGTTTGCCAAGGTGGAAGACCGCGAGTTTTCGGCCGAGAGCCGGTCGCAGCAGAACAGCGGGGCTGCAGCGGAAACCGCCACGGCGGGCGCCAAGGCCTGACGCGTTGCCACCACACATCAGTTGAGGGGCATGCGTGTGTCGCGTACGCAGGGCCTGATGACAGGGGGCCCCACCGAGTGCTTCGAGGTGGAGGCCCGCCGGTGCGGATATCGGCGGATCGCAGGCCTGGACGAGGCCGGGCGTGGCCCCCTGGCCGGCCCGGTCGTGGCCGCCGCGGTCATCCTTCCCCGTGGCTGTGTCCTGCCGGGATTGGACGATTCCAAACAACTCGACGAAGCGGATCGAAATCGGCTCTATGATGTGATTCTCCGGCGCGCGGTGGCCAGCGCCGTGGGAAGTGCAAGCGAAGAGGAAATCGACCGCCTGAACATCCTCGAAGCCACCCGCTTGGCCATGCAGCGTGCGGTGGCCTTGCTCACACCGCCGCCGGATTTCCTCCTCCTCGATGCCCTGACACTCCCTACCATCGCATTGCCGCAAAAGTCAGTCATCAAGGGGGATGGTCTGTCGCGCTCGATTGCAGCCGCGTCCATCTTGGCCAAGGTGACTCGTGACCGCCTGATGGATGAGTATCACCGGACGTTTCCCTCGTACAATTTTTCGGTTCACAAGGGGTATGGGACTCCGGAACATCTCCGTTTCCTGCGTACGTACGGACCATGTCCCATCCACCGGCGAAGCTTCGCGCCGGTGCGGGATGCAATGGCGACTGCTGTCTCTCGCACCGAGGCCATGAACGTCCGGACGGTGTGACTTTCCGACCATGCGCGACTCACGCCGCAAGCTAGGAGACGAGGGCGAGCGGCAGGCGGAAGACTATCTCCGGCGCAAGGGATTCAAGATCCTCGGGCGAAACATTCGCTTCCCGCTGGGAGAGTTGGACCTTGTTGCGGAAGATCGAGGCGTGTTGGTGTTCGTCGAGGTCAAGCGCCGCCGTTCCGAGGTGTTCGGAGGGGCGTCCGAGGCGGTGACGCTCCGCAAGCAGGCGAAGGTGGTTCAACTCGCTGCGCTCTATTTGGCGCGGCATCGGATCCACGGGCAGCCCTGCCGGTTCGATGTGGTATTGTTCCAGGATCACCCTGACGGGTCTGTCGATCTGCAACATATTGCGAATGCGTTCGACGTGCAGGGGGATGATCTGCGATGGTAGGGAGGCGGGGCGTTCCCCATCCCGGGGTGTGTCGACCATCGAATGCCACCCTGACGAACCGACGGTCCTAATCTGACGGGTCTGTCTTCATGATCCAACTCTTTCACGTCTCAAAGACTTTTGATCGGAGGCCGGCCCTCTCCGACATCAATTTGGAAATTGAGAAGGGTGAATTCATCCTGCTCATGGGACCGAGTGGAGCGGGGAAGTCGACGCTGCTGAAGTTGCTGATCGCGGCCGAACAACCGGATGAAGGTCAAATTTTCGTCGAGGGGCGCAACGTGTCGAAGCTGCGGCCGTCGGAAATTCCCGCGCTTCGCCGGCGTGTGGGTATCGTCTTTCAGGACTTCCGGCTGTTGCCGAAGAAAACGATCTTCGACAATGTGTCATTGCCCTTGCTGGTCCAGGGCGCGTCGACAACCGATATCCGGCGGAAGGTGACCGAAGCGCTGCGTGCCGTCGGACTGGATCGGAGGAAGGATCTGTATCCGCAGGGACTGTCGACCGGGGAGCAACAGCGGGTCTGTATCGCCCGTGCGATCGTCAACGGACCGATCGTCCTGCTCGCCGACGAACCGACCGGCAATCTCGATCCCGAACTGACCAGCGAGATCATCGAACTCTTCAAACTTATCAATGCGCGCGGGACGACGGTGATGGTGGCGACGCATGATCCGAAGGTGCTCGAGCAGGTCAATCGGCGTGTCATTGTCTTGGAGCAGGGGAAGGTGATGTCGCGCGAGAAGGTGGTTGTGTGAGGCGGGTCTTCTACCTGCTCCGAGAAGCAGCGGCCAACGTCCTGATCAATCGCACCACCACGATGGTGGCCGTGGCGACGACGGCCTTTACCTTTGCTTGCGTGGGCGTGTTTCTGCTGCTGTACGTGAACCTGCGCAGCATGGCCCTTTCCCTCGAACAGGACATTCAGGTCATTGTGTATCTGCAGGATGAGTTGACGAGCCAGACTATTGGCGATGTGGAGCGACAGCTCAGATCGGACCGCAGCATCGCCTCGTTGACTTATGTGTCCAAGGAGCAGGCGCTGGCCGATTTTCAGAAACAGTTCCCGGCCGATTCCCATCTGTTGCAGGGGCTCGGCCAGAATCCCTTGCCGGCGTCCTTTGTGGTGACCTTGACCGCCGAGGCTCGGTCGTCCGATGCGGTTCGACGATGGGCAGACCGAGCCAAACTCATACCAGGGGTCGGACAGGTTCAATACAACCAGGAGTGGGTCGACGCCTTGGCGAGCATCGTCCGCTACATTGAAGCTGCCGCCATTATCGTCGGCGTGATTCTCTCCGCCGCCTCGGTCACCATCATTGCCAATACGATTCGTTTGGCCCTGTACTCCAGACGGGAGGAGATCGAAATCCTGAGCTTGATCGGCGCCACCAAAGCGTTCATCAGGGTGCCGTATTTGCTCGAAGGGGCTGCGTTGGGCTTCTTGGGTAGCGCCCTCTCCCTGGTCATCCTGAAAACCGGTTTTGAATTGTTCCGCCATGAGATCAGGTCCACCAGCCGCTTCCTCGGAGTGGATTCGCTCTTGACGTTCTTTCCATTGGAGATGTGCGCCGTGCTGGTAATGGTCGGGTTGTTTCTTGGCTTTGCCGGCAGCTTTTTATCCCTCGTCCGGTTTGGAGAAGGGCGGGCATGAACCATCGGACGGCATGGTGTGCGATGGTGCCGTTTGTCACGGCGTTGGGTATGCTATCCGGCTTGGCGCAGGCCGAGAAGAAAGACACGTACACTGACAAGATCGAACAGGAAAAGAAGACGCTGGAGAAGCTGCGTGGGACGATCGAAGAGAAACGCAAGAAGTCCGATGAGGCGGAAAAAAAGCGGGAATCCGTGTTGCAGGGATTGCAGTCGCTCGATGAGCGTTTAGTGCGCCATCGGCAAGAGCATCAGGATATTCTCAAACAGTTGCGAAAAAAGGATCACGAGATCGAACAAATGAGCGTGCAGCTGTCCCGGTTGGCCGAACGCATCGATGAGCGGCAAGACGCGATTGCCGCTCGGTTGCGCGTGCAGTACGTCGAAGGCCGCTTCGGGCACCTCAAGACCCTCCTGGCCGCCGGATCCTATGCAGATTTTCAACGGCGATTCCAATATCTCTCGGCCGTATCCCAGCGTGAGTACCAGGTCGTGGAGACCTATCGGAAGGATGCCGATCGGATGGCCGAGGTTGAGCATGAACGGGAGGAGGCCCGCAGGGGCATCTTGGCCTATAAGACCAACACTGAGCAAAAGTTGGCACAAATCCACGGCTTAAAAAAGGAAAAGAAGGTCTACCTGGCAAAAATCACGCAGCAGAAAGAATCCTACGACCGTGCGGTCGAGGAACTCGAAAAGTCTGCCGCTCGGGTGGATAGCTTGTTGAAAGAGCTCGAAACTCGCCGCCGCGCGGCTGCCGCGCGGCCGCCGTCGGCCACGGGTGGGCTACGGGCCCTCAAGGGGACGCTGCTCTGGCCGACCGACGGCCAGGTGGTGTCGTATTTCGGGCGGCAGAAGCACCCGACCTTCAACACGTATATCCAGCGAAAAGGTATTGAGATTCGGGCCGCAGAAGGGAGTAATATACGGGCTGTGTCCGGCGGGCAGGTCGCGTATGCGGACTGGTTGAAAGGCTACGGACTGGTTATAATCGTAGATCACGCCAACGGGGTCTTCTCGTTGTATGCCCATGCCTCGAAGATCTTGACCACAGTCGGGGCTCGCATCGATGCGGGAGACACGATCGGGGAAACCGGGGATACCGGTATGACGGGGGAAAGTACCCTCTATTTTGAACTTCGTGAGGGTGCTGAGCCGGTTGATCCGCTCATGTGGCTTACTAATAAGCGGTAGATGTGGGACCGAGGGAAGGAAGGAACTGACGATATGGAACAGCAGCGCAGCCGGCGGTGGTTGTACCTCTTGCTGATGGTCATGTTGTCCTTGGGCATCGGCCTCTTCGTCGAGAAGGGGTTGGAGCGGACCGGCCATGCGTCCGAAACCTATGAGGAACTCCGGACGTTTACCGAGGTCCTGCAACAAGTGCAAAAGCACTATGTGGACGAGACCAAGAGCAAGGATCTGGTGCAGGGGGCTATTCGCGGGATGCTGTCGACCTTGGATCCCCACTCCGCTTATATGACCCCCGAGATGTATAAGGAAATGCAGGTCGAGACGAAGGGTGAGTTCGGCGGCGTCGGTATTCAGATCGGCGTGAAAGAGAACCGCCTGGCGGTGATCGCCCCGATCGAAGGCACGCCGGCCTTCCGCGCCGGCATCAAGGCCGGCGACTACATCACCAAGGTCAACGACGAGCCGACGAAGGACCTGACCCTCATGGATGCCGTGCAGAAGATGCGCGGACCTCGCGGGACCAAGGTCAACCTCACGATTCAGCGCGACGGCACCCCGGATCCGCTCATGTTCTCGTTGGTGCGCGATACCATCAAGATTGAGAGCGTGAAATTCAAGGTGATCGATAACACGATCGGCTATGTCCGGTTGACTCAGTTCCAAGAGGCGACGGGTAAGGATCTCACACGGGCGCTGAAACACTTCAAGGAGCAGAAGGTACAGGGCACCATTCTGGACCTGCGGAACAACCCCGGAGGTCTCCTGACCGCCGCAGTGGATGTATCCGAGCAGTTCGTCGGGAACGGGAAACTGATCGTCTATACGAAGGGGCGAGAAGGCAAGAAGGACGAGTGGTTCTCTAAGACGAAGGAGACCCTTGAAGACTCTCCCATGATCGTGCTGGTGAATGAGGGATCAGCCAGCGCATCGGAGATCGTAGCCGGTGCCTTGCAAGATTGGGGACGCGCGGTGATTGTCGGGTCGACGTCGTTTGGCAAGGGTTCCGTCCAGACGATCCTTCCGCTCGGTGACGGATCCGGCCTTCGATTGACGACGGCCAAATACTACACACCCAAAGGACGTTCCATTCAGTCCACCGGCATCACGCCGGATATCGTCGTCAAGGCGCAGCAGCAGGTTGCCGCAAAAGAGAAGGACGGCAAAGAGGCCGATCCGAAGTCGGCAAAGGCGCCGTCGCCCGCCAAAGAACCGGCCACGCCGTCCAAACCGGCTGATGACACGCACAAGAACGGAACCGGTGCACCGGCTCAGAGCGCCGATGCGGCTGGCGATGTGCCCCTCGAAGACGACGTCCAATTGCAGAAGGCGGTTGAACTGTTGAAGACCTGGAAGATCTTCAAGGAGCTTCGGCCGGTTTCGTAGTCGAGGCGGAAGCTTGTCGTTCTCCGATTGCGTCGAGTAACGACTCTTCCGTTCCGGTAAATCCCGGCAGCGTCCGAAGCAGGTGAGATTTGACCAGGGCTTGCAGGTCGTCCAGGGTGCGGATGCCCAGCCGCATGTAGAGGTAGCTCACCAGGGCATTGGAGAGGCCCGGCAGCGTTGCCCAGTCTTCCACTTCCTTGGGCAAGGGCGTTTTGAGTTCTTCGTACGCCCGCAGCGTGCCGGTCGCAAGGAACTCTCGGATCTTATCGGCAAGGTCGCGGCCGATTCCCGGAATGTCTTCCAGCTGATCTTGCCTGGCCATCTCCGCGACGTCACCTTCCAAGGCCATCAATGAGTCCGCCGCCCGGCGGTAGGCGCGAACCCGATAGGGATTGGCCCGCCTGGCCGCCAGCAGGTCCGCCATGGCGCGAAAGAGTTGGGCGAGTTGATGGATCTGTTCGCTCTGGGCCATCGTCGTTCCTCGGACGCCATTCTGATCGCAATTCCCCCGCACTGGCAAGTCGGTTCACGCTTGGTTGACAATCGGATTTCTCGTTGCATAGGATGAACCACGGAAATTTCAGGCATGAAAATCCAGGTCAACGGGGAATCGCGAGGTATCAGCGACGGACAGACCGTCGCGGCGCTCCTTCGCGAGTTGGATATCCGGACGGACCGGGTCGCGGTCGAGTTGAATCTGGAAATTCTCGATCGGAAGGATTTTGACACCCGTGGCCTCCGCGATGGAGACCGCGTGGAAATTTTAAGCTTCATCGGTGGCGGAGCGGGGTAATCGACTATGGATACGACCAACGATCGTTTGGTGATTGCCGGACGGGAATTCAAGTCCCGTCTGTGGGTGGGCACCGGAAAGTATAAGAACTTCGTCGAGACGCAGAAGGCAATCGAAGTGTCCGGCGCCGAGGTTGTGACGGTTGCCGTGCGTCGTGTGAATATCACGGATCGGTCAAAGGAGAATCTGCTCGACTACCTCGATCCGAAGAAGTACATCATCCTGCCGAACACGGCGGGCTGTTATACGGTGGAGGACGCGGTACGCTACGCGCGATTGGCTCGGGCGGCCGGCGTCTCAGACTTGGTGAAATTGGAAGTCATCGGCGATGAGAAGACGCTTTTCCCGGATACGGCCGGCCTGATCGAAGCCGCAAAAATTCTGGTGAAGGAAGGCTTCGTTGTTTTGCCCTATACGAACGATGACCCGATTGTGGCCCAGCGGTTGGTCGACATCGGCTGCCCGGCTGTGATGCCTTTGGCTGCGCCCATCGGATCCGGCCTCGGGATTCGCAACCCTTACAATCTGAAAATTATCATGGAGACCGTGAAGGTGCCGGTCATCGTGGATGCCGGAGTCGGGACGGCTTCGGATGCCGCGCTGGCGATGGAGTATGGTGCCGATGCGGTGTTGATGAACACCGCGATTGCCGGAGCAAAGGATCCGATCGCCATGGCCGAAGCCATGAAATATGCCGTGTGGGCCGGTCGGCTTGCCTACAAGGCCGGACGTATTCCGAGAAAGCTCTATGCGACGGCGAGCAGCCCTATCGAGGGCATGCTCTAGGCAGTGTAGTGGTCAGTGATCAGTTCCAAGTCGTGAGGTGAGTACTGAACCTGGGTCGCTGTTCATACGCAGGAGAAGGTTAGGACTCACCGCTTAGGCTCAGATTTTTCCCCGGATGGCTCGAATTGACTTTCGTCTCTATTTGGTGACGGATCGTCACCAAACTGCGGGGCGTCCTCTCCTATCCGTTCTTGATCTCGCGATGCGCGCCGGTGTGCGTGCCATTCAATTGCGGGAACGTGACCTCGGAACCAGAGATCTGCTGGCGCTGGCCGAGCCCTTGCGACGGGCGGTCATGGCGCAAGGCGCGAAGTTGCTGATCAACGACCGTGCCGATCTGGCTATGGTCCTGCCGACGGCGGGTGTGCACCTTCGCGAAACGAGTCTTCCTGCTGCAGTCGTCAGAAAATTGTTGGCGCCTGAACAGTTGGTTGCGGTATCGGTGCACAGCGTCGATGGCGTGCGTGCCGCGGAAGATCAGGGAGCGGATTTTGTCGTGCTCGGTCCCATCTATGAGACGCCTTCGAAGCGGGAGTTCGGCGCTCCGCTGGGATTGCGTGTTCTGGAGGAAGCCGCATCGCGGGTGCGCATTCCGATTTTCGGAATCGGCGGTGTCACGGCGGCTCGTGCGCGGGACATGCGGAGGGCCGGCGCTCACGGAGTGGCCGTGATCTCCGCGTTGCTCGCTGCGGGCAACGTCGGTGCTGCTGCGCGTGAACTGCTCGATGCGGTGAAGTGAGGGATGCAGAGTGAGTTGTACGTTGCTATGTCGTGCAGGTGGATTATCGGTTCACGCATTGCGCCGGTCCTGTTGACCACCCCATAGGCGGGTGATAGAATCCGAAAAAGACTTGGACTGCAATGGTTGGCAAGGCTTTCGAACGATCCGACGAGTAGGACGATGGCCGAATCCAAAGGGAGTCCAGGCCGACTCCGGTCCTTACGTGATTCCGTCAAGCGCATCACCAAGAAACTCTCTGACGGAGATGGGGACGTGATTCACAAAAACGACGATCACGCGCGCGAGGCCGAAAAACTCCGCGTCCAAATCCAGTCGATGGAGGAGGAGATTCGTCGACTCTATCAGTCGCGCTACCAGCTCGAACAGGCGACCAAGCAGAACGAAAAACTGGTCGCCACTCTCCAAGAAGCCAAATCCCAAATCGAAGCACTCCGCGCCGAAGTCGAAAAGCTGACGGCGCCGCCCTCAACATACGGCATCTTCACCAGTTTGAATGACGATGGCACCGGAAACGTCTACGTGTCCGGCCGCAAGATGAAGGTGAGCCTGCATCCTTCCGTGAAGGGGAAGGACTTGCGTAAAGGCCAGGAGGTCATTCTCAACGAAGCATTGAACGTCATCGAAGCCCGCGGCTTTGACGTACAGGGCGAAGTTGTCCGCTTGAAGGCCGGTCTCGAAGGCAATCGGGCCCTGGTGACGTTACACTTCGACGAAGAGAAGGTGGCTGAGCTCGGGGAGCCGCTCGTGGCCGAGCGTCTGAGCGTGGGCGACCACTTGCTCTATGACCCACGATCAGGTTGCGTGATCGAGAAGCTGCCGAAGTCGGAAGCGGAGGAGTTGGTGCTCGAAGAGGTACCCGATGTCGACTATGAACACATCGGCGGCCTCCAGCGTGAGATCGAGCAGGTCCGCGATGCGGTCGAGCTGCCGTTCCTCTATCCGCATATTTTCCAGGACTATAAACTCAGTGCGCCGAAAGGCGTGCTTCTCTATGGCCCGCCGGGGTGCGGCAAGACGCTGATTGCGAAGGCGGTGGCCAATTCCATCGCGAAGAAGCTCGGTCATCTCAAGGGGAAACAGCTCCGGAGCTACTTCCTTCACGTGAAGGGACCGGAGCTTCTCAGTAAGTATGTCGGCGAGTCGGAGCGCCAGGTCCGGGAGGTCTTCCAGAAGGCCAAGGAGCGGGCTGATCACGGCCATCCGGTGATCGTCTTCTTCGACGAAATGGACGCGCTGTTCCGCACGCGAGGCACGGGGATTTCCTCGGACATCGAATCCACGATCGTGCCGCAGTTCCTCTCGGAAATCGACGGGGTGGAGCGGCTGAACAATGTCATTGTGATCGGGGCCAGCAACCGGCAAGATCTCATCGACCCGGCAGTGTTGCGCGCGGGACGATTGGATGTGAAGGTCAAAGTGGGTCGCCCCGACGTGACCGCGGCTCGAGATATTTTCTCCAAGTACGTGACCACCGATCTGCCCTTCGCAGAAGGCGATTTGAAACAGCACGGTGGGGACGCCCGGGCATTGGTCGATGCGCTCATCAAGATGACGGTCGAGGCGATGTACGCCACGTCCGAGGAGAACAAGTTCATTGAAGTGACATACGCGAATGGCGAGAAAGAAGTGCTCTACTTCAAGGATTTTGCGAGCGGCGCTTTGATCGAAGGCATCGTTTCCCGTGCCAAGAAGTATGCGGTCAAGCGAGCCATCGCACAGGAAGGGGCCGGCTTGCGGTCCGAGGATCTTGTGCGTGCAATCCGAGAAGAATTCAAGGAGCATGAAGATCTGCCCAACACCACCAATCCGGACGATTGGGCCAAGGTGGCGGGTAAGAAGGGCGAAAAGATCGTCCACCTCCGGACGATCAGCGGCGGGCCGGCGGAGTCTCGACAAATCGAGACCGTCACTACTGGGCACTACCTCTAAGGCGCCGGACATTTCATGAAAGAATCTGACGCTCGCACCCATCCCCGTGTCATCGGCACGGAGACTGAATTTGGTATCGCCAGTCGGGATCCGAACGCCACGGATCCGGTGGCGAACTCCATCCACGTCATCGGCTATTACCCTCACTTGCCCTCGCCTCACGCGGTGTGGGACTACGAGAACGAGAATCCGTTGCTGGATGCTCGTGGCTTCGAGGTGGAAGGGGAACGCGAGCGGCCCGGTCCCGACTACAACCGTCAGCTGAACAAGGTGTTGGCCAACGGCGGCCGTCTCTACGTGGACGGCGCACATCCGGAGTATTCGACGCCCGAATGTACGACGGCGCGGGAAATCGTGGCCTTCGAGCGGATCGGTGAGCGGATCATGGCGCAGGCGCTCGAGGGGGTCGTGAAGGCCCGCGGCCGTGAGCAGTTCGTGCTGTACAAGAACAATTCGGACGGCAAAGGCAACAGTTACGGCTATCACGAAGACTATATGGTGTCGCGGGCGGTGCCTTTCGATCGCATCATCCAAACCATGACGCCGTTTCTGGTGACGCGCTTGATCTATGCGGGTGCGGGCAAGGTCGGCGCCGAGAATCAGACGAGCCAGACGGAATACCAGATCTCGCAGCGCGCGGATTTTTTTGAGACGCTGGTGGATCTCAATACAATGGTGAAGCGGCCTATCATCAACACGCGAGATGAACCGCATTCGGATCCGGGGAAGTATCGCCGTTTCCACGTGATCGTGGGCGACGCGAACATGGCCGAGCTGTCGACGTATCTCAAAGTCGGCACCTTGTCCATCGTTCTCGAATTGCTCGAGGCCGGTGCTGAGGTGCCGCGCATTGACCTCGCGGATCCCGTACGCGCCATCAAAGAGGTGTCGCGAGATCTGCAGGTCCGTGAAACGCTCAAGCGGACCGATGGGACGCCCATCACGGCCATCGAAGTGCAGCGGGCGTTTTTAAAAGCTGCGCAGCGGTATTACGCCTGTCGCGACATCGATCAGGTCACAAAGGATATCCTTGTGCGCTGGGAAGATGTCCTTGATCGGCTCGAACGCGATCCGCACCTGCTGGTGCGCGAACTCGACTGGGTGGCCAAACGGCATCTCATCGAGTCGTATATGGATCGCAAGGGCTGCGGGTGGGACGATCCGAGAATCCGGCTCATGGACCTGCAATATCACGATGTCCGCCCAGAAAAGGGGCTCTACTACACGCTCGAACGGAGCCACATGATCGAGCGCGTCGTGTTGGAAGACGAAATTGCCCGGGCGGAGTTCAATCCGCCGACCGGAACCAGGGCCTATTTCCGCGGACAATGTGTGAAGCGCTATCCCACTTCGGTGTACGGAGTGAGTTGGACCTCCGTGATGTTCGATGTGGGGCAGAACAAGATCAAACGTGTGCCATTAATGGATCCGCTGCGCGGCAACGAAGCCTTGACCGGGGAGTTGTTGGCCCAGTCAGAGACCGCAGCGGTCCTCTTGGCGAAACTTTCCACCTGACGGCGATGACGGAATGAAAACAGGGCCTTTTTTGCCACCATCCGAGGGATCCAGTTTTTTCGATTTCCTCACCCAGCATCATCCAGAATTGACTCCCGGGCATAAAGATTTGAATCAACGGGTGCCGATGGCCCAGGAATCCGGCCGCTCGGGCTCGATGCCCGTGCCGCACGGGACGACGGTCCTGGCCGTCAAATACCGCGATGGCGTCATCATCGCCGGAGACCGGCGCGCCACGGAAGGGTTTCAGATCGCGGACCGGCGCATCGAGAAAGTCTTCCGCATCGATGATTACTCCGCGATGGCCATCGCCGGCGCGGCAGGCCCTTGTATCGAAATGGCCAAACTGTTCCAGACCGAACTGGAGCACTACGAGAAGCTCGAGGGGGTGCAACTGTCCTGCGAGGGGAAGGCCAACAAACTCGGCCAGATGGTCAAGGCCAACCTGCCGATGGTCTTTCAGGGCTTGGTTGTGATGCCCCTCTATGTCGGTTACGATCTCAAACGCAAAGAAGGCCGCATTTTCAAATACGACATCACCGGCGGTCGCTACGAGGAATCCGATCACCATGCGATCGGCTCGGGCGGGAAGGATGCGCGCAATACGATGCGCGAGCACTATCGCCCGGCGTTGCCGGAGCAGGATGCCCTGCAGTTGGCGCTCCGAGCTCTCTACAATGCCGCGGACGAGGATGTGGGAACCGGGGGACCCGACCTGCTTCGTGGAATCTATCCGACCGCAAAGATTGTGAGCGAATCGGGCATTACCGATGTCACTGAAGACCGCATCCGTGGAATCTATGAAGCCATGATGGTCGACCGAAGGAGAAGTTAGCCGATGGCGTTACCGTATTACGTCTCTCCCGAACAGATGATGCAGGACAAGGCGGAGTATGCCAAAAAGGGCATCGCCAAGGGTCGCTCCATCATCGCGCTGGAGTATGTGGACGGTGTGCTGCTGGCGGCCGACAACCCCAGCGCGTCGCTCCACAAGGTCTCGGAAGTGTACGACAGCATCGCCTTTGCAGGCGCCGGCAAGTACAGCGAGTTCGAACATTTGCGCAAGGCGGGGATCCGGCATGCCGATTTGACCGGCTACATGTACAGCCGTGAAGACGTCAGTGCCCGCTCCCTCTCCAATGCCTACTCCCAGAGCCTCGGCACGGCCTTCGGTCAGGATGTGAAGCCGCTTGAGGTGGAAATTCTGGTGGTCCAGGTCGGTCACAACGGCCAGGCCAACGAAATCTACCGAATCTCGTTCGACGGGAGCATTGTCGACGAGAAGAAGTTCGCGGTGATCGGCGGCCGCGCCGAAAACGTGCAGACCTATCTCCGGGAGCACAGCAATGCCCAGCCGCCGACGCTTAAGACCGGGCTGGTTCTGTGCCTTGCCGCTCTCGAGCAGGTCGCGACCCAAAAGATTCCAGCCGAAAACCTCGAGGTGGCGGTCCTGGATCGGACTAGGTCCGGCCGCAAGTTTCGGCGGCTCGCGATCTCGGATATCCGTCAGCTCCTCTCCTAGGTTTCTCGCCCTTCGCACCGTTCCCGCACTGACCGTCAACCTTCTCGCATGGGACAGGGAGCCGCGGCAGCGTGGTCGGCCGGTCCGCCCGCGCACCCGGGATTTCCGTCTGGGCGTGGGGTTGTGTGCCGGTGCCTAAAGTATCCGATATATTGAAGCTGAAGCCCCCGCAGTGTATTCTGAAAGTCCTGGGCAGTGAGGTGCCCGCACCAGATGAAACAACGCATCTTCGGCCTTGAGAATGAATACGGCCTGATCTTTTCCCCGAACGGGCGGATTTATCTGCCGATGGAAAAGGTGCTGGGCTACATTTTCGAAGGGCTCATTCCCAACAGTTGGCCGTCCAACGCCTTCCTCGTGAACGGCGCACGATTTTATCAGGACACCGGCTGCCATCCCGAGTATTCGACCCCCGAGTGCGACAACATCCTGGATCTCGTCGTGCACGACAAAGCCGGAGAACGGCTGTTGGAAGCTTGCTTGCCGGCTGCGGAGGAACGACTCCGGGAGGAAGGCCTGTCGGGAGAAATTTACATTTTCAAGAACAACACCGACTCGCTGGGTAACACCTATGGGTGCCACGAGAACTACTTAATGCGTCGGGACGTGGATTTTTGGAAGGTCACAGAGCAACTGATCCCGTTCTTCGTGACGCGGCAGATCTTCTCCGGCGCGGGGAAGGTGCTCAAGGTCTCCGGTAAGCCGCAGTATTTCATCTCGCAACGGGCCCAGCACATTCACGAGAAAACCTCGTCGTCGACGACGTCATCCCGAAGCATCATCAATACCAGAGACGAGCCGCATGCCGATGCCGAGAAGTACCGCCGGCTCCACATCATCGTGGGCGACTCGAACATGTCGGAGTATGCGACCTATTTGAAGGTCGGGACCGCGGCCCTGGTGTTGTCGATGGTCGAGGCCGGTTACACGGTGACGGGGATGGAACTCGAAGATCCCGTCAAGGCCATCCGTGAGATCTCACGCGACCCTACGCTGAACAAGAAGGTCAAATTGGACGACGGCCGGCAGATGACGGCCATTGAGATTCAGCGTGCGTACATCGAACGGGCCAAGGACTTCTTGGACACCCAAGAGCATGAAGCAGTGTTGGACGATGTGTTGCAGAAATGGGTTTCGGTGATCGACCGACTGGAAGAAGATCCGATGTTGCTGGTGCGGGAAGTCGACTGGGTCATGAAGAAGCATCTTGTTCAGTCGTACGTGGACAAGAAGGGCTGCGGGTGGGACGACCCTCGGGTCTTTCTGCTGGATTTACAATTTCATGACGTGAAACGAACCAGGGGGTTGTATTATCTCTTGGAGAACAAGGGCATGGCTGAGCGGATCGTGGACGAAGAAGCGGTCCAGCGGGCCATGTCGGTTCCCCCGCAGACCACACGGGCGAAAGTGCGCGGTGACTTTATCAGGTTTGCGCGGGCGAAAAACCGATCCTACACCGTGGATTGGACATACTTGAAGCTGAACGGCTACTGGGAAGAGACGATTCTGTGCATGGATCCCTTCAGTGCCGTGAACCGCCGCGTCGAAGAATTGGTCTCGCAAGTCTCCGGGCTACGATTTTATCGATGACGATCATGAACGACACGCTCCCCCCTCTCAGCATGTCTCGGCTGGATCGCTTCATCATCATGGCCGTGGTGTTGCTCGTCAGCGTGTTTCCGGTCGAACTGTTTCCGAATACCCCGCCGCCGCCGCAGGGAGTGGATGGGCAATACAGCGGCAAGCAAGGGCAGGTGCTCTTGGTCAAGGTGCCGGGGCTCAAGGACGCGGCGAAAGTGCAGGGGAGGTTTCTGGGGCGGACCGTCAGCTTTTTCCAGGACCCGGCCGGCGGTGAGAGCGGCGGGTATTTGGGCCTGCTCGGCATCGACCTACAAGACGTGCCCGGCACCCATGAACTGATCGTGGACGCGCAATTGGGCGAACAGATTCGGCACTTCAGCTACCATGTGCTCGTGGGGAAGGAAAAGTTTGCGGTCGAGCATCTCAAACTGCCGAAGGAGAAAGTCGATCTGGACGAGAAGGCGACGGCGCGGTGGAAGGCCGAGCAAGAACAGGTACGCAGGGTGCTGGCAGAGGAATCAGGCATGCGCCTGTGGCAGACAGGTTTCGTGGAACCGGTGCACGGCAAGCGCACCGGTATTTTCGGCAGCGTCAGGATCATGAACGGCCAGGCCAGGAATCCTCACAACGGCGAGGACATCGGCGCGCCGATGGGTACCGACGTCATTGCCAGCAATGATGGGGTGGTGCGGCTCGTCGTCGACCATATTTTTTCCGGACGGGGAATCTACCTGGACCACGGGCTGGGCCTCTATTCGATGTATTTTCACCTCGCGGATGTGCTCGTAAAAGAAGGCGACTTGATCAAGACCGGCCAGGTGATCGGGAAGGTCGGCGCCACGGGCCGTGCGACAGGACCGCATCTGCACTGGGGCATGAAGGTGGGCGGTGCCCGCGTCAATCCCTACGCGATGCTGGATCTGCCGTTCCCGACCCACCCCGCGTTTCCCCATCCGATGCTGGCCGTTCCGGGCCAGCCGTCAAGAACTCCGGATGCCTCCTCCGCCGTCGGCGGGGACAATCGCTGACGCGCGTATTCATCCGCATTTCGCCCTGACGCTACCCGTTCGCGGTTTCCCTGCGGCCCGGGATCGTAAGATGCAGGCAGGTTCCTCCTCCCTCGTGCCCTTCCACCTCCAACGTGCCGGACAGCGACAACACCCGCTCCCGGATGCCCATGAGTCCGAACGAATCGCGCCCGCGTGCCTGTGCGGTGGTAATGCCCCGTCCGTCGTCCTGTACGGTCAGGTGTAAGGTGTTCTGCCGCTCGTTGAGCCGAATGTCTACATGGGAAGCGCCCGCATGCCGCACGACATTGGTCAGGGCCTCCTGCACGACGCGAAAGACGGAGCTGGCTTCCTGCGGGGCGAGTGTGGCGGTGATGGCACCGGAATGGAATCGGCAGGTAATCCCGGTTCGCTGCTCAAAATCATGCGCAAGCCAAGCCAATGATTCCACGAGGGTGAGGTGATCAAGCACTGGCGGCCGTAACTGCCTTACCAAGCTGCGGATGGTGGAAATCGTGTCGTTGACCATACCGGTCATCGCCTGTGTGCGCGGAGCCATTTCTTCATATGCCAGCCCGACGGGATTCGACGCTTGTTCCAACCGGGCGATGGCGATCTTCAACCCGACGAGCCGCTGTCCGAGTTCGTCGTGCAGGTCTCTGGCAATGCGGGCACGCTCATCCTCCCGGACCTGCTGTACGTGAGCGCTGAGCGCGCGCAACTCCGCGGTCGTGCGCCGCAAAACGCATTCCTCGCGCTTGCGCTCCATGGCATAACGCATGGTGTGCGCGAGCGTGTACGGGTCGATCCTCTCCTTGGTCACGTAGTCCTGGGCCCCTTTGCGGAGCGCGTCAAGCGCGATGGCTTCATCTTCCATGCCCGTCACCACGACGATCGGCGTGTCTTGAAATTTGTGCGCCAGTGATGTGAGCCCATCGAGCCCACGACTATCCGGCAACGATAAGTCCAGGAGCACGACCTGGTAGGGGTGTTCCGCAAGCGCCGCCGCCCCGACCTCGAGCCGATCGACCCAGTCCAGATCCCAGACGAATCCCGGGCGAGCCGTCAGGGCATGTCGAACCAACGCGGCATCATCCTCATTGTCCTCGATCAGCAAGACACGGTAATGGGCGAGGGGTTTTGCCATGGAGGCGTTCTCGTGTACTGATCGGCCGTGTGGGGCTTTCTTGGTCATGCCGGGACCTACCTTGTGATAGGGGGAATCCGGGAGACCAGGGTCCAGTAGAGTTCGAACTCCTTGATCACGGTGATAAAGCGTTTCAGGGTAACCGGCTTCCGGACATAGGAGCAGGCGCCTTCTGAAAATGAGCGCACGATGTCCTCCTCGCGCTCACTGACCGTCAACATGACGACCGGCAGGGCCTTGAGGTGTGGGTCGGCCTTGAGTTCCGTCAAGACTTCGAATCCGTTTTTCTTGGGCATGTTGATGTCGAGGAGGACGATGCCTGGAAGGGGCACCTGCTTAAAGGGCCCTTCTCCACGCAGATACGCCAGGGCTTCCTCGCCGTCCCTGGCGATGCTGACGTTGTTGACAAGTTTGCCTTCCGCGAAAGCCTCCCGGATCAACACCACATCATCCTCGTTGTCTTCCACAATCAAAATATCGATGGGTCGTACGGTCATTGTTTCTTCCTTCCATGCGGAGCCGAGTGGCTCAGGTGAGTGTGCGCGACGATGTCCTCGGCATCTCGGCGGGAGGCTCAAGAGCCTCCCGCACCGCGCGCATCAGCGAGTCGGGCGTATAGGGCTTCTCGAGAAAAGTGACCCGGCTTCCGAAAGTCGTCTCAACCTCGGGGTTCCGGTTTCCATCACCCGATGTAATGATCACCTTCACGTCCGGCCGTGAGGCGGTGATTTCCGTCGCCAAGGCTGTACCGACCGTGCCGGGCATGGTGACATCCGTCACCAGCAGCGCGATGTTTGTATCCGGCCGGCGGGAGATGGAGAGGGCTTCTTCCGCGTTGCGGGCTGAAATGACCGAATATCGCTGGTCGGCGAGCACGGACTGGGCGAGCGTCCGGACCATATCGTCGTCCTCGATGAGCAGGATCGTCCCCCCGGTGCTCGCACGCTCGGGTTCCGGTTTCGGACGCGGCAAGGCTGCCGGCTCTTTGACCACTCTTGGCAGGTAAATCGTGAAGGTGGTGCCGATCCCCGGTTCGCTCTGCACGCCGATCGTGCCGCCTCCCTGCTTGACGATCCCATAGACCGTCGAGAGGCCGAGCCCGGTGCCTTTGCCCAGATCCTTCGTCGTGTAGAACGGCTCGAAGATGTGCGACATCGTCTCCGCATCCATCCCGCAGCCGTTGTCCCGAACCGACAGCGTCACGTAGGCGCCTGGCTGTAGCGGATCGTGCCAGGATGGATCGGGTCCGGAAATCTCGACCTCCTTTGTCTGAAGATCGAGCCGTCCGCCCTTCGGCATGGCATCGCGGGCGTTCACCACCAGGTTCATGACGACCTGTTCGATCTGGCCTGGGTCGGCCTCGATCATGCCCAGCGTTGGGTCCAGCGTCACGACCAGGTCGATGTCTTCGCCGATCACGCGCCGCATCAGTTCGACGATATCCGTCACACGGTCATTGAGATTCAGGACCTGCGTCATGGTGACTTGATGGCGGGTAAAGGCCAGGAGTTGGCGCGTCAGGCCCGCCGCTTTTGTTCCGGCGTCGCGAATCTGCAGGAGACCGCGTCGCGCGCGAGGGTCTGCGTTGGGATCGGCAAGCAACAACTCGCTCCAACTGTTGATGACCGTGAGCAAATTATTGAAGTCATGCGCGATGCCACCCGCCATTCGGCCGAGAGCGTCCATTTTTTGGGCCTGACGCAATTGCCGCTCCAGGTCTTTCTGTTCCAGAAACTGGCTGACTTTATCGCCGAGGTCGGAGACCACGTGCAGGGTGTTGTCGGTCGGGTGGAGGACGTCTTGCGTCAGGAATTCCATGATGCCGAGAATATCATTGCCCTTATGGATAGGGAAGGCGATCCCCCCGCGTAGGCCGATCCGCTTCGCTTCGTTTGCTGCTGGAAAGGTGGGGTCGCTTAAAATATCCGCCGTCAGCAGGGCATTCCCTGATTTCAACACCTGTCCTGCCAAGCCCATCCCCGGCGTCAGAGAGAGCGACCGATACAGGACCGCAAACTCCTCCGCCTGAAACTCCGCCTGATGCCAAAGGGCGTTGCAGCGCAAGACCTTCGTCTTCGTGTTGACCACCCAAAACGCACCGAGTGCCCACCCTTTGAGTTCGCAGACCGCACGAATGATCTTGGGGACCGCTTCGCTCAAGGACACGGCCTCCTCGAGCGCGAACGAGATTGCTACTTGAGTGGCAGTCAACGTGGCGGCCTGATGGCGCTCCGTAATATCCGTCATCGCGCCGATCATGCGGCGGGGCGTGCCGTCGGGCTTCCGGACGACGTAGGCGCGATCGATCACGTACGCATAGGTCCCGTCCGCCCGGCGGAACCGATATTCGCCGCTCCAGATATGTTGGCCTGAACGCAGGATCTTCGTCATGTCCGCCACGATGCCGGGCCGGTCGTCCGGATGCAGTCGCTCCGACCAGACGGACCACCCGTTGTGCTGCGTCCGCTGGTCGTAGCCGAATTCGGTTTCGTATGCCTCGTTCCTCTGGGATGTATCCGTTTCGATGTCCCAGTCCCAGATCACGTCCCGCGTGGCCAGGCAGACCAATTGAAACTGCTCCTCGCTTTTGCGAAGGGCCTGTTCGACCTGGTGTCTTCCCAGCGCGTATCTGATCGAGCGTCGCAGTGAGTCGCCGTTGAAGCGGCCCTTGACCAGGTAGTCCTGTGCGCCATGACGCAGGGCTTCCTCGGCGACGACTTCATCGTCCAGACCGGTGAGGACGACGACGGGCGCCTCGGCTACTTGGGCCCTGACTTTGTCCAGGGTGGCGAGACCGCGACTATCGGGGAGCGACAGGTCGAGCAGGATGGCGTCGGCGGCCTTGTGTTGCAGCCGGAGAAAGGCGGCGTCGAGCCGGTCGACCCAATCCAACGTGAAAAAGTAGGGCGAGTGTTCGGATAGGGCTTCTTGGATCAGTCGCGCGTCGTCCTCGTTATCCTCTATCAGCAGCACATGCATACGTCACCAAGAAAGGGCTTGTGTAGGGGAGTCGCCGCCGTTTGAACTGAAATGGTCGTTCGGGGCGGTGACCGATAAAAATGACCGACACGGTCGCTTGGCGTCGTCATCGGATTGTTGAGAGCTGGATTGGTTGATCGGGAGAGCCAGGGATCGGCCGTCATCCTGCAGCCTCCGCCTGTCGCAGCGTCTCGCTCTCCGGGTTCGATTGGGCGAAGGTCATGATGAAATTCGATCCGCCACCCTGACGGTCTTCCACCCAAGCCCGCCCACCGTGCCGTTCCGCAACCTGACGAACGATCGCGAGGCCCGCCCCCGTACCCTCCACCTCTCGGCCGACAATGCGGGCAAACAACTGGAAGATTCTTTCCCGATGCTCTGAGGGTATACCGGGACCGCGATCGCTGACGACCAAGCCTCGCATCTTTTCTTCGGCATTTCCTTCGCTTTCATAGGCGGCGATTTCGATGTCGGGAGACTCGCCGGGGCGGGAAAACTTCAAGGCATTCGCGATCAGGTTATAGAGCCCTTGCGTGGCCCAAGTCGGATTGACCCGGAGTCGGGGCAACGGCGATCGGATCACGATTCGAGCCCGGGTCTCCTTGATTCGGGGTTCGAGCTGGCGAAGGACCTCCTTGACGAGGGCTTCGGCCTCCACGTCTTGCGCGGGTACGTCCATGCGTTGGGCTCGCGAGAGGTTGAGGATGTCGGTGAGCAGCTGATCCAGCCGTTGCGTCGCCCGGATGGTGCGCCGAAGAAAATCGCGTCCCTTGTCGTCGAGTCGGTCGGCGTATCGTTCCTCCAGCAGCAGAGAGAAGCTCTCAATGGCTCGCAGCGGCTCTTTCAAGTCGTGGGAGGTGACGAACAGCAGGGTTTCCAGGTCCTTGTTCTTGCGAAGAATCGTCAGTTCGGCCTGTCGTTGTTCGGTGATATCGCGGCTGGTTTCGAGGATCAGGCTGCGGTCGTCGGTGTGCCGCAAGCTCAGACGGCTCTCCACGATCACCTCACGTCCGTCCTTGGTCCGTTGTCGGATCTCGCCGGTCCATTCGCCGGTGCGTTCCATGGTGGCGACTATCTCGTCCAACGGCTGAGGAAAGATGGATCGCAGCAGCACAGGGCTGGGGCAGCCGACGGCTTCCGCCTTGCTGTAGCCGTAAAGGAGTTCGCAGCCGCGGTTCCATTCCACGATGCCCTGATGCAGATCCCAGGCGAAGATGGGATCGTGGGACAGCTCGATCAGCCGACGGAGCTGCGTCAGTTCCCGCTCGGTTCGTTTCCGCTCGGTAATATCACGTGCGATCGTGGAGATGCCAAGCAGCCGGCCATCCGCATCTTTGATGGGAGAGATGGCCAAGGACACCTCAAGGCCCTCTCCGTCTCGGCGCTGGCGCTGGGTTTCGAGTTGGCTGATCTGCGCCCCCATCTTCACCTGCTCAATGACGGTCGTGATGTGGTCGCGGTGTTGGGCAGGAACTATCACTGAAGCGGACCGGCCGAGCACCTCCTCCGTGCGGTATCCGAACATGCGCTCCGCCGCTTGGTTCCAGGTTAGGATATGGTCGTCCAGAGTGGTGCTGATGATGGCGTCGGATGAGGATTCCACGATGGCGGCCAGCCTAGCCTGGTTGGCTTCGCCGCGTTTCCGATCGTCGATGTCGGTGCTGCTGCCGAGCCATTTCGCGACGGAGCCTGTTCCATCGTGCAGGGGGACTGCCTTCGTGTGAAACCAGCGGTAGCAGCCATCGGCGCCCCTCAGACGACATTCCCCCTCAAAGGGCTTCCCTCTGGCCACTGCGGCGGCCCAACTCTCCGAGACAGTCCGGCGGTCGTCCGGGTGCACCGCGTCGGTTAGACCTGATCCCAACAGGCCGGTGGCGGCCAAGCCGGTATAGCGAATCCACTGCGGGCTCAAGTAGTCGCAGAGCCCGTCGGATTGAGCAGTCCAAATGAGTTGCGGCAGCGATTCGACGAGTTCGCGGAAGCGGGCCTCGCTGACTCGTAGAATCTCCGCCATGGCCCGTCCTTGCCGCAACTCAGTCTCCAGCCGATCATTGACGGTTACGAGTTCGGCCGCTCGCTCGGCGACGGTCGCCTCGAGTGCCTCGTGGCTGCGCCGTAGCACAGTTTCGGCTGCCCTGCGCGCGGTGTTGTCGATGAGGATCGACCGGCTGGCGATGAAGCGGCCTTCGGAATTTTTGATGGCTGTGCCGCTGAGGAGGACGGGAAGGATCGTTCCGTTCTTGCGAACGAGCTCGAGTTCCACATCCTGGATCAACCCGTCCTCGATAAAGCGAGGGAACCGCTGTTGAATGATGCGGGCAGAGGCGGGAGTGACCAAATCGAGGAAACAGATTTTGCCGACTAGTTCTTCCCGACTATAGCCGAGCCAGTCGAGCTCTGTTTGGTTGATCGATATGATCTTAGTCTGGGCATCGAGGGAGTGGTACCCGCAGGGAGCGTGGTCGTATAGGTCTTGAATGTCGGCCGCGGCTTTTTGAAGGGCGGATTCCTGCGCTTGGAGCGCCCTGTGTTCGACTTGCAGCGCAGCATGGGCGATCAATTCCTGCGTGAGCTTCTGATGGCGGGTGATCAGGAAGGCGAGCAAGGGAAGGAGTAAGGAAAACAGCGCGCGATTGATGATCGGGACCCAAAGCGGAACGCCCCCGATTTGAGGAGAAATGACGAAGCCCAATGCGGTCAGGAAGGCACAGGTTCCCGCAACCACGTAGGTGTTGCTATCGGCTCCCCGCCGGGACGCGAGTGCCAGTGGAACAAGATACAGGACCCAGATGGGGATCCCGAGCGGTGTGAACCCGTCCAACAGAAAGATAGCGGCGATCAGGGCGATGATCGCCGCATATCCGAGTCGGATCGATGGAGTGAAGGCCCACCGGTCGCCTACGGTCGATGGATGGTCCATCATCCGTCCTCCTTGGCGGAGATGCCCACCCGGATGGCGTATCTTGCCGTCGGGCTCGGGTGCTTGAGGCACGAGATGAAAAGTTGCCGGCGCATCGCCAAGCGTGCCTATCGTACCAATTATGCGCGAGCATTATGTAGGGGATTTTGCGGCTGAGTTAGAGATATTAGTACTTAGTACAAATCCTAGGGCCTGTCAGATTTTGTCCGGCGCCGCAAGATTGGCTTGGGGAGCTAGAAGTTCGTTTCGAGGCTCGAAGGAGTCTTATTGAGGACCGTGGCGGCGGCACGAGACAGCGCGGCATCCTGGTCATGGTCCAGCGCGTACAGGCGGAATTGTACGAGCCTGGTGGGGAGGAGGTCTAAGAATTCCTCCAATGGTTCTGTGGAGACGCCCGTGGTCCCGGGGTCGTAGACGAACAGTGGAATGCCTCGGGTGTCTTTCGGGTCCGGGCGTGGGTCAAGCGGCGCCATGTCGACCCGGAACTGCACGTTGCGGAGAGAAGGGGGCAGTTCCTTTTGGATCTGTTGCTGGAACTGTTCATGGCTGGGAAAGTCGAGCCCGCGCTCTTTCCCCTTCTCCTTCAGAACCGTGCTGTAGGCCATCTTCCATTTTACGTCCCGATGCAGGATGCGCGACCATTCCTGATGCAGCCGCCGTTTGATGCCGCGGCCCGCGCGTTTCCAGTTCCGCACCTCTTCGAGCAGCGACCAGTCGGTCAGCGTCAAGTAGTCGCCCATTCGTTTCCGCGGATCGCCGGGAAAGAGGAGTTTCATCGTCTCACCGAAGATGTCCCGCAGGTGGATGTCGATGGCTCTTGTCGTCCGGTGATAGTAGACGTTCGAGTAGAGATACATCCGGGTGTTGAGGAACATCTGTAACGCCGGGAGGCCCGTCTTGTGAATCGTGAAGCCCTTGCCGGTGATGATCGTGTAGTGGATCAGCCGCGTGAGATCCACCGGGCCGACGGCCACCCCGCACATATAGGAATCGCGTAGGACATAGTCCAGGTTATCCGCCGTATAGCTTCCCGAGATCACCGGCTGGAGCATGTTGATCCAGCGCGGAATGCGAGAGTTGTCCTTGCCCTTCTCCTTGAGGATGACGTGCGCAATGAGATCCGGGTTCAACTCTTCGCCGCGGTCGAAGGGACCGGAGGGGCTACGACGGAGCTTGCGGATGATGGGACCAAGATGGTCGCGCACGATGATCTGTCCAAGTTTCTCGTGGGACAAGCCGAAGCCGTGAAGAAAATTGTCGTCGAAGAAATGACAAAACGGCCCGTGGCCGATGTCATGGACCAGCGCGGTAATGCGCAGGAACTCTTCCACAAACGCCGCCGAGGGCGTATCGGGCGCCGCTTTCTTGAGGAACGGGTAGAGGTGCCGGGCAAAACGTCCGGCCACGTGCATCGTGCCCAGCGAGTGCACGAATCGCGTATGTTCGGCGGACGGATAGACCCAGCGCGCGCTCTGCAACTGGTAGATGTAGCGCAAGCGTTGGACCCAGGGGGAATCGATCAGATCCTTTTCCGTCCGTTCCGTCGGGTCCGGCGTCGCAAAGGGGACCGTGAATGAGACATATTCATGGATTGGATCGGCAATCAAGGCCGACCCGTCGTAGGGAGCGGGAGGTTGTGCGGGAGGAAGTTTCATAGCCTGTGGGGATCTTAGCCCAGGTTGCGAGAAGGGGGCAATGGCGTGTGGAGGGTCGACTGTCTGGCTTTGCGGTAACGGCGGATCAGCCAATAGGCCAGGGGGTAGGAACAGAGGCCGCCGAGGATGCTGAGGATGGTACCGCCCAGAAAAAATGGCCAGGCATGCGGACTCACTTGATGGTAAATGCCCATGAAACTCAAGTCGTGCCATTCGAAGGACGGGACCTCCGAGCGGCCGAGGATGACGGCTCCCGTCCAGTAGGTTGCGCCAAGGATGGGAATCAGGGTCCAGGGGTTGTTGATGAAGGCTCCGGCCAGCAAGGCGACTACATTCAGGCGAAACGCCCAGGTGCAGAACCCGACCATGATCATGTGCAAGCCGTAGGTCGGCGAAAATGCGATGAAGGCGCCGATCGCGAAGGCGAGGGCCGTACGATGCGGGGATTCATCCAGATGCAGCAGTTGTCGAAAGAGTGAGCGAACGTCCGCCACTAGTGCGCCGATTTCGTTGGTCCACTCAGGTCGTGGACGGTCTCGAGAAGTGTTCGTAACTCAAGGCCGGCAGCGGCAGGCGCTCGCCGGTAGACGCGTGGAGGCGCAGACCTTCACGCATGGTTGTCATTTCACCGATGCAGGTAAAGCGGAAGGCCGTCCCTGCCGCCAACCTCTTGAAACGTGCATGCTTCCCGCGGGGCACGGTGAACAACAATTCATAGTCTTCGCCCCCCGTGAGGGCCACCTCTTCCGGCACCAACCCGGCTGCCCGCGCGAACGCACGACAAGCCGGTGAGACAGGAAGCGCCGTAGCCTGTACGGCGACACCGACGCCGCTCTCCTCGCAAATGTGACGCACATCGCCGCTCAATCCGTCCGAGAGGTCGATGGCTGACGAGGCCAGGGAATGGGACGCAAGCCATTGCCCTTCGGCGACCCGTGCGGTCGGGCGATGGTGCCGACGCAGCAGAAACCGGACGTCGGACTGGCGGAGCGTTTGCCGAAGCGAACCGTGCGCGCCGAGGAGGCTCAGGCCGGCATGGGAATCTCCGATCGTCCCCGTGACGTAGAGAAAGTCTCCGGCGCTGGCGCCTGATCGCAGCAGCGCTCGACCCGGACGTGCCGTGCCGGTCAACGTAATACTGAGGAACAGTCCCTGCCGGGAGGAGGACGTATCCCCGCCGATGAGGCGGACCCTGTGGGGGGTGGCTGCTTGCATCATGCCTCGGTAAAGACGGCGGATCTGCGCACCCGAGCAGGTCGATGGGATAGCGAGGGCGACCAGGAGAAACCGAGGGATGCCGCCCATGGCGGCGATGTCGCTCAGGTTGGCCATGGCGGCGCGGTAGCCGATGTCTTCCAAGGATGAGGAGCGGAGATCAAAGTGCACGCCTTCCGCCAGGAGATCCGTCGTGATCAACAGCTGGTTGGCGGAGGAGCAGCGGAGTACGGCTGTGTCGTCGCCGATTCCCCGTACGATATCGCGATCCGCACGCGCGTAGTGCCGCTGCAGGGAGCGGATGAGAGCGAATTCGCTGGCCAGGGGTGATGATGGACGGGCGGCGCGAGCCGGCATATCAGCTGGTCCTACGGCCCGCGTCCTGTATCCGACGCGGCCCGTTCCATTCGCACGCGCCCGTCATCGTGGTCGTCTCAGTGCGAGAGGGACGGCGATGCCGCAGGCATCTGCATACCTCGGCGAGCCGGGACCGCACCGCGCTTGGATTTGCCGGCACGGGCGGCCTTCTCTCTCGCGCCCTTCGGTGTGGCGGCATTGGCTTTGCCGGACGGAGTCCGGCGCAATGCGGCGTGAATGACGTCGTCCATGGTATCGACGAAGCAGAGGTCGATTCCCTTCAGCAAGTGCTTCGGGATTTCCTCTAGGTCCTTCTTATTGCGTTTCGGGAGTACGACCGTCGAAAGTTTCGCGCGTTTGGCCGCGAGGATCTTCTCCTTCAGACCGCCGATCGGCAGGACTCGACCGCGCAGCGTGATCTCACCGGTCATGGCCAGGTCCCGCCGGGTGGGAATCTGAGCCAGCGCCGACGCAATGGCGGTGGCCATTGTGATGCCGGCCGAAGGTCCGTCCTTCGGAATGGCACCGGCCGGCACGTGGATATGGATATCGTTCTTGGCGAACATGTCCGGATTGATGCCCAGCGTCTTCTCGCGGGACCGGACATAGCTCAATGCCGCCTGGGCGGATTCCTTCATCACGTCACCCAAATGTCCGGTGAGCGTGAGCTGTCCTTTGCCCTTCATGACCGTAGCCTCGATGTACAGCACGTCACCGCCGCTTTCTGTCCAAGCGAGACCCGTGGCGACCCCGATCTCGTCCTTTTCGAGTTCGGCTTCGGGCACGTATTTGGGCACGCCGAGGAACTTGTGCAGATTGGACTCATCAATGATCTGGCACTGCGTCTTCCCTTCGGCGACTTTCTTGGCCACCTTCCGCATGAGGTTGGCGATTTCGCGTTCCAGGTTCCGTACACCGGCCTCGCGGGTGTAATGCGTCACGACTTGCCGGATGGCCGGTTCGCCGATGCGCACGTGCTTTTCCGTGATACCGTGTTCGTTCATCTGGCGGGGAATCAGATACTTTTGCGCGATGCCGAGTTTCTCTTCCTCCGTATAGCCCGGGATATCGATGACCTCCATTCGATCCCGCAGGGCGGGCAGGATGGGATCGATCAGGTTGGCCGTCGTCACGAACATCACTTCGGTCAAGTCGAACGGCACGCCCAGGTAGTGGTCGGTGAAGGTGTTGTTTTGTTCGGGGTCCAGGACCTCGAGCAGGGCCGCCGAGGGATCGCCACGGAAGTCCATGCCGACCTTGTCGACTTCGTCCAGCATGAAAACGGGGTTGTTCGTCCCGGCTTGTTTCATTCCTTGAATGATGCGGCCGGGCAGGGCGCCGACGTAGGTCCGCCGGTGGCCTCGGATCTCCGCCTCATCTCGGACGCCGCCCAGGCTGATACGAACGAATTCGCGGCCGAGGGCGCGGGCGATTGATTTGCCCAACGAAGTTTTCCCGACGCCGGGAGGTCCGACGAAACAGAGGATCGGACCCTTCATCTTTTCTTTGAGCTTGCGGACGGCGAGGTACTCGATGATCCGTTCCTTGACCTTTTCGAGATCGTAATGGTCCTCGTTCAGAACCTTCATGGCGGCTTTCAGATCGAGGTTGTCCTTGGACTTCTTGGCCCAGGGAAGCTCGACCATCCATTCCAGATAGGTCCGGACCGTGGCGGATTCCGCCGTATCGGGGTGCATCTTTTCAAGGCGCTTGAGTTGTTTCTCGGTTTCCTTGAGGACCTTCTCGGGCATCTTCGCGTCTTTGATGCGCTTGCGAAATTCCGCGACCTCTTCGGCCCGTTCGTCCAACTCGCCGAGTTCCTTTTGGATCGCCTTGAGCTGCTCGCGCAGGAAGTATTCCCGCTGGGTCTTGTCCATCTCCCCCTTGGCTTGCGCCTGGATCTTTTGCTGCATGGAGAGGACTTCGATTTCCTTCGCGAGAATTTCGCTGACATGGCGAAGGCGCTGGATCGGATCGACGATTTCGAGCACGGCTTGCGTCACGTCGACCTTGAGTCCGAGGTTGGAGGCCACCATGTCGGCGAGGCGTCCCGGGTCCTCCAGGTTCTCGATCACGACCATGACGTCGGGGATCAACACTTTGCCGAGGCTGACGATCCGTTCGATCTGCTCCTTGACGGTGCGCATGACCGCCTCGGTCTCGAGCGTGGACCCGGCCTGTTTCGTCTCAACCAATTTCTCGATCCGCACTGAGTAATAAGGATCGTTCTGGATGTATTCCTCGATCCGGCCTTTGGCGAGACCCTGCACCAGGATCTTGATGCGTTCGTCGGGCAGTTTCAGCATCCGCATGATGATGCCGACGGTGCCCACGGCATGGATGTCGTCCGGTTGAGGATTTTCGACGTCGAGCGATTTCTGGGTAGCGAGGAAGATCATGCGGTTGCCCGCCAGCGCGGCCTCGATCGCCTTGATCGACATCTCGCGCCCGACGAACAGCGGCAGCACCATGTAGGGGAACACGACGATGTCCCGCACGGGCAGCAAGGGGAGTTGGTCCGGCGGTTCCAAGTTCTGATTGCTCGAGAATTCCTGCTCAGATGCTTCAGCCATGAGACTCCCGTATCGTGGGTGGAAGGTCTAGGGTTCGCTGTTGCGCGGCCACAACGCGTTGAGTGTGGGCCATCCGCGTGAGGAATTAACTGGAGGCGCGTTCCCGGGCCTGGTTCGCCCGGCCGTTTGTCCTGCGGCGATTTTCGGCGACCGAGGATCGAAGGCGCTGTTGGAGATAGTCGCCGAACGCCGGCCCCAATGACGGGTTCTTGAGTGCGAATTCGACGGTTGCGATCAGGAAGCCCAACTTGTCGCCCGCGTCGTGGCGCTGCCCCTGCACCTCATGCGCGAACATCGGGGCCTGCCGCACGAGCTGTCGGAGCGCGTCGGTCAGCTGGATCTCGCCGTTTTTTCCCGGGGGGGTCTTGCGCAGAATGGGGAAGATCTCCGGAGGCAACACGTACCTTCCGATGACGGCGAGATTGGACGGTGCGTCCGCGGGCGCCGGTTTTTCAACGAGGTCGCTGACACGGTGGAGGCCCGTGCCCATTCGTCGCGCGGAGACGATGCCGTATCGGCTCACTTCCTGGTGCGGAACTTCCTGCACGCCCAGCACGGCGCCTTTGCGTTTCTTGTAAATGTGGATGAGCTGGGCGAGTCCGGGGACCGGCGCGTCGATGATTTCATCGCCGAGAATGACGGCGAAGGGTTCGTCGCCGATCAGGTGTTGGGCGCACAAGACGGCATGCCCCAGGCCCAACGCTTCCGATTGCCGGACGTAACAAAAGTTGGCGAGATTCGAAATGTGCCGAATCTGGTTGAGAACCTGCGCCTTCCCGCTGCCTTTGAGATTTTCTTCCAGTTCGAGCGAGCGGTCGAAGTGGTCTTCGATGGCGCGTTTGCCGCGCCCCGTGATGACGATGATGTCTTCGATGCCCGACGCGACCGCTTCCTCGACGACATATTGAATGAGGGGCTTGTCGACCAACGGCAGCATCTCTTTTGGAGAAGCTTTCGTGGCGGGAAGAAATCGTGTGCCAAGACCGGCTGCGGGGATGATAGCTTTCCGAACGTCTGTACGTGCCATACGCCGGATAGTATGTGATGAACTGAATGAAGTCAAGATTTCACGCCCTCTCGCGCCGCGTCGTATTCGCCGCTTGCCGCGCGGGGAAACTCCTTTACATTGCAAAATGTGGTCAATATAATCCGGGAGTTTTAGAAATCTTTTCGAACTCGCGGTTGTGCTGCGCACAGAACGGCACCCTGGTGCCTTCGATGGCGGAAGTCGGCGGCGGGACGTTGCGCTGAACGTCGCGCGACGCACGACGGCCGTTCGTCCCTTGGTTCCGCTCTCGACCTCTTGGGCCATCATTGCCTGCATTCCCGTCGCGTAATAAAAGGATCGTAGTGGGACAGACGGGACGCACGCACTGGGTGTTGATACTTATATCGACGATTGTAGCGCTCTACGCGGCCGGCGCGGCAAGCATGTTGCTGGCGGAGGAGGGCGCTTCGCGTGTGGCCTCGGTCACGATCAAGGGCAACAAGCGTATCGAACTGCAGGCCATCGAAGGCCGGCTGACGCTGAAGGCGAACGATCCGTACACGGCGGACGCGCTTCGCGCTCAAGTCAAGATCCTCTATGACACGGGCTACTTCGAAGACGTGCAGGTCGAGACCGAGCCGGGGCCTCAAGGCGTCGCGATCATGTTCGTCGTGCGCGAG
Organism: Nitrospiraceae bacterium; assembly: GCA_019637075.1. NCBI lineage: Bacteria > Pseudomonadati > Nitrospirota > Nitrospiria > Nitrospirales > Nitrospiraceae > Nitrospiraceae bacterium. Next base: position 275,277 of record JAHBWI010000005.1, on the reverse strand, counting down.
AAGCCGTTCATCACCGAAATCGTGTTTGATGGGAACGAGGAACTCAGCGACGACAAGCTCAAAGAAAAAGTTACGATCAAGAGCCAGACGTTTCTCGATCAACAGCAGGCGAAAGAAAGCGCGGACAAGGTCCGGCTGGCCTATCAGGAAGACGGATATTTCAATTGCCAGGTCGTGCCGGTTATTCAAACCGTCGATGAGGACCGGAAACGCCTGACCTTCTTCATCAAGGAGGGGACCAAGGCCAAGGTGCGGGCGGTAAAATTCGACGGCATGCGGGCGGCGACCAAGGAAGAAATGTTCAAGGTGATGGCCACCCGCGAGTGGATCCCCTGGTATGGCCTGGTCACGCAGCTGAAGGTTCCGTCGATTCTGTCGGATGCCGGGGTGCTCAAACGGGAAGAGGTGGCCAACGACATCGAGCGTATGCGGGAGGTGTATCTGAACAAAGGCTACTTGAACGTTCAGATCGGCCAGCCTGCGATCGAGTTGAGCAACGACAAGAAGTGGTTCGAGGTCAGTTATACGATCGTCGAGGGTGAACCCTACACGGTGGCCGAGATCGGGTTCCGGGGCAATACGGTCTTTGAGGATCACGAATTACGGGAAGGACTGGGGATCAAGCCGGGCGAGATCTTCCAGCGCGCCAAGATTCGCGGTGAAATCACCCGCATCACCGACCTCTACGGAGCGAAAGGGTATGCGTTTGCGGACGTCGTCCCGAACGTCAATCCAGACAACAACACCAAGACCGCATCGATCCTGCTGAACGTCAAGGAAGGCGAGATGATGCGGATTCGCGAGATCCACATCAACGGCAATGACAAGACCCGCGACAACGTGATCCGGCGGGAACTCCGGCTGGACGAGCAGGATGTGATCGACACGCTGGCTTTGAAGCGAAGCTTCCAGCGTTTGAACAACCTCAACTTCTTCGAGACCGTCGAAATCTTGCCGCAGCAGGTCGATGCCGACAAGGTCGACTTGAACGTGAAGGTGAAAGAAAAGCCGACCGGACAGTTCAGCATCGGCGGCGGGTTCAGTACGCTCGACAAATTGGTGGCGATCGCGGATATCACGGAAGGCAATCTGGGCGGCAACGGGTGGTTGGGGCGTATCCGGGGGCAGTTGGGCCAGCAACGGTCATTGGGGTTGGTGACGTTCCGCAATCCGTACGTGAACGATTCGTACAATGCCTTGCAGCTGGACATCTATCGGACCATTACCAATTATATTTCCTATTTCGAATCCAAGGCGGGCGCCAGCGCAACTTGGAGCCGGTGGTTGTCCGAATATGTGAACGGCAGCGTCAGCCTGTTCGCGGAGCAGATTACCTACAGAGACCCGCAGGAAGGGCTTTGCCCCGACGTCATTCCCTTGATTTGCCGCCAGCTCGGCAATCAGTCCTCCACCGGCATCCGGACGTCGATCTTCCGGGACACCCGCGACTATTACCTCGATCCGCGGACCGGGTGGCGGATGCAAATCGGTGCCGACTACGGCACACCGGCGCTGGGGGGGACGAACCACTTCTATAAGATGTTCTTCGATGTCATTAAGTACACGCCGTTGCTCTATGACACGCGCTTTTCCATCCATGCCCGCTATGGGTTCACGCAAGGGCTCGAGGGGAAACCCATTCCGTTGACCGAGCGTTTCTTTGTCGGCGGCATCAACACGATGCGCGGATTCGTGTTCGGCCGAGCGGGGCCCGTCACGCCGTCGGGCTCATTGCTGGGCTCCGCCAAGGAACTGATCTTCAACAACGACTTCATTTTTACGATCAGTTCCGAGGCCAAGCTCAACGGGGTCCTCTTTTTCGACTATGGGACCGGTTTCGACGACCACGAGACCGTCAGTCTCAACAAGCTTCGGAAAACCGTGGGGTTCGAAGCGCGCTGGATTTCGCCGTTCGGTCCGTTGCGGGCCGCCTACGGCATCAATTTGGAACCACGCCCCACCGAGCGGAGGGGCGTGTTTGAATTTACGATCGGGTCGCTGTTCTGATCAGGATAGGTTGATACATGCTACCTGCACACGTCAGTCTGAATCAGTCGGTGTTCCTACGGGCTTCACTTTGCGCGGTGATTGTCGCCTGGGCCTTGGTGAGCGGCGGCTGTCGCTCGAGCAATGTCACTGTGCCCTCGTCTGTCCGGGTCGGGGTCGTCGATCCTCAGCGGGTGTTGAACGACACCAACGTCGGCAAGAAGGCGAAGGACGCGCTGGCCTCGTTCACGAAGAACCGGCAGGCGCTGATCGAAATGGAAGAGAAAGAGCTGCGCCGGATGGAAGAAGATTTCATGAAGCAGGGCAGCGTGCTCAGCCCGACCGCGAAGCGCGAGCGAGAGGAGCAATTCCGCCGGCGGATGGCGGAGTATCAGCAGAAGGTCGGGGATCTGAACCGGGAAGTGGCGGATAAGCAGAAGGAAGTGTTGGACGGCTTCCGGGACAAGTTGGAGGGCATCTCGGGCAAGGTCGCGAAGCGCCTGAGCCTGCAACTCGTACTGGATCGGGGCCGGGGTGGGCCGACGATCTTTTTCGACGATACGGTCGATGTGTCGGCTCAAGTGATCGAGGAATTCAATCGGCAGTATCCATGAGGAGCCCTATGAAGGTACGACTTGGGGTCATTGCGGGTGCGGGCGCGGCGATCGCGCTGTGGCTGACGTCATCGGCGTCGGCGGCGGACTCGTTTAAGGTGGCGATGATGGATCAGCAAGCGGTGGTCGAACGATCCGTCGCGGGCAAGCGGGCGCTGGAGGAGTTGAAAACCTATTCGACGACGCGCCAGAAGATCATCGATTCGGATGATCAGGAGCTCAAGGAACTCGAAGCCGGTATGCAGGACGCCAGCTTGACCGAGGATGCCAAGAAGGACCGGCAGGCGCAGTTCCGGACCAAGCTCGAGGCCTATCAACGGCGGATTCAGGATTTCAACCGCGAGGTCCAGGAGAAGCAGCGGGCCATGGTCGCCGAGTTCGCGCAGAAGATTCAGGGCGCGGCGTCCGCGGTCGCTCAGAAGGAAGGCTTCACGGCGATCATCGACAAAGGCAACGAGGCCACGATCAAGATCATCATCTATGGGCATCCCTCGGTCGATCTGACCGAGAAGGTGATCAAGGAATTCGATCGCCAGAACAAATGAGCCGGGCGACGACGCCCTCGTCGTCGGTAACCAGGGAGGCGGGCTGATGTCAGTGATGGACAATGTGCAGGTACAGGCGGTGCTTCCCCACCGCTATCCGTTTCTGCTCGTCGACAAGATTCAAGAGCTGGATCCGGATCGCCGGATCGTGGGGATCAAGAATGTCACGGTCAACGAACCGTTTTTCACGGGCCATTTTCCCGGGCGTCCGGTGATGCCCGGCGTCCTAATTCTGGAAGCGTTGGCTCAGGTGGGCGGCGTGTTGGCCTTCAAATCGCTCGGAAACGTGGGGCGGCCGGTGGTGTATCTCACCGGCATCGACGCCGCCAAGTTCCGCAAGCCGGTCCTGCCGGGCGACGTGTTGCGTCTCGAGGTCGACGTGCTGAAGAAGCGGGCGCCGTTCTGGAAGATGCAGGGCAAGGCCTACGTGGAATCCGAGTTGGTCTGCGAGGCGGAAGTCACGGCGATGGTCACGGATGAAAAGCCGGCCCAAGGGGCATGAGCCGGCACCGGGATCGTACCGACCACGGAGCGCGCCTGCGCGGGTTCCGACCAACCAGAGACAGCCGGCCGGAGGCGCGGTGGGCCGCGAAGTTGTGACCGCGATCCAGGCCAGTGCGAGGAGGAGTTGAGTGAGAATACATCCAACCGCGGTGATTCATCCCAAGGCGGTGCTGGCGGACGATGTCGAAGTGGGACCCTATTCCGTCGTCGGCGAACACGTCACCATCGGCAAGGGGACTCGAGTGCTCGCCCATGTCTGCATCGACGGGTGGACGGACATCGGGGAGCGATGCGAGCTGCATCCCTTCGTGTCGGTGGGGGGGCCGCCGCAACACACGCACTACAAAGGTGAGCCGACCAAGGTCGTGATCGGTCATGACAACGTGCTGCGCGAATATGTGACCGTCAATCGGGCCACGGTGCAGGGCGGCGGCAGTACGACGATCGGCGATCACAACTTTCTCATGGCGTATGTCCACGTGGCGCATGATTGTCACTTGGGAAATCACCTGATCCTGGCGAATGCCGCAAGTCTGGCCGGACATATCGAGATCGGCGACCATGCGATTATCGGGGGCCTCTCGGGAATCCACCAGTTCGTCCGGATCGGGCCCTACTCGATGGTGGGCGGCTGTTGCGCGCTCGGGCAGGATCTTCCGCCGTTCATGCGCGCCGCCGGAGGGTACCGTGCCCGAATGTACGGATTGAATTCGATCGGGTTGCGGCGACACGGATTTTCTTCGGACCGCATCTCCGCCCTGAAACATGCCTATGAGGTACTGTTTCGTTCCGGTCATCGTGTCGCCGAAGCCGTGAAATTGGCCAAAGCGTCCTACGGACAGAATCAGGACGTCATGCAGGTGGTGCGCTTCATGGAAGGCACGAAGCGGGGCATTTGCCGGTCGGTCGGCAAGGAGCAGGAAGGCGAGGATGAGTAAGCAGTTTGATGCCGGGCCCGCCGGGAATATGCCGGGCGGCGCAGGGCAGCGAATCGGTCTGATCGCCGGCAACGGCCGGTTTCCCATTATCTTTGCGGAAAATGCAAGGAAGCTGGGGTATGCGGTCTCTGCGGTCGCCCATGAAGGCGAAACCGAACCGGAGTTGGAACGGCATGTCGAGCGCATCCACTGGATCAAAATCGGCCAGTTCAACAAACTGATCGAAGCGCTCAAGGGCGACGGCGTCAGCCAAGCGGTCATGCTCGGCGGTATTCGCAAGACCCATGTGTTCACTACGATGCGGCCGGATTTTCGCGCCCTGGCCTTGGCTGCCCGGCTCGTCAATCTGAAGGACGATGAGATCCTGCGCGCGGTGGCGGAGGAAATCGAAAAAGAGGGGATCCGGATCAGGGAGTCGACGTTCGGTTTGTCCGGCATCCTTGTCGAACCAGGCACCTTGACCTCGCGCGAGCCCAACAAGAAGGAATGGGACGACATCCGCTACGGATGGGACATCGGGAAGCAGATCGGTTTGCTGGACATCGGGCAATGTGTGGTGGTGAAGGACCGGGTCATCGTGGCCGTAGAAGCGGTCGAAGGGACCGACGGGGCGATTCGCCGCGGAGGCGAGTTGGCCCATGGCGGGGCCGTCGTCGTGAAACGGTGCAAGCCGCAGCAGGATCTGCGGTTCGATCTGCCGGCCGTCGGGCCGCGCACCATCGAAACCATGGAAGCGGTCAAGGCATCGGTGCTGGCGCTCGAGGCGGGACGGAGCATTCTGCTGGATCGGGAAGTGACAATCGAGAAGGCCGACCGGGCCGGCATCGCGATCGTCGGGTATGGGGCGGATGCCGAAAGACAAGGATAGAGTGGCCGGTGGGGATGGAAGGGGCATGAAGCGGTTGCGGGCCGGCGTAATCGGTGTGGGGCACTTAGGGCAGCACCATGCCCGGCACTATGCGACGTTGCCGGGGGTGAGCTTGGTCGGGGTGTACGACACGGACCCGAGTCGTGCGAAACTGATCGCGGATCGCCACGGTGTCTCCTCCTATCAACGCATCAAGGATTTGTTGAACGACGTCGAAATTGTAAGTGTCGCCGCGCCGACCTCCGCGCACTACGCTGCGGCCAAGGCCTGTCTTGAGGCTGGAAAACATGTCCTCGTCGAAAAGCCCATCGCCGTGACCGTGGCCGAAGCCCGCGAGTTGGTCGATCTGGCGAAGCGACAGAGATCCGTGCTGCAGGTCGGGCACAGCGAGCGGTTCAACCCGATCATGCAGTTGATGCGTCCCCACATCGTTCGGCCAGCGTTCATCGAGTGCCACCGGCTCAGTCCGTTCGTCGAACGGGGGACGGACGTGGACGTCGTGTCGGACCTGATGATTCATGATCTGGACCTCGTGCTGTCGTTCAACCCCGGACCGGTGGAGGACGTGCGGGCCGCCGGTGTGGCGGTGCTGTCTTCCAGTATCGATATTGCCAACGCCCGGATCGCCTTCGCCGGCGGTTGTGTGGCCAACCTGACGGCCAGCCGGATTTCGGCCACGAAGATGCGCCGGTTGCGGGTCTTCCAAAAGCAGCATTACCTGTCCATCGATTTTCAGACCCGGCAAGCCGCCATCTCCAAGCGTGTCCAGGGCGAGGGGACCAAGCCGACCATCGAGGTGGAACAGTTCAAAGGCGGTGATGAGGAACCCCTGCGGATGGAGTTGGAGTCGTTTGTGGGTTCGGTGGCGTCAGGGACTCGCCCGGTGGTCTCCGGCGAAGACGGAGCCGCCGCGCTTGAGCTGGCTCATCGGATCTTGGCGGCGATTGGCGCGTTCGTGCAGCGGCAGGCGGACGGCGACGTTTCGGTTGCCGGCGGCGCTTCCGTTCGGTCCGCGACGTGAGGCAGCCTCGGGCGAGTGCTGCCGCCAAGGGGTGGGTATGCCGAATGTCCTGATCATCACCGGCGAGGCCTCCGGGGATCTCCATGGCGCTCACTTGGTGCAGGCGCTTAAACGGAAGGCTCCTTCGCTCCGGATCGTCGGAATCGGCGGGAAGCACATGCAGGAGGCCGGGGCCGAGTTGGTATCGGGAATTCCGCAGCTCGATGTCATGGGCCTGATCGGGCCGTCCAAGGTGGCCGCACTGGTCAACCGGGTTCGTCGCATTAGGAACGTCATTGCCTCAGAGGCCTGGGATCTCGTGGTCTTGATCGACAATCCCGGCTTGAACTTTCATTTCGCGCGCGTCGCCAAGGCGGCGGGGCGGCGGGTCCTGTACTACATCGCTCCCCAAGTCTGGGCCTGGCGCAAAGGACGCATCCGCTGGATTCAGCGGCGCGTCGACCACGTGGTCTCCATTCTGCCCTTTGAGCGTGAGTTGTACCGTCGGGCCGGTGTTCCCTGTACCTTCGTCGGGAATCCATTGCTGGACGAAGTGGCGCCCTCGTACGATCGGGCTGCCATCAGGAATCGGCTGGGCCTGTCCGATGGACCTGTGATCGGGCTGTTCCCCGGCAGTCGCAGGGGAGAATTGGAACAACACATTCCCATTCTGCGCGATGCCGTGCGCCGCTTGGCGGCTCGAAACCCGAAGATGCAATTCCTCGTGGCGCAGGCATCCTCGGTCCCGGAAGGCGCCTTGGACGAGCTGGTGCGGGACAGTCCCTCGCCGATTCGCATCGTGCGCGACCAGTCGAGTGAAGTGATGGCGGCCTCCGATCTCCTGTTGGTGAAGTCCGGGACCTCGACGCTGCAGGCCGCGGTCATCGGCACCCCGATGATTCTCTTCTACCGCGCGTCGTCGCGCGTGACCTATCTGTTGGCCCGGCTTCTGATCCGCGTGCCCTGGATCGGGCTGGCGAATCTGGTGGCCGGTGAGACGGTCGTGCCGGAACTCATTCACGATGAAGCGACCGGAGAGCGGCTGGTGGTCGAGATCGAACGGCTCCTCGGCGATCGCACGGCCTATGATCGCATGAGGGCTTCGTTGGCGAAGGTGCGTGAAGCCCTGGGCGGGCCGGGGGCTTCGGAACGGGCGGCGGATGTCGTCCTGGCGGAATGTCGGGCATGAAGCAGTATTTGCGACTGGTCCGTTATTTGGACCCCTACCGGTTCCGGTTGGGAGCGGCTTTCATTTGCGCGATTCTCGTCGCCGGGCTTTCGGCGGCCTATGCGTGGCTGGTAAAGCCCGTCCTCGACGGCCTGTTCATCAGCCGCGACGAACGGTTGTTGGTCGTCCTCCCGCTGGCCATCCTGGCCGTGGCGGTGCTGAAGGGTATCTTCAACTATGGTCAAAATTATTTGATGAATTATGTCGGGAACCAGGTCATCGGCGACATCCGTGAACAGTTGTTCACGAAGTTGGTGCATCTGCCGGTCCGCTTTCACGACACGAATACCTCGGGCCGCCTGGTATCGCGGGTCATCAACGACGTGAGTTTAATGGCGAATGCCATCGCCGGCGTGTTGAAGGATATCTTTCAGCAAGGCCTGACCTTCCTGGCCATGATCGGGGTGATCATCTACCAAAATTGGAAACTGGCGATGATCTCCATCGTCGTGGTGCCGTTGGCCGTAGTCACGATGGTGCGGATGGGGCAGCGGCTGCGCAAACTCGCGACACGCGGGCAGGAGCGCATGGGTGACATGGCTTCGACGCTGCAGGAAGCGCTGTCCGGGATTCGGATGGTGAAGTCCTTCGGCCGGGAGGAGGAAGAGGCCAAACGGTTCCGCCGGAGCAACGACGCCTTCATCCACACGACCATGAAGGCGATTCAAGTCTCGTCGTTGGGCTCTTCGCACATGGAGGTCATCGGCGTATTGGGCGTAGCCGGTATCATCTGGTACGGTGGGTACTTGGTGATCCATGACGAAATGACCCCGGGCGCATTCTTCTCCTTCCTCGCCGCCATGTTCATGGCCTATGCGCCGATTCGGCGACTCTCCGGCGCGAACAACACGGTGCAGCAGGCGCTGGCCGCGGCAGAGCGGGTATTCGAGGTCCTGGATCTTCAGACGGAACAGGAATCCAACGCCGGGACGAAGGATATTCCTCCGATCAGCCGATCCATCGAATTCCGCGGCGTGTCGTTCCGCTACGAAGGCCAGGCCATGGTGGCCCTCGACAAGATCGATCTCACGATCCGGGCCGGGGAGGTGCTGGCTTTCGTCGGCAGCAGCGGCAGCGGCAAGACGACCCTGGTCAGCCTGCTCCCGCGATATTATGAGCCGACCGAGGGCCAAATCCTGATCGACGACATCGACCTGCGCGAGTGCACGCTCCGTTCCGTGAGGGCGCAAATCGGCATCGTCTCCCAGGAAGTCGTCCTGTTCGATGACACGATCCGCAACAACATCGGCTACGGCAGAGCCAGTGCGACGCCGGCCGAAGTGGAAGCGGCGGCCCGGCTGGCCTTCGCCCACGAGTTCATCGAGAAGCTGCCGCAGGGGTACGAAACCGTGATCGGCGAACGCGGTCTGAAACTTTCCGGCGGTGAACGTCAACGACTCGCGATCGCCCGCGCCATCCTGCGGGATCCGCCGATTCTGATCTTGGATGAAGCCACCTCGGCGTTGGACACGCAATCCGAACGGGTCGTGCAGATGGCGCTGGCCAACTTGATGAAGAACCGCACGACGCTGGTGGTGGCGCACCGGCTCTCGACGATCCAAAACGCCGACCGCATCGTCGTCTTGGATCGGGGCAGGGTTGTCGAGATCGGCTCACACGAGGAATTGTTGCGCAAGGGCGGAATGTACAAGCGGCTGCACAGCCTGCAGTTCGCAGATATGTTGTCGCAGTAGGTTCCGGGGGGAACGTCGAGTGGGTAGTCTCATGAAACCGGTGATCACGCGCCTCAAGTTTGCGCTGGTGCCGCCGTTCGGCTACGGGGTGATCCGCAGTCTCCATGCCTCGATGCGGTGGCGAGTTGAAGGCGCGGAGCATGTCGACGGTCTTCTGAGACAGGGCAAGCGCATGATCATTACCTTCTGGCACGCGCAGCAGCTGATGATGCCCTATGCCTACCGTGGATCCGAGGCCCATGTGCTCATCAGCCGGCACGGCGACGGAGAATTGATTTGCCGGATCATCGCGAGATTCGGACTGCAGGCTGTCCGTGGCTCGAGTACCCGCGGCGGCACCGAGGCGTTGCGTGAGTTGATCCGGCTCGGACGATCCGGGGTAGACCTTGTAATCACGCCGGACGGCCCGAAAGGCCCTCGGCAGGTCGCCAAGCTGGGCGTCATTCAGCTGGCGAAGGCCACGGGGTTGCCGATCGTCCCGTTGGCGTTCGGCTGCTCAAAAAAAAACTCTTTGCGAGCTGGGACCGTTTCATCATGCCCTATCCGTTCGCGCAAGGAGTCTTTCTTTGGGGGGAGCCCCTCACGGTGTCGCGCGACTCGTCGCCTGAGGAAATGGAGCGCGTGCGTCAGGAGTTGGAGTTCCGGCTGAACCGCATGACCAACGAGGCTGAGGCCGCCGTCCTCGGGACGAGTCCGTAATGTGGTATCTGCTCTATAACGCTCTCCTCATCGCGATTTCCCCCGTCATCCTTCTCGTGCTCCTGTCGAAGCAGCGTTGTCGCCGCGGTCTGCCCCAGCGGTTGGGTCTCGCGTCCGAAGCAACCGGACGGTCCACGGCCGATGGACCGCCGGTGGTTATCTGGATTCACGCCGTGTCGCTCGGCGAGGTCGTGGCGGTCGTTCCGCTCGTCCGGCGCCTTCGGGACCGCTATTCCCATGCAAGGTTGGTCGTGTCGACCGTCACCGAGACGGGCCGGGAAGCGGTGGAGCAACGGCTCGCCGGGATTGCCGAACATCGGTACGCGCCGCTCGACTTTTCTTGGGTCGTGGAGCAGGCGCTGGATCAGGTTCGCCCGAATCTCTACCTTTTCGTCGAAACGGAGTTGTGGCCCAATATCCTGCGGGCCCTTCGCCGGCGCGGCATTCCCTCGATCCTGGTCAATGGTCGGCTCTCCACCCGATCCTACGAGCGCCAGCGGTTGCCGGTGATTCGGGATTTCTATCGAACCATGCTCTCCATGGTCGACGTATGTCTCATGCAATCGGATCGTGACGCGCAACGGGTGATCGATCTCGGAGCCGACAAGTCTCGCGTCCGTTGTACCGGCAACATCAAGTTCGATCAGCCGATGCCGACCGCGAGCGCGTCCGGCACGACCGTCTCGCGCGCATCGCTCGGGGTCGGCGAAAAGGAACGATTATTCGTGGCAGGTAGCACCCATCCCGGAGAGGAAGACGTCCTCATCGCGGCCTATAGGACCTTGACGGAAGAGTTTCCCGATCTGCTGCTCGTGCTGGCGCCGCGACATATCGAGCGAGCGTCGCAGGTGGAAGAGGCGCTCCGGGCGGCCGGCTTGCCCGTGTTCCGGCGTAGCCAAGGTGACGGACGCATGCCGGGGACCGGCCCTCGTGCGATGGTGTTGGATACGCGAGGCGAACTCGCCTTACTCTATCGGGATGCGGCTGTGAGCCTGGTGGGGGGTACGCTGGTTCCGATCGGCGGCCACAATCTGTTGGAACCGTCGGCCTGGGGGACGCCGGTGTTATTCGGACCCTACACCGACCATTGCGCCGAGGTGGCGGGGTTGCTGGTCCAATCGGGTGGCGGTCGCGTGGTCCATACCGCGGACGAACTGATCCGTGCCGTGGCGTCCCTGTTGCGCGATCCCGCCGCCGCGCGCCACATGGGTGAATCGGCTAGAGAGGTGGTGCGCCGGAACCAGGGGGCGCTCGAGCGGACGCTCGACGTCATTTCGTCGTACCTTCCGATTGAATCGCCGCATCTCGGTACCGCGGAAGGAGCGGTAGTGGAGCGGTCGGAGCGCCGCAGGCCATGAGCATGGGGCAGGGGCGGGCGGGTAGTTCTTGGCGCCGGTGGGCCGGGGTACCCTACGAAGTTGCGGCAAGATTCAGGGCCTGGCTGTATCGAAGGGGTTGGCCTACCAGGACTCGGCTTCCGAGGCCGGTGGTCAGCGTCGGCAATCTGACGGTCGGGGGCACCGGAAAGACGCCGGTCGTGATCCATCTCGTCGAGCAGTTGACCGGGCAAGGCAAGCGGGTTGCCGTGTTGAGCCGGGGCTATCGCCGGCGCAGCTCGGCGGCGCAGTTGCTCGTGTCCGATGGACGAAGGTTGCTGGCGTCCGCTGAGGAAGCGGGGGATGAGCCTTACCTGATCGCGTCCCGCTGTCCCGGGGCGATCGTGGCGGTCGGGGCGGATCGCGTCGCACTCGGAACATGGGTGTTGCAGCAGGCTCCCGTCGACTGTTTCGTGCTGGACGACGGGTTTCAGCACCTGCGCCTCCATCGGGATGTGGATTTGTTGCTCGTGGATGCAAGCGATCCCGAGGGAATTCAGGCTGCCTTGCCCTTCGGACGATTGCGGGAGCCGATCACGGCTGCACGACGCGCCGATGCCATCCTGATCACACGCGCCGGGAGCGCGGTCGAAGCTGAACCGGTTTGGCGGTGTTTGACGCAAGCCTGTGGGCCTTTGCCCGCGCCGGTGCTCGTGCAATTCCGGGCCGACTCGTTTCAACGGATCGGGGGAAACGAGACGAAAACGGCGGATGCGTTGAAGGATGCCCCGGCCTTGCTGTTCAGCGGGGTGGGCAACTCGGGCTCATTCCACGCGCTGGCAAAGGCGCTTGGGATTGTCGTGCGGGAGACTCTGGACTTTCGGGACCATGCGCACTATACCGCTGAGATCGTCGAACGAATTCGGCAACGGACGAAGGCCTGTGGCGCTGAATTGGCGGTGACGACCGAAAAGGATGCCGGGAAAGTCGTGCCGTTCTTGTCCCCCGACGATGTCTGGTGGGCGGTGCGTTTACAGACGGAGATCGTGGTGGGGCGGGAACGGTTGACACAACTATTGCGGCTGAAGCTCGCCGTGGTCATGCAGGAGGGGCGTGCGTAAGGAAGCTGTCCGTCGGATCGTCGTGCGAGGGCCGAATTGGCTTGGCGACGCCGTCATGTGCGAGCCGGCCTTGGATCTTGTCCGTGCGTTGTTTCCGGAAGCCGACGTCACGCTGTTGGTGAAACCGGGCATTGCCGAACTGCTGGCCAACCATCCTGCCGTGAATCGCATGCTGGTCTACGACGATCGCGGCCGGCACGCAGGCCTGGCCGGGAAGTGGACGCTGGCTGGTGTCCTGCGCCGTCATCGTTTCGACTTGGCCATCCTGTTTCAAAACGCGTTCGAGGCGGCGCTGTTGAGTTTCCTGGCCGGCATCCCCCGCCGCTTCGGCTATGCCACCGACGGGCGTGGCCTGCTGTTGACGGACCCGGTTTCGCCGCCCGGCCGCAAGAGCGGCAAACATCAAGTCGAGTACTACTGGGATATGTTGAAGCCGCTGGGCGGGCAAGGGACGCCTCCGGCACCGCGCCTCTTCGTCACTCAAGAGGAAGCGGAGGCGATGAAGATCCGTCTGGCCGACGCCGGTATCGCGCCGGGGGATGTCGTGATCGGCGTGAACCCCGGCTCGACCTATGGGCAAGCGAAGCGGTGGCTGCCGGAGCGGTATGCCGAGGTCGTCAATCGCTTGGTGAAGGATACGCAAGCCAGGGTGCGAGGGCGCGTAGCCGTGGCGATTCTCGGCGCAAAAGGGGAAGAACAGCTGGGGAAATCCATCGCAGCACAGATCAAGGCCCGCACCGTCGTGTGTTCGGGGCAGACGACGGTCCGCGAATTGCTCGCGCTCGTCAAACGCTGCCAACTCTTTTTGACCAATGATACCGGCCCTATGCACGTCGCCGCGGCGTTCGATGTGCCGCTCGTCGCGGTGTTCGGGCCGACCGACTGGCAGGCCACGTCGCCTTACCGCGTGGCGGCGCAACTCATGCGGCAGCCTGTCGCCTGCGCCCCCTGCCTGCTGCGGGAATGTCCGATCGATCACCGGTGCATGACGGCCGTGACGGTCGATCAGGTGTACCAGGCGGCGACTCTGCTGCCCCTCGTGGTCCCGACAGTGGAAACCGCGCCCCAGGCGCCTGCTCGCGAGTCGGCAGGGGGGAGCCTGGCGGGTGTCACGGTGTTTTTGGATCGTGACGGGACGATCAACGAAGATACGGGGTACATCAAGACCCCGGAGGAATTGCGACTCCTGCCGGGAGTCGGACCGGCGCTCGCTGAATTGCAGAAGGCCGGGGCGAGGCTGGTCGTGGTCACGAATCAATCCGGCGTCGCACGCGGATACCTCACTCTGGAAGCGCTTGAGATCATTCATGGGAAGCTCGTGGACCGTCTCGCGGCCGAAGGCGTCCGGCTCGATGGGCTCTATGTCTGTCCGCATCACCCGAATGACGGCTGCGACTGCCGGAAGCCGGCGACGGGGATGGTCGACCGTGCCGTTGAGGAGCTCCGAATCGATCCGACTCGTGCCTATATGGTAGGAGACAGCGCGCGCGATATCGAGTTGGCGAAACGCATCGGCGCACGCAGCGTTCTCGTCATGAGCGGTCCGTCCGGAGCAGAGGCGTTGGCTGAGTTGCGGGAGCGGGGCATGGCACCGGACCATGTAGCCGAAGGGCTGGCGGACGCGGTTGGATGGATCCTGGGCCGGGGGCAGTCCGATCCCTCGCCGCCCGTCTCCGCACAGAACCAGCCATGACGCCCGCTACCTCCACACAGCCGATGGGCACCTTGCGGCGTCTGCTGATGGTCAAGCCCAGTTCCCTCGGGGATATCGTGCATGCGATGCCGACCGTGGCGTCGTTACGCCGCGGATTTCCGGAGGCGCGCGTCACCTGGTTGGTCAAGCAGCAATGGGCGCCGATCGTGGAGCGAATCGGCGGCGTGGACGAAGTCTGCGCCGTAAGCGGCGGGCTTTCGGGGTGGCTGAACCACGTTCCTGCCCTGCGCGCCGCAGCGTTCGACCTGGTCGTGGATCTTCAGGGCCTGTTCCGAAGCGGGGCGATGACCTGGCTGACCGGTTGCCCGCGGCGGATCGGCTTCGCCAATGCCCGAGAGGGCAGTCCCTTTTTTTATACGCAACGGGTCCCGGTTCCCAGCGCCACTCTGCATGCCGTCGACCGGTACCTGCTGGTGTCGGATGCCCTGGGGGCACCGCGTCCCACCGTGCCGCAATTCGAATTTCTCCGGCGGCCTGACGATGAAGCGGCGATCGAGGTTCTGCTGGACCGTGCCGGCATCTCCGGCACGAGGTGGATCGCCATGAACGTCTCGGCCCGCTGGCTTACCAAGCGGTGGCCGGCCGGGCATTTTGCGCAGTTGGCCGATCTGTTGCAGAAGAGCGGGGCGGGGCCGGTCGTTCTGATCGGCGGTCCGGCCGAACAGCCGGAATCCGATGCCGTGAAGAGCCTGATGCAGACGAAAGCGGTTGATCTCACCGGACAGACCCCTGTAGGCTTACTGCCCGGTTTTCTTCGAAGGGCTGCGGTCCTGGTGACAAATGACTCGGGCCCGATGCATATTGCCGCCGCGGTCGGGACACCGGTCGTGTCGCTGTTCGGTCCCACAGACGAAAAGCGAACCGGTCCCTATGGAAGCCGGCATATCGTGCTCTCGCATCCGGTGGCCTGTCGTCCTTGCTTAAGCCGCCGCTGTAACCATGCCGTGCCGCTCGAGTGCTTAGGCGGGGTGACCCCGGAGCAGGTCGAGCGGGCGGTGCGACAACAACTCGTTCGGACTTAGAGGTAGCACGCTTGTGAAGATTGTGATCGCTGAGTCCAGCACCACGGTCGGGGGCCAGGAATTGGCCGTGCTGTTGCACGCGGAACGGCTCGTGCGGCGGGGCCACCGTGTCCTGTTGGTGCTCGAACCGAACAGTCCCATTATGGCCATGGCGAAGGAGAAGGGCCTCGATGTGGAGCCGATGGTCATGCGGCAATGGCGGATGCCGGTGGCGATCTTGGCCTTCCGGAACCTCATCGCCCGTGAGCGGCCCGATATCGTACACGTCAACAGTTCGCGAGACAGTTGGATCGCGACGCTGGCTGCGCAGCTCCTTTCGGCGCGTCCGAAAGTCATCCGGACTCGGCACATCTCCGCGCCGCTGACGAACAACGCGGCGACGCATCTGCTCTATCGCCGGCTGTTCGACATGGTGATCGTGACGGGCGGCGAGCGCACGCGGCAGGACCTGATCCAGCGCGATGGTCTGGCGCCGGACCGCGTAGCGGCCTTCCCCATCGGGTTGGATGTCGAGCAATTTTCCCCGGCGCCTCCGCTACGGGACATCCGCAAAGAGCTGGGGCTGCCATCCGACCAGCGACTGGTCGGGCTGATTTCGTATTTGCGTGACTACAAAGGCCACACCTACTTCGTCGAGGCGGCCGCGCGAGTGCTCAAACAGCATCAGCGCGTCACGTTTCTGATCGTCGGAGAGGGACCTGAGGAACGAAACATCCGGGCGCAGATCGAACGGCTTGGCATCGCGCAGCACGTGCGGATGCTGGGTTTCCGCGACGATCTCCTGGATATCTTCCGTTCCCTGACGATTTTTGCGATCCCGACGATCGAAGGCGACACCATTCCACAGGTGCTCATGCAGGCCCTGGCGATCGGGTTGCCGGTGGTGTCGACCACGACCGGGTCGATTCCCGACGTGGTCAAGGACGGGGTATCCGGGTTGATCGTTCCGCCGCGGGATGCCGAAGCCCTTGCCGACCGGATCGGTCTCTTGCTGGATGATCCCTCGCGCTGCGCGTCGCTGGGGCGGGAAGGTCGCCTCACCGTCGAGCGGTGCTATTCCCTCGATCGCATGGTCGACGAACTCGAGCGTGTCTACCGGCGTGTCACGAACTCCTAGGAATCCGTTGAACAGCGATGGCTGGTACGATCAGAAGAAGCGTGCTGTTTTGGTGGATTCTTTTCGTAGTTCTGCAGGTAGCCGAACGCCTATTTCTCCTTCGTGACGCCTGGACCCAGGAAACGCCCACCGTTCCTCTCCTCCTGCACACATTCGTGGTGGGATTGCGGGGAGATTTCATCTCCGCGACATCTGCGCTGGTACTGGCGCTGATCCTTGCCGGTCTCGGGACACTGTTGTCATGGGGCTGGCAGCGAGTCCGCGGTACGGTAGCGGCTCCGGCACGGCTGTTTCAACGGGCATTGCAACCGGCCTGTGTATCGTTGGCGCTTCTGCTGCTCATCCTGCTCTGTGTCGATATGGGGTACTACACCTTCAACCGGCAGCATATGGATTTTGTCTTTCTGGAATACGTGGGCGATTTGCTGACGTCGCCCTCAACCCCGTCGGAAACGAATGATCAGGCGGCCAAGCAAACCGGCGCCGAGTTGGGCGAAGGCGCCAAGTGGGCCGTACGGGTAAGCTCTTTCTTCCTGTTGCAGGGCATTGCGGTGGGATTGTGGTGGTGGCTGTTTTCGGCGGCGGTCCGACCCGCCATCATTCGCTGGCGTCCGGCGTCGGGTTTCCAGGCGAACGCCTTGCTTTGCGTCGGGTTGGTCGCAGGAGGCGCCGGGTTTCACCATACCGGCCCCTACGGAATCCGCATCGCGCACATCGGCAGTTCCGTTTACTACACGCTGGCACAGAATCCGCTCCTCTTTGCGGCTGAAGCGTTCCGTGTGGCCTTCACCTCTCGCCACTCCAAGGAACGGATTGCCGGGCTCGACGCGATTCCCTACGAGGAGGCCCTGCGGACCACGCAGCACATGCTTCGAGCCGAAGGCAGCGTGTTGGATGCTCGCTACCCATTGGTCCGCCCGGTGAGGCCCGACTCCGGCGCCGTTCGGCTCAAGGGGCAGCCGGATGTGATGATTCTCTTCATCGAAGGGTTGGACCGCCGATATCTGGGACAGACCTACAACGGCATCCAGGGAACCCCGTTCCTCGACCGGTTGCGGAGCGACAGCGTCTATTTCGAGAATTTTTTCTCCAATGGTGTGCAGACCTCGCGAGGGTTGTTCGCGACCCTCTGCAGCACCTACCCGCGGCAGGGTGCGGCGGCGATGAAGACGCGTTATGCCCACGACTATCTCTGTCTGCCGTCCTTGCTCCAGCGGGGCGGATACCGCACCGAGATGGTGATCGGGCAGCATCGGGACCTCAATCGCCTCCAGACATTCCTGTCACGGAACGGATTGCATCAATTATTGGACGAGGGCGATTTTCCTCCCGATGCCGAGCGTACGAGGCTGGGGCTGGCCGACGGTGCATTGTTCGATCTGTGGGCTCAACGCGTTGAGCGGCTGCAGGGGAGCCAACAGCCGTTTTTCCTCACGACGCTGACGCTGGCGACCCACCATCCGTTCGCGGCGCCCTCGAATCATCCCGACGTGCAGCGGCTGCAGCAGCTGGTCGACGATAAATATGTCGCGGCCCTTCGGTATACGGATTTGGAACTCGAGCGCGTGTTTACGGATCTGGCCGGAAGGGGACTGCTCCGGAACACGGTCCTCTTCGTGCTCGGGGATCACGGGCGCCATGAAGCGATCGGCAAGACGGATGTGGAACGGGCGGTGGGGCATTTTTCCGCGCCGCTCATGATCTGGGTGGATCCCACGCTTCGCAGTCCTGATCGCTATCGTCCTCGCACGGTTCCGACGGTTGCCAGTCAAGTCGACGTGGCGCCGACCGCATTGGCGCTGATAGGGTTGCTGCCTGCGGTGGCCCCTTTCGTCGGCCGTGATCTGTCCTGTACCCTGGTGCGTGACTGCCTGGATGATAACCGTGCCTATGTGTCGAGTGTGTATGACAACCTCGTGGGTCATGTGTCGCGCGAGGGCGTGGTCGTCTATTCCTTCCGGACCGAAACGCTCCAGGACGTGGGGTTGGATTTCTCCTTGCGCCAGGAATGGCGGGGGGCCGATCGATTGCTCTCGCTTCCGCCCTATCGGGAACTGATGGCGCTCTACGAGGTTGCAAACGTGGCGTTGGATTCCAATCATATTTGGTCTTGGCGGGAGTTCGGTCAACGGTTGTAACGATATGGCTCCCGACACACCCATCAAGCTGGCCTTCCTGATCGAGCATCTGGACCCCAATCGCGGAGGCATGGAACGATCCGCTGCCGACTATCTGACGGAGATTGCAGCCCTGGGTGTGGAGGCGCATGTCATCACGCAGACCAGCGCCGATGTTCCCGCCGGTGTGCACGTGCACGCGCTGGGCATGGAGGGTTGGACCGATGAACTGCAATATCGCAACTTTGTCTCGCGCGCCGATCACTTTGTGGCAGGCGGGCGATGGGATATCGTCCATGCCATCCGTCCCTGCTTGCGTTGCGATGTCTATCAGCCGCGGGGCGGGCTCGTCCGGGTGGGGCAGGAGCGGACGGTGGCGGCCCGGCGCGGGTTGGTCGCGCGATTGTTGAAGCAGGCCGGTCAGCTGTTCCATGGAAAGGATCGGCTGTTGATCGGGCTGGAGCGTCGCCTGCTCAGCGGTGCCAATCCGCCGCTGGTCGTGGTGCCGAGCGACTACGTGGGGAGGCAAGTTGAACGGACCTACGGGCTGTCGGGCCGGTCGCTTCGTCGAGTGTTTAACGGAGTCCGGGTGCGGGAACCGTTGGCCGGGAATCGACGGCAGATTCGGTTGGATTATAGGCGGCGACTCGGAATCGCAGCGCAGGAGCGGGTCGCCATCTTCGTCGGTCACAATTTCCGACGCAAAGGTTTGGCTCGCGTGATGGACGCCATGGCCCTATCCGAGGGGCAGGGCTGGCGGCTCTTGGTCGTCGGGCGCGGCGCTATCGGGTATTACCAACGCTACGCGCAGCAGCAGGGGCTGGCGGATCGGGTGCAGTTTCTCGGCGGCAGGGATGATGTGGCCGAACTCTACTGGGCCTCGGATGCCTGCCTGCTGCCGACATATAACGATCCCTGCTCCCGCACCGTGTTGGAGGCCTTGTCGCTCGGGGTGCCCTGCGTCACGACCTCGTTCGACGGTTCGTCCGAATGTATTCGCGACGGAGAAACGGGGTTCGTCGTCGAATCGCCGGATCAGGTTCCGATGATTGCCCGCGCCTTGCAGCAGTTAGGGGACGACCGCGTCCTCGGGGCCATGTCGGCCAAGGCTTCGGATTTGGCCTCAGTCCTGTCGATGCGTCGCCATGCGAGAGAATTGTTCGGGTTGTATCACGAGATCGTGGCTCGCCGTGCGCAGGCCGAAGCGCTGTGTCCTGCCTAGGTTCGATGCCCGGTGCTCGACGGGGAGCGAGCTGTGCCTGAACGATCGACAAGCGTGTATCGGTCCGCTCGGTTCGGTTCGGTGCTGTGGTCGGTCCGCTCGTCAGGGTTCGATCACAGACTTTCGCCCCTCTTGCAGAATCCTGATGGCGCGCTTGGTCGGGCGATCCTGCTGAAAGACTCCGATGCCTGCACGGTCGGTTTGGTAGACGGCCTGGTCATTAAACGGTGGCGCCCGCGCGGATGGGTGCAGGCACTCAAGATGTTGGGGCGTGGGCCTCAGGCGGAGCGGGCCGGGCGTATGGCGCTGGCGCTCGAGTCTGTCGGGGTCAGGACCGCGTGTCCCTTGGCATGGGGCGTTGCCGAGTCGGGGTTGCCGCCGAAACCCAACTATCTGGTGACGGAGGAGATCGTAGGGGAGGCGGACCTGGTTGCATTGGATGGCGGCCGGGTGGGGCGGTTTGCCGCGATCGGGCGGCTGGTCGGCTCGCTGCATCACGCCGGCTTCGCGCATCGGGATCTCAAGCCCTCCAACATTCGACTACTGCCGAACGGCGAGGCCTGCCTGATTGATTTGGATGGGGTGAGTCGGGTCGCGGCTCTCTCCCAAGCCAGGGCGGTGGGTGATTTGGTCAAATTGGGGAGACGTGTCGTGGAGCTGGCCCGTCTCCGCCCGGTGGATTCAGCCAGGCTGGTCTCGGCCTATTGTGACGTGCGAGGGATCCGCAAGCGTCGAAGTTGGTGGCAGGCGCTCAAAACGGAGGCCCTGCGTCACGAAGAGTTTGCCCCCTTAGCCCACGCGCGGTGGTTGCGCGTGAGGAAAGAGACAGGCCGGCAGAACTCGTGACGGCTCACTTGTCGCCGATACGTATGAAACCAACGATTCTCTATATCCTCTCGACCAACTACGCCGGCTCCCATTTTCTTTCGTTGCTGGTGGGGAGCCACAGTCGCGCAGTGCATATCGGAGAGGTCAATCATCTCCGCAAGCGCGTGGATCGTGGAACGTGTCACACCTGCGGCTCTCTTGATGCGTGCAGACTCTTGGGCGGAATCGCCCCCGAGCAGGTGGATCAGGTGTACGACATCGTGCTCTCACGTGTCGGGGCCGGAATCAGCCTCCTGGTCGATAACAGTAAACGCCTCCCCTGGGCGGGGCGATTTGTCGACGATCGACGATACGCCATCAAGTACCTCCATTTGATACGGGATCCCAGAGCGCTGCTGCGACGCTGGGCGCTGTATTATCCTGCGTGGCCGGGTCAGCTGAAGCAGCGGTGGCAAGCGCTGCGGGCATTCCCCCACCGGGCCTTGCCGCTGGCAACCATGCCGCAAACTCAGGTCTATCTCTACCGGTGGTTGGCCGAGAACCAACGCATTACGGAGTTTCTTCATCGCCGGCAAACGGATACGCTCCTTTGCACGTACGAAGAGCTGGCGACGGACCAGGCTGTGCAGGTGCAGCGCACCATGGACTGGCTCGGATTGCCCTATGAACCGTCGCAGCTCGAGTACTGGCATCGCGATCACCATGGGACTCAAAAGCAAGATTACGAGTGGATCAAGCAGAAGCAGGCTCACTACTTCGATCAGCGATGGAAGACGTTCCTGACGCCGGAGGATGCGCGGGCGGTCGAACGCAATCAGGATGTGCAGCGCTACCTGCGAGGGCTCGGACTCACGATGACCGACGACGGATTGGTGCGCGACGGCTCACAGACCTGTGCGGCGGCGGGCTGTTAGGGAGTGGAACGTCCTGCGGGACAAGGTGAATGGAGACGCATGGTCGGGTCGGGAGAGCGTTGGTCGCTGGCGAGGGTGGCGGTCTTTTGGTGGGGACTGCTGTTCCTGATGCAGCAGGCTCACCGGCTGGTGCTGTTGCCGGATACCCTTGCGGTTGAACCGGCCGATGCCGGGACACTCCTGCACACCTTAGCCACGGGGTTTCGTGCCGACCTCACCGTCTCGAGTCTCGCCATTCTCCTTGCGGCTTTGGCGACGGTCTGTATCTGGTTGCCGGTCTGGGGCATCGGACGAATATCCCGCGCCCATCTTCCGCACAGGCTCCTGGTTCGAATCCTACGGGGAGCGGCCTCCGTCCTCGGCCTGTTCTTCCTCCTCTTCCTCCTGATCGACATGGGGTACTACACCTACAATCGGCAGCATCCCGACCTTGTCTTTTTCGAATATCTCGAGGATGTTCTGTCGAAGTCTGTGAGCGAGGGGGGCACAGCATCATCTGCTCAGATGGTGAGTCAGGCCGGCAAGCAGACCCAAGCAGAGGCCGGCGATCTTGCGAAGTGGGGACCAAGGGTCCTGGGGTTTGCGCTGGCACAGGTAGGGGTGTTTCTCTGCTGGCGCGCATTCTTTATCAGAGTCCTCGCGCCGTTCCTCGCGCAACGAGAGTCGGCTCGCCATACCGGCACCGTCACCGGGACATTCGCGGCAGTCCTGATCGGCTTTTCAGGGTTCCATCCCATGGGGCCTTGGTCCATCGCGCGGGCTGATATCCCCAGTTCCGCCTACTACTTGTTGGCTCAAAATCCCCTGTGGTACACGGGTGATGTACTTTACGGCAGCTACTCGACCAGGCTGGGCAATGCGGCCAGCCGCGTGGCAGCGCTCATGGAGGTACCGGAAGCGATTCGTCTGGCCCGTGCGACCCTCGGAGACGGTCAGGAGTTCGTGTCGGAGGACTATCCCCTCGTGCGCAAGCGGGAAGCGCCGCGCGGACGGACGCTTCGGAAGCCGCCGAACGTCATCCTGTTCTTCATCGAAGGGCTTGATCGGCGGTTTCTCGGGAAATCCGTACGCGTGGATCAGACCTACCGGCCGCATGTTCCGACGGACAGCGACGTGACGGAACTCTACCGCGACGGGCTGGGTCGCCTCCTGCCGGCGGATCAACCAGGGGCGATACGGCTGACCCCGTTTCTGGATCGTCTGGGCGCGGACGGTCTCTACTTCGAGAATTTCTTCTCGCCCGGCGACAAGACGCACCATGGTATTTTTTCGACTCTGTGCTCTTTCTATTCCGGCTACGGCCGATCCCCGATCAAATCCCGCTACACCCATGAGTATCTGTGTTTGCCTTCGGTACTGGAGCGGGCCGGTTACGAGACGGAGATGGTGCTGGGCTACAACCGTGACTATCACCAGGACCATACCGCGCTGTTCCTGGGTCGAAATGGCGTGAAGCGTTTTCTGGATGAGAGTCGCTTTCCGGCCGATGCGGAGCGGCTGGGGCTTGGGATCAGCGACGGGGCGCTGTTTGATTTCATGGCCGACCGCATCCGCAGCTTGCGATCCGGAACGCACCCGTACTTTCTCACGACATTGACCTTGAACACCCATCATCCGTACGATGTGCCGCTTCGTCATCCCGATGTGGCGGCTTTGCGGTCCGATCCCGATCCCTATGTTCCGACGCTCCGGTATGTCGATGCGGAACTCGAACGGTTGTTCGACGCACTGAGGCAGGATGGCCTGCTCGAGAACACGGTGGTGTTGATCCTTGGGGATCACGGACGGCATGAGCGGGTCGGCCGAGGGGGCGCGGAACAGTTCGTCGGCCATCACACGATTCCGCTGTTTCTGTGGGCCGACCCGTCGCTTCGCGAGGAACTCGGTTACCGGCCGCGTGTGGTCACGACCATCGGCAGCCAAGTGGACATCGCCCCGACCGTGCTGGGATTGGCCGGGCTGGCTCCGAAGCAGGCCGCATTCGTGGGGCGAGACCTGAGCTGTCTGGTGTCCGGCGACTGTATGGTCAACAATGTGGCGCTGCTGTGCGGCATTCACCAGATCGGCTTGGCCGATGCCGACGGGCTCTTGCTGTATTCCGTCGTGCGGGATCAGGTACAGACGGTGCCGTTGAATCTTGCCTCGTTACCGACTGACCGAAACGCTGTCGATGCGGATATCGCCGACCGGCTCCGCCGGACGAAGGCGCTTTTGGTGACCGCCCATACCCTGTTGGAGAAGAATCGGATTTGGTCGTGGAAACAATTCGAAAATGGTCTCTAACGTGAACGGGCCGAAAGTGTCGGTCGTGGTGATCGCGTTCAACGACGAGCCCAACATGCGGGCTTGCCTGGAATCCGTGCGCTGGGCGGACGAACTCATCGTCGTGGACTCGCACAGCACCGACGCGACCGCGACCATCAGTCGCGAGTTTACCGAGAAGGTCTACCAACATGCCTTCCACGGGTTTGGGCGGCTGCGAAACGAGGCGATCGCCCACGCGACGCACGACTGGATATTCAGCCTCGATACGGATGAACGCTCGACGCCGGAGCTGCGCGATGAGATTCGGCGGGTATTGGACGAGGGGCCCAAGGCCGACGCCTATTTCGTCCCGCGGAAGAATTATTTTCTGGGGCGGTGGATCAGGCATTGCGGATGGTATCCGGACTATCGCCAGCCCCAACTCTTTCGAAAGAGCCGGCTGCGCTATCGGCAGGAACTGGTGCATGAGAGCTTCGATTGCGACGGGCCGGTGGGGTACTTGACCCAGCCGGCGCTCCAATATCCCTTTCGGGATATCGACCATTACCTGAGAAAGCAGGATCGATATTCGGATTTGATGTCGCGTCGGCTGAAGGAACAGGGGCGTCGGTTTTCCACGCACCAGCTCATCAGTCATCCGCTCGGTGCGTTCGCCAAAATGTATCTGCAGCGACAGGGATTTCGCGACGGCGTGCCGGGATTGATTCTCTCCGGCCTCTATGCCTATTACACGTTTTTAAAATACGCCAAATTCTGGGAACTATGCCGGGAGCAGTCATAGAGGTCCGTCGTACCGACACGTCAGGCGGGCTTGGGTGACCATGAACCATCCGATGCAGGAGCGCTCATGCCCATGACCGTGGCCGCGGTGATCATTGCCAAGAACGAGGAGTCGAACATCCGAGCCTGTCTCGACTCGGTCGCCTGGGCGGACGAGCGTATCGTCGTCGATGCTGAAAGCACCGATCGGACCGTGGCGATTGCGGAGCAGGTGGGCGCCCGCGTCTTTGTCAGGGCCTGGCCCGGGTACGGACCGCAGAAGAATTTCGGCATGGATCAGGCTTCTGCCGACTGGATCCTGATCGTCGACGCCGACGAGCGGGTGACTGATTCCCTGCAGCGCGAGATTCAGACATTGCTGGCGACCAGACCGGCCGACGACGTCGGCGGGTACGAGATCCCCCGAAAAAACTTCTTTTATGGGAAGTGGATCGAAGGCGGGGGGATCTACCCGGA
Source organism: Nitrospiraceae bacterium (assembly GCA_019637075.1). Taxonomy (NCBI): domain Bacteria; kingdom Pseudomonadati; phylum Nitrospirota; class Nitrospiria; order Nitrospirales; family Nitrospiraceae; species Nitrospiraceae bacterium. Next base: position 250,329 of record JAHBWI010000005.1, on the reverse strand, counting down.
CTATCAGCTACGTCTGTTTCGGAAATCTTCCGGCCGCTATGACGACGTGCGCCTGCACGAACATCTGACGGTTGACGGGCGAATCGTCCGGCTGCATGAACCGTTCGTGCATTTCAGCATGCCCACCATCGGGCACCATGTCAGAAAAATGATGTGGTACACGACGCTGGGCGCGGACGAGAAACTCAAACATGCCCGCGCGATCTCAGCCTGGGCGATCGCCGCCCACCACGTGGGGACGATCTTCAAGACGTATGTGATGCGGGGCGGGTATCGCGACGGGGTTCATGGAATTATCGTCGCGATGTTTGCTGGGCTGCACACGTTCGTGAAGTATGCGAAGGCTTGGGAGCGGCTGCAGGCAAACCGTGAGGCAGGCAGGCTTCCGGCAAGTCAGGTCCGGTTGGAAGGCAGAGGGGGCACGTAAGGTCGATGCGGATCGGCATCGATGCGTCCTCGATTGTCGGCGATAAGGGTGGGGTGGGTTGGCACACGCACCACCTTCTGCAGAATCTGCTGCTCTTGCCGGATGAACTGCGCTATATCGGGTACGTGCGGCCCGGGGTTCTCCGTGATGGTCGGCCGGCAGGGTGGGCGAGCTCGGACAAGATCGAATGGATGGAAGTGCCGCGTTGGCTGATGCGCTGGCGTGGAGCATGGGATCGGCTCGATCTGTATCACGGCCCCAATTTCAAAATGCATACGACCGGCCGCTGCGGTGGCGTGGTCACGATCCATGACCTATGGCTGGTGCGGCATCCGGAATACTCCCCAAAGGTGTTCGGGCAGGCGGCCTCCACCCAGCGGGCTCGGGATACGGCACGGCGGGCACGGGCGGTCGTGACGGTTTCGGAGTTCTCCGCGCGTGAGATCGAGGCCTTGTACGGGGTTTCGCGCGAACGGATCGTGGTGATTCACAACGGCGTGTCCGAAGACTTTGCGCCTGTGCGGGATGAAGCGCTGTGCGCCGACGTACGACGCAGGCTGGAACTCCCGCAAGCGGGGTTTCTCCTGTTCGTGGGGGGGGCCGACCCACGGAAGAACCATCGCGGCTTTCTTCAGGCCGTCGCCCGTTGTCGAGACAAGTTGAAGGGGCGGGCGGTCGTCTTGGTCGGTGATCCGGAGCATGCCATGGGGAGCTATCGCAAGACGGCGAACGAGTTCGGGCTCGAGTCGCTCGTGTGTTGCCCCGGCAGAATGAATCGGGATGATCTCCGTGTGCTCTACACCTTGGCGGATGTGTTCGTCTTTCCGTCGCTGTATGAAGGCTTCGGGATGCCGGTACTCGAGGCGATGGCTTGCGGGGCCCCGACCATTACGTCTTCGACAACCGCGCTGCCGGAAGTGGCGGGAGACGCCGCGTTGTTGGTGAACCCGGAAGACCCCGAGGCATTGGGGCAGGCGATCGTGGCGGTATTGGCGGACGAGGGGCTGCGTGACGACCTTCGCCGACGCGGGGCCGCACGCCCCACGCATTTTACCTGGCACGATGCCGCGGTCCGAACCAGTGCGTTGTACCGGACCCTGTGCTCCTGACGGATCGATCGATGTCATTTCAGAACATCCTGGTCATCAAATTGCGGCATATCGGAGACGTGCTGCTGTCGACTCCTGTCCTTCACGAGATACGCCAAGCCTATCCCTCCGCTCGATTGACGATCTTGCTCAATCGGGGAACAGAGGCGGTGCTGGCCAACAATCCGGATTTGGACCACGTGCTCTTCGTCCAGAAGGGGCCGCTCGCGGCGCAGATCGAATTCTTGCGCCAGCTTCGGGCGCGGCAATTCGATTGTGTCATCGACCTGACGGACGGTGATCGGTCCGCCATGCTGAGCCTCGTGACCGGGGCGCCGGTGCGAGTCGGGTTCAACGGAGAACATCGTTGGCGCGGGCTGCTTTACAGCTCCGTTGCGAAACCTCGGCCGGCAGATTCCCACCGCGTCGAGTACGATCTCTGTTCGCTGAGGGAGATCGGTCTCGATCCCAAGCCGGGGCAGCCCCGCGTGTATCCATCGTCGTCCGATGAAGCTGTGGTTGAGGAGTGGCTACGCACCAGCGAAGCGGTTCGAGATCGTGCGGTGCCGATGGTGTTGTTGCAGCCAGGCGCCCGATACTCACTCAAGGTGTGGCCGCAGGAGCGTTATGCGCAAGTGGCCGATCATTTGGCGGAGCGGTATGGATTTCGCGTATTGTTGGGCGGGGATGATCGGGAGCGTCCGGTGGCGGAGGCCGTCGCGCGCGAGGCCCGCTCGGCTTCGGTGGTTGTGGCGGGACGGTTTACGCTGCTTCAGTTTGCCGCCTTGCTGAAGCGATGCGTGCTGTTCGTCGGCAACGATGGGGGCGCGATGCACATTGCTGCCGCGGTGGGAACACCGGTCGTCGCGTTGTTCGGACCGACCTATCCCCAACGATGGGGGCCGCGCGGCGGTGCGACGGAGATTTTGTATAAGGGCCTGGATTGCCGTGCCTGCTTTCATCCGACCTGCCTGCGGGGCGATGACAGTTGTCTGAGACAGATCGGGGTGGGAGAGGTTTGCGCGGCGGCGGACAGGCTGTTGGGGCGAAGACCGGGGCGATTGGGACCGGCCGAAGGAGGGAGCGAGAACAACGCGGCTCCCTCCCAAGGTGTTTCGAATAGCTCCGACCCGAGCATCGGATGAAGGTGCTGTACCTCACGGATGCGGGGCAGGATTATCTCGCCGACCAAATCTATGATGGTCTGTGCGCCGTCATTGGCCGGGAGGGTGTGATCGACTTTCCCCGGAAGCCTATCTATCACTCGGAACCGCCCGAGGGAACATTATCCAGCCGTCCGTGTGAGCTGGCATTGGACGAACAGGCGAGCTTCATTCGCGAAGGGGCCATAGATTTGGTCATCGTGTCTTCTCCGCGGCAGGGTGCCGTCAAAGCTTGCCGGGATCTTGCCGGTTGCGTGGCCCTGCCCCCGGTTGTGTTGCTGGATGGAGAGGATGACCGGCGGATCAGGCAAGACTTGGCTCGGGTGATTCATGCCGGCCTCTATTTCAAGCGAGAACTTCCGTTGAGCAGTGTATCAACCGGTCACGAGCAACGGAGGGCTCAAGCGGGCGAAGGGTTGGCGCCGCTGGAAGGGCGTGTGCAGCCGTTGCCGTTTTCGGTGACGTCTGCCGAGCTTGAACCGCTTCCCGACCTGGCCCGCGATGTCGACGTGTCGTTCGTAGGCCGCGCCTCCCATAGAAAGCGGGTCCGTGCCGTCAGGCTCCTGCGCGAGGCTCGCGACATCCGGTTCGAAGGGGGTATTTATGCCGAATCGACGGATCGGGCCTCCAAACTGACCGATTCCTGGTTCGGCATGATGGCCGCCAAGTTGCGAGGCGATCCTCCGGGGCAGGGATCAATCACGAAGTTCGGACGTGAGGGCTATCGCGCACTGTTGGCCCGGTCTAAGACGGCCCTCTCTGTCCGAGGGGGCGGATTCGACACCCTGCGCTACTGGGAGATTGCGGCTTCGAAAATTCCGCTGATCTCGGAGGTGCCGGATATCCTCATTCCTCACAACCTCGAACATGGCGTGCATGCGATCTTCTGCCGTCCTGACCTCGGAGATCTGGTGGAATGGGTTCGGCGCCTTCGCGACGATGAAGGGGAACGCAACCGGCTGGCCCACGCCGCCTATCACCATGTGCTTGCCCACCATACGTCGGCCCGGCGAGCCACATACATGCTGGATTTGTGTCGGAAAATGCTTTAGAGGTTTCCCGTGACATCAGTCAGTTTGGTCATCGCTCTTTACAATCAACTGGGCTACACGCGGCAATGCATCGATTCGATCAAGCGACATTCGCCCGCGGATGTCGAACTCATTTTGGTCGACAACGGCTCGACCGACGGGACTGCCGACTACCTGCGTACCGTCGATGCCACGACCATTTTGAACCCGACCAACCTTGGATGCGCCAAAGCCTGGAATCAGGGAATCATGGCAAGCCGTGGGTTGGTGGTTGGGATTCTCAATAATGACATTCTGGTGACGCCGGGATGGTTGGAAGCGCTCCTGGCCTTCATGGATAAGGAAAAGTTGGGCATTGCCTGTCCCGCTGCGCGGGAGGGGTTGCTTGACTATGATCTGCCCGAATATGCCAAGACCTTCACCAAAGCCTGCGCGGAAGCGGTGAGGCGTGAGCTGTACGCGCCCTGCATGTTGATCCGGCGCGAGGTCTTCGACCGGATTGGACTCTTCGATGAAGGGTTCGAGTACGGCGGCTGCGAAGACACGGACTTTCTCTGGAGGACGACCGCCGCCGGCTTTTTGACGGCGATGACCGGCTCGGCGCTGATTCATCATTTTTCAAAAGTGACGCAGGACGCCGTGGCACGGCATGAAACCAATCAGTATTGGAATCACAACATGGCACACTTTACGCGCAAGTGGGGGCGGACCATCCGTGGAAATTGGTTTCAACGACGCTGGACCGATCTGAGGAACAAATGGGTCCGGCGATCAGAGCTGCATCGATTCGGCCATACGCTCGTTGAAAAGCTTCCGCCGTCAGGCAGAGCGCCGATCGGGTGCTCATGAGGGGCCGCAACGGGGCGGCGGGCGTGCTGGTGAAATACCGGCCGGGCCGTGCATGAAGATCACGATTGCCGCCTGGCACCTCAAGAATCAAAACGTCGGGATCGGACGGTATTGCCGGGAGCTGATCGATGCGCTCGGCCGTGTCGATCGGACGAACGAGTATCGGATTCTCATTCCGTCGCCGACCCATCCGTTCCAGGCGAGACCGAACTTCGAGTATCGAATCGTGCGGTTTCCCTTCTTCCGACGCCGGTTCTGGGAGCAGGTGGCGCCCTGGCTCAGCGGCGGATTCGATCTGCTGCACTTTCCCTACGATTCCTGCGTGGTTTGGAAGCGAGGGCGATTCGTCACTACAATCCACGACATCAAGCCGCTCCTCTTTCCTGAACTTCGCTCGAAAACAAACCTAACCAGCCGCTTCGAGGCCTGGCTGATTGGGGATCGCTGGAAGAAGATCGACCAAGTCATCACGATTTCGGAACATTCGCGGAAGGACATTCTCGCGCGGTTCCCGTTGCGCCCTGATCAGGTGTCCGTCACGCCGATGGGATTTGACTCGACCAGATTCAAGCTGGCCGGTGGGCAGGCGGAGGGAAAGCCGTCCGTGTTGTGTGTCGCCGGGTCCGATCCCACGAAGAATGTGGGGTGTTTGGTTGACGCATTCGGCCGATTGTCCCAGGACGTACGCGGCGGAGTCGACCTGGTCCTGGCCGGGGATGTGTGCAAGCGTGCGGACATTCGGGCGGCGGTTGAACGGGCCGGCCTGGAATCGCAGACGAGACTTGTGGGCGTGGTGTCGGATACGGAGTTGATTCAGCTCTATCAGGCCGCCACGATCTTTTGTTTTCCGTCGCTGTATGAAGGATTCGGATTGCCGGTGCTGGAGGCAATGGCCTGCGGAATTCCGGTGGTCTGCTCCAACACGTCGTCGCTCCCTGAAGTGGTGGGCGACAGCGCGCTGACCTTCGATCCACGGAAGCCGGAACAGTTGACGGCCGCCCTGGAGGACCTGCTGACATCGCCTGCTCGACGCACTGACCTGCGGGAGCGTGGCCTTGCGCGGGCAGGCGCGTTTACCTGGGACCGGACGGCGGTGGAAACCGTGGCCGCCTACCGGCGAGCATTGGAACGGTGATGGGCCTCGCGCGATCGAGACAGATTCGATCAACGACGAGAGTTCCTTGACAGCATCGGGACCCTATGCTCAGATCAGGTGCAGGTATTGAGGCGAGTTCGGACCGGACGCGGTGAATCAAGATGTGAGCGGGGGGAAAAGAATCTATGGCGGGAGAGACGAGTGATTTTGTGATCGCCGGTGCCGGCGTGATCGGTGTGGCCATCGCCCGTGAACTGCGTCGCCGGCATCGCGCTTCCGTGACTGTGATCGAAAAGGAGCCGACTGCAGGCTTCCACGCAAGCGGGCGCAACAGCGGCGTCCTCCATGCCGGTGTGTACTATAAGGCCGGCACGCTGAAGGCGACGCTGTGCGTGGAAGGCAATCGACGCCTGCGGGCCTACTGCCAGGACAAATCGATCCAGCTCAACGCCTACGGTAAAGTCATCGTCGCGAGGACCGAATCTGAACTGCCGGCGCTGAAGGAGTTGTATGCGCGTTCGCAAGCCAACGGCGTCCGCGTGGACTTGGTCGATCAGCAGGCGCTGAAGGAAATTGAGCCTTGCGCGAAAACCGTGCAGCATGCGCTGTACGTCAGGGATACGGCGGTGGTGAATCCCCAGCGGGTCATGGAAGCTATGGTGCTCGATGCGCAGAACGAGGGCGTCCAGTTCCGTTTTGGCTGTGCCTGGCAGGGACGTGATAGGGACGGGGCTGTTCGGACTTCCCAAGGCATCCTGTCCCACGGCCACTTCGTCAACTGCGGCGGGCTCTTTGCCGATCGCATCGCGCATGTCTACGGCGTCGGTCTTCACTATCAGATCCTTCCTTTCCGGGGGCAGTTCTATCGCCTACGGCCGGAGTCAAAACTTCAAGTGCGAGGGAATATTTATCCGGTCCCTGATTTGCGTAACCCATTCCTCGGCGTGCACTTTACGCGGAGACCGGAAGGCGAGGTGACGATCGGTCCCTCGGCGCTGCCCTTGCTGGGACGAGAGCAATACCGCGGACTCGGCGGCGCGACCCTACACGATGGACTCACCATGCTCAAGTATTTGATCCGGCTTTTCGGCCGCAACCGCGACCACTTCCGATCGATCGCGTTGACGGAAATGGTGAAGCTGACCAGGGGCGGTTTTTACCGCGAGGCCGAGGCGCTCGGCGTGGGGTTCGAAATGGCCGATCTGTTGCCGGGGAAGGAGCCGGGCATCCGCGCCCAACTGATCGATACCCGCACGGCCGATCTGCTGAGCGACTTCGTCATCGAGCCTGGCCCTCGATCAACCCATGTCCTCAATGCCGTCTCGCCGGCCTTTACCTCCTCGCTCCCCTTCGCCGAACACGTGGTCGGCATGATGAAGCTGGGATAGGTCCCGTCCTCACACCTGAATCCGGAGCTCCCGCTGCATGTGCGGCATTGTCGGCCTTCTCAGCCTGGATGTACCGGAACCCGAAGACACCATCCATCGGATGGTGCAGGCGATTCGCTATCGGGGGCCGGACGATGCAGGTGTCTGGCGCGATCCGGCCAGCGGGATTGCCCTGGGACATGCCAGGCTCTCGATCCTGGATCTCTCGCCCAACGGCCATCAACCCATGCGCTCTGCGTCGGGTCGCTATGTCATTGTCTACAACGGCGAGATCTACAATTTTGCCGAGCTGAGAAAAGACCTCGAAACGGCAGGGCATCGCTTTCGAGGCCATTCCGACACCGAGGTCCTTCTGGCTGGTATCGAGCGGTGGGGACTGGAGCCGACCCTCGTTCGGTGCAACGGTATGTTTGCGCTGGCGCTGTGGGACCGCGAGGCGAAGGCCTTGATGCTCGCCAGGGACCGGATGGGGGAGAAGCCGCTCTATTACGGCTGGATGGGGAAGCAGTTTCTGTTCGGATCGGAGTTGAAGGCCCTCCGAGCCCATCCGCGCTTCAATCGATCCGTGGACCGTTCTGCCCTGACGCTCCTGCTCCGCCACAACTGTATCCCCGGACCGTATTCCATCTATGAAGGCATCGCAAAGCTTCCGCCTGCGCATTGGGTGACACTTTCGCGGCCCACGATGAGTCCGGGAACGATGCCGCCATCCCGTGCCTATTGGTCGCTGAACAGCGGTGTCGAGCGCGGGCTTGGCCATCCATTCCAGGGCAGCGAAGCCGAGGCCGTCGAGGAATTAGACCATCGGCTTCGACGCTCCGTCCGGAACCGGATGGTGGCGGATGTGCCGGTGGGGGCTTTCTTGTCCGGCGGCATTGATTCCTCGGCGGTTGTGGCGTTGATGCAGGCAGAGAGCACCCAGCCGGTTCGTACCTTTTCCATCGGCTATCAGGAACCCGAGTACAACGAAGCGCCCTACGCACAAGAGGTGGCCCGTCATCTGGGAACCGAACACACCGAATTGTACGTGACGCCGGAACAGGCCCTGGCCGTCATTCCCCGGCTGCCGACTCTGTACGACGAGCCGTTCGCGGACGCATCCCAGGTGCCGACGACGCTGGTCGCGGAACTGGCACGGCAGCACGTTACGGTGGCGCTGTCGGGCGATGGGGGGGATGAACTGTTCGGCGGGTACAACCGGTATTTCTGGGGACGGACACTCAGGCACCGCATTGGATGGATTCCGTCGGCCGCCCGCCCGTGGGGGGCCCGCGCAATCAGAATGATCTCGCCGCAAGGGTGGGATCGATGGTTCCAACGATTTGCCGGCCTGTTGCCCTCTGTACAGGTGCCGGGGGAGAAGCTGTACAAACTGGCCCAGACATTGGACGTCGGCGATCTGGATCAGCTGTATTTCGGGTTTGTGTCCCATTGGAAGGATCCGGAGGAGATCGTGATCGGCGGAAAGGAGCCTGTCACGCTGCTGACTGACCGTACCCGCTGGCCGACCTTGCCTGATTTCACGATGCGGATGATGTATCTCGATTCGGTTACCTACCTCCCGGACGATCTGCTGGTGAAGGTGGATCGGGCCACGATGGCGGTGGGCTTGGAGGCGAGGATTCCCTTTCTCGACCACGAATTGGTGGAATTCGCCTGGCGCCTCCCGCTCTCCCTCAAAATCCGCACCGGCGATATGGGGAAATATCTGCTGCGACGGATGCTGGCTCGCTATGTTCCGCCGCCGCTCTTCGAACGGCCGAAGATGGGGTTTGGGGTGCCGTTGGATTCCTGGCTGCGCGGCCCCTTGCGGGAGTGGGCCGAGGACTTGCTCGACGAGGGCCGGTTGCGGCGCGAAGGCTACTTCCATCCCGCTCCGATCAGGGAAAAGTGGATTCAGCATCTGTCCGGTGCCGCCAATTGGCAGTATCACCTCTGGGACGTGCTGATGTTCCAGGCCTGGCTGCCGCGGTAGCCGCGTACGGTTGGCCCGCGGGTGTTGAGTTTTCTCCCTCCAATCTGCTACAGGATCAGGAGTTCTGCTGAGCTGCGTGGCTCGACGGCGCGCTCGCGTTCCAATTCCTGAACCAGCGACATGTGGCGGAGGCTCGAGCGTTCCGTGGACAGCACGCTTCTCCAACAGGTCCAGCAATTTATCGACCGCCATCGGGCCGAGGCGAGCACGCTGAGCACTCCATCCCTTAGTGCCGACACCTTGCTGGACTCCAGCTTCTCGCCTAAGCCTGCAATAGTTGCCCCATCGTTTTTGCAGGGGAAGCGGGTGCTGGTGACCGGAGCCGGAGGGTCGATCGGGGCTGAGCTCTGCAGGCAGATTGCCCAACAGGCTCCGGATCGCCTCGTTCTCTTCGAGCGATCGGAGAACGCGCTCTACCATCTCGAACGTGATCTGCGCCAGCGACTTTCGAGCGGGACGGTTGTGCCCTTGCTCGGCGACATCACTCAGCCTCACACCGTAGCGGCCGCGTTTCAGCAAGTTCGGCCTGATGTGGTGTTTCACGCGGCGGCCCATAAGCATGTCCCGCTCATGGAGCAGTTCCCTCTCGAGGCCGTCAGAAACAACATCATCGGGACCCGTATCGTGGCTGAGGCCGCTGTGGCGGTGGGGGCGGCGCGGGTGGTGCTGCTCTCCACGGACAAGGCGGTCAATCCGTCGAGCGTGATGGGCGCCACCAAGCGCGTGGCGGAACGCATCATCCAGAGCATGAATGGCGCTGAGACCAGACTCTCCGCCGTGAGATTCGGAAATGTCTTCGGCAGCAGCGGCAGCGTGGTCCCGCTGTTCGCCGAGCAGATTCGGCGAGGCGGTCCGGTGACCGTGACGCACCCCGAGGTCAAACGGTATTTCATGACCATTTCTCAAGCCGTGCAATTGGTGCTGCAAGCCAGCACACTCGGGCAGGGCGGGGAGGTCTTCGTCCTCGACATGGGCGAACAGATCCGCATCGTCGATCTTGCCTGCAGCATGATCGAAATGTCTGGTCTGCAACCGGGGCGCGACGTTAAGATTGATTTTATCGGTCTGCGGCCTGGTGAAAAACTCGCCGAACAGTTGTACGACGAGGGCGAGGTGGTCGAAAATACCGTGCATCTGAAGGTGAAACGGGCGGTCAGCCTGTCAGTGGAGACTGCGAATCTGGATGAGGAACTGCTGCGAGAGGTGGAACGGTCTTGCCATAACGGTGAGGCAGACCGCGCGACGGCGCTCCTACAGAAACTTGTCCCGACGTTCCATCCTTCGTCGTTCCAAGTCTGCCCATAGTGGATGACCCACATACAGCCGACCGCTGACCCTGTCCTGTCTTCAGTCTGTATGCAACGCGACCGTCTCATGCGAAAACCTTCTTCAAGAACATTGCGCAGGGGCTCGTTCGCATGCCCGGTGCCGGGCACTGGCTCCAGGGCGAACGGACTGCACCAAGGAGATGAGGTGCCGAAATGAAAGGCGTCGTGTTGGCGGGAGGATTGGGAACCCGTCTGTTGCCCCTCACCAAAGTGACGAACAAGCACCTGCTCCCGGTCTATAACCAGCCCATGATCTATTACCCGATCCAGAGCCTGGTCAACGCAGGGATTCTGGAAGTGATGATCGTGACGGGAGGCAACAGCGCCGGAGATTTCCTCAAGCTCCTGGGGAACGGAAGGGAGTTTGGGCTCAAGCATTTGAGCTACACCTATCAGCAGGGTGAAGGCGGAATTGCCGATGCCCTACGCCTGGCCGAACATTTCGCCGATCAGGGGCCGGTGTGCGTGGTCTTGGGGGATAATTTGATCCAGGGCAACATCGCCAAGGCGACCACGGAGTTCAGGGCCCAGAAAACCGGCGCGAAGATTTTGCTCAAAGAGGTCAAGGATCCCCAGCGATTCGGCGTGCCGGTGTTGGAGGGAAACCGGGTGGTGAAGATCGAGGAGAAGCCAGCCCAACCTAAGTCTTCCTATGCGGTCACCGGAATCTATTTTTACGATGCCAAGGTGTTCGACATCGTGCGGACGTTGAAACCATCCGGGCGCGGCGAACTGGAAATCACCGACGTCAATAACGCCTACATCGAACGGGGAGAATTGACGTGGAGCGGGCTTGAGGGCTGGTGGACCGACGCCGGCACGATCGAGTCCCTGTACCAAGCCAACCAGCTGGTCGCGCAGACCGGCGCGAACCGAATGGATGTGTAGATGAGAATTCTGGTGACAGGCGGTGCCGGCTTCATCGGGTCCCATCTCGTGCGCCGGTTGATCGAGAACGGCGGGCACAGCGTGGTCAATCTCGATGCGCTGAAGTATTCGGGCAACCTGAACAACCTGACGGATCTCGCGGCGCATCCGCGGTATACGTTCGTGCAGGCGGACATCTGCGACCAGCCGGCCGTGCGCGCGGTGCTGCGGGATTATCGCATCGAGGGAATCATCAATTTGGCGGCGGAGACCCATGTCGACCGCTCCATCCTCGATCCCGGTGCCTTTGCCAGGACCGACGTGGTGGGGACGGGTATTTTGCTCGAGGAGGCGCGTCAGCAGGGCGTGCAGCGCTACCTTCAGGTGAGTACCGATGAGGTCTATGGGAGCGTCGAGCAGGGGAGTAGCACTGAAGAGGACCGATTGGAGCCCAGAAGTCCCTATTCCGCCAGTAAGGCGGGCGGAGATCTGTTGGTCCTGAGCTATTGGACGACGTATCGCTTTCCCGTGGTCATCACGCGAGGCAGCAACACCTATGGGCCCAACCAATATCCCGAAAAGTTCATCCCGCTGTTCGTGACCAATGCGATCGAGAACGAACCGCTCCCGCTGTACGGAGACGGAAAACAGCGCCGCGACTGGCTGTCGGTCTATGACCATGCCGCCGGCATCCAGCACGCGTTCGAACAGGGAGCGCCGGGCACGATCTACAACGTCGGCGGCGGGAACGAACGGGAAAACGTGACGGTGGCCGACCAGATTCTGGCGGCGCTCGACAAGCCTCGGACGCTCATTCGCTTCGTCGAGGACCGGCCGGGCCATGATCGGCGATATGCGATCGACTGCACCCGTCTGCGGGGATTGGGTTGGAGGCCTGAAGTGCCGTTCGAGGAAGGACTCAGGCAGACAGTGGAATGGTACCGGACGCATGAGCGGTGGTGGAAGCCCATTAAGTCCGGTGAGTTTAAGGAATATTATCAGCGACAGTACCAGCAGCGCTTGCAGCGGGGGACGGCATGCGAATCGCGCTGACGGGGGCACAGGGACAGCTGGGTCATGAGTTGCAGCGGGTGTTGGCAAAGCACGAACTCATTCCTCTTGATCTTCCGGCGTTCGACTTGACCAAGCCGGACTGCGCCGACGCGATGCTGGATGCGGCACCGGAGATCATCGTGCACGCCGGCGCCTATACCGATGTCGACGGGGCGGAACGGAATCCCGAGTTGGCCATGGCGATCAATGCCTCGGGCACCGAACGGGTGACCCGAGCGGCAGAGCAGGTCGGTGCTCGAATGATCTATATCTCGACCGACTATGTGTTCGACGGGCGGGCGCACCGTCCGTATGTGGAGAAGGACGCTCCGAATCCGGTCAGCGTCTATGGAGCCTCGAAACGGGCCGGAGAAGAACGGGTGTTGGGGATGTGCCGCAATGCGTTGGTCGTCCGTACCGCCTGGCTGTATGGGAGTCACGGTAAGAATTTCGTGAAGACGATCCTGCAACTGGCCTCCGAACGGCCCGTGTTGAAGGTCGTTGCGGACCAGCGCGGTTGTCCCACGTTCGCGGGGGACTTGGCGGCCGTCATCGGGCAACTCCTGGATCGGCCGGTGACGGGGATTCTTCACGTGGCGAACTCCGGCTCCTGCACCTGGCGGGAATTTGCCGCTGCAATCGTCTCCCTTTCCGGGCGGTCCGTGCCGGTCGAGCCGATCACGACGGCCGAAGCAGGCCGTCTCGCCAGGCGACCGGCCTATTCCGTGCTGGCGTCGGATCGTCATCTGGAGTTGGGGCTGCGTATGCCGACATGGGAGGATGCGCTCAAGCGATTTCTCCAGCCGGTATCGGTCGGAGTATCCGCCTCCTAATCAGCGGATCGGTTTCTTTTCTCGATCGGCGCTCGTTGAAGCATGCGGCAGGACATGCCTCGGAATGATGTCGTTCTTGTGGAACCTTCGGCTTTTCTCTATACTCCGGGCGTGCAGCCCGACATTCACACCTGCTCCTGCATCGTCGCATCATTCTGTCTATCACCATCCGCGGAAGACCGGTGGGTTCGTGCGTCGTAATGGATTGAGTCGGAAGGGGCCGCGATGAAGCCCATGACCATCTGGTTGACCGGATTGCCCTGTGCCGGAAAGACCACACTTGCCAACCATCTGTTTCGCCACTTACTCGAACGCGGACATCAGCGCCTGGAAGTTCTGGACGGTGATGTGGTGCGTACCCACCTCTCCAAGGGCCTTGGTTTCTCCCGATCGGATCGCGACACGAACGTCCTGCGTATCGGATGGGTCTGTCAGGTGCTGACGAAACATGGCGTGACCCCGATCGTCGCGGCCGTCTCTCCCTATCGGGAGAGCCGGAACGAGGTACGGGCCATGATCGAGAAGGTCGGAGGCCCGGGGGCCTTCATCGAAGTGTGGGTTCGTTGCGCGGTCGAAGAATGTATCCGGCGCGATGTCAAAGGCATGTATGCCAAGGCTTTGCGTGGAGAGATTCAGCAGTTCACGGGGGTTTCCGATCCCTATGAGGAGCCGACCAGCGCGGAGGTGGTGGTGAATACCAGCATTGAATCGCCCGCCGAGTCGGTCGGCCTGATTCTTCAGGCGGTGCAGAAGTTTGCATAGCGCGGGACGCGGTGTGGTCGGCTGCAACGGTACAGTCTTGGACTTTCAGGGGGAACGAGGGCATGAAACGAGCGTTGATTACGGGAATCACGGGACAAGACGGATCGTACCTGGCCGAGTATCTGCTGGAAAAGGGGTATGAGGTTCACGGGATCGTCCGTCGTGTCGCGCTGGAGGACCCTGAACACCGCCTGTGGCGGATTGCCCATGTGAAGGATCGCCTGCATTTGCATGCCGGCTCCCTGGAAAGTCTGCCCAGCCTCTATAGGGTCTTGAATGTGGTGCGTCCGGAGGAATGTTACCACCTGGCGGCCCAGAGCTTTGTCGCCTATTCCTTCGAGGACGAATTTTCGACCCTCAACGCGAATATCAACGGCACGCACCATATGCTGGCGGCCCTCCGCGACGTGGTTCCCCTCTGCCGCTTCTATTTCGCCGCATCCAGCGAGATGTTCGGCAAAGTGGAGGAAGTTCCGCAGACGGAGCGCACGCCGTTCCATCCCCGGTCGGCCTACGGCATTTCCAAAGTTGCGGGCTTCGATCTGACGAGGAACTATCGGGAGGCCTACGGGCTGTTCGCCTGCTCGGGCATCTTGTACAACCATGAATCGCCCCGTCGCGGCTATGAGTTTGTGACACGAAAAATCACGTCCCATGCTGCGCGGATCAAGTTAGGGTTGGCAAAGGAACTGAAACTGGGAAATTTGGAGGCGAAACGGGATTGGGGGCATGCCCGTGAATACGTGAAGGCCATGTGGCTGATGCTGCAGCAGAATGAACCGGACGACTACGTCATCGCGACCGGCGAACAGCATACGGTACGGGCGTTCGCCGAAGCGGCCTTCGGGCATTTAGGATTGGACTATCGGGACTATGTGCAGATCGATCCGCAGTTCCTGCGGCCGGCTGATGTGGAGACGTTGCTCGGCGATCCGGCCAAAGCGAAGGCAACATTGGGTTGGTCGTACCGGTTGAGTTTCAACGATCTCGTCTCGGAAATGGTCGAAGCCGACGTTCGTTGGCTCGAAGGACGGGGTAAGTCTTCGCCGTGATGCGGGACGAGAATCCATCTTCCGCCGCTTCGGTACTGATCCCTTCCTCCCAGGATCCTCCGTCTTCGACCGCACGACTTTCGTTTTGGGACGTCCAACTCTATGGGCTTGCCGCAGTGACCTTCACCAGCTTCTTTCCTGGCTGGTTCCATCTCCAAGAGTATCTGCTGTTCTCTCTCCTTGCCGCAGTGGTCTTCGTCTCCATTCGCGACAGGACTCTTCCGTTGCATCGGTCGGCCGTCGATCTGCCGCTCGGGCTGTTTGTGATCTGGGTGCTCGGGACTGTGCCTTTTGCCACCGACCCCGGATACAGCCTGTCGGAGTGGCGAAAGTTCGTGACGCATGCGCTCGCGTTTTATTGGACCGCTGCTGTCATCGGACGGCAGCGCGACGGCAGATGGAAGCCCTTGTTGGTCGCGGCGATCGTGACCGGGTGTCTCGGCATGTCGGTCTATGCGGTCGGGGAGTTCGTGATCCGTGGCGGGTCCTGGCAGAGTCGCGCGATTCGGGCCGGGGCGCCTTCATCGGATTACAATTGGCTGAGCACCTATATCGTACTGGCGTTGCCCATGCTGATTGCCGCCGGCTTCGTGTATCGTGAATGGCGGCAGCGGATCATCGTCGTCGGCACGGCGGCGGTCGCTACGCTCGCACAGGTTGCTTCGCTCACCAGGGCTGGGTGGCTGGCCCATGTCGTCCAGGCGATCGCCGTGGGGATGGTGGGATGGGGGCGTCGGATGATGCTGATCGTGGTGATCGGCTTGGCGCTGGTCGGCGGCGGATTGATGCTGCTTACCCGCGTGGGGGGACCCTCGCCGACCATGGATCCCTGGACCTTTGAGTCTCGGATTGCCGTTTGGAAGCTTGGAGCGGATGAATTGCTGGCGCACCCCTTGACCGGCATCGGGTATGGAAACAACAGTTTCTTGAAGCGACACCCGGAGTACGATCCGGAAGTCCAGCGGGCGAGAAATGAACGCGAACGGGTGCTCCCGGCCATGCACAGCACGTTCATCATGGTGGCGTTAGGGGGCGGGGTGCCGGCATTGGTGCTGTTCATCTGGTTGTTTGCCGCGATCCTGCGCCAGTTCTTAATCCCCCGAGGAGAGGGTGTGGGAAGGGATGAACGCGTACTCTTGTTGGGAGCGGCGATGGCTATCCTGGGGTTTGCCGTGCGCAATATCTTCGATTATATGTTTGCCGGAAGCCTGTCCTACCTTTTTTGGATCTTGGCGGCATTCGGTGTCTCCATCTCTTTCAGTGGTGCGGTCCGCCGCTCCACCGTCAAAGCCTAGCGCGGTCGATCCGCGGTCCCTCCTGGTTTGCCCTGAGTTCGGAAAATGAGTATGATGCCCCAGCCACTGAGCGATCCCGCTGGGGTTGGGTGCGGATGCCGGCAGGACGATCGGTCGGCTCTCCGTGCGCGATGTTCGGGCAGGGCTCACGGAAAGGGTTCCACACGGAGGCATGCAAGCCATTCACGACGGTAGCCGGGTTGTCGCGGTTATCGGAACAGGCAGCGCGGGGCTTCGACACCTGACGGCATTGAAACGCATCGGGGTCGTCCCCGTCGCGATTCCCAAACGGCACGAGCGTCAGGCCGATCTGCAACAGATGGGGTATGCGACCGCCGCGACCCTGGCCGATGCCATCAAGTCTTGGACCCTGTCCAGCTGCATCATTGCGTCCGATACGTCTCGCCATCTGGCCGACGGATTCACAGCTCTGTCATCCGGACTGCATACGTTGGTGGAAAAGCCGCTCTGCGTCGATGGGGCTGAGGCCAAGGAGTTGCGGAAACGGGCGCGCGCCGGGGAGGCCGGTCTCTGGGTGGCCTGCGTCATGCGGTTCGCCCAGTCGCTGGAGATCGCTCGCTCCTGGCTGCCGACACTGGGAGCGCTTGCCAGCGTTCGCATCGAGTGCCAGTCCTATTTGCCTGATTGGCGACCGGCTCGTTCCTACCTCGAGTCCTACTCGGCTCGGCGTGAAGAAGGTGGTGTGTTGCGCGATGTGATCCATGAAATCGATTATGCCGGATGGCTCTTTGGCTGGCCGGCATCGCTGCAGGCCCGCTTGCACAATTCGGGGAAACTCGGGATCGAGGCTGAAGAGGCGGCGGATCTGTTGTGGCAGACGGCGGCCGGAGCGATCGTGTCGATGAGGCTGGATTACGTGACGCGGCCTGCGAGACGACGGATGACTGTGTGCGGCGAGCGGGGAACACTCCACTGGGACGCCGTTCGGCAGTCCGTGAGGCTGGAATTGGCGGACGGCAAGACCGAGGAACGGACGGCCGATCAATCGCGTGAGGAGATGTTCGCCGCGCAAGCTCAGGCGTTTCTGCGTTGCGCCGCCGGGGATATCGATGATCGCTTGGCTACGGGGCAAGAAGGAGCCAACGCGCTGGCCGTGTGTGATGCGGCGCGCAAGGCGGACCTGTCGCACCATGAAGAGCCCGTGGAGTATGCATGACGAGGCCGGCGCGGGTACTGGCGGTCATTCCGGCAAGGGGCGGTTCCCAGGGGTTGCCGGGCAAGAACATCCGTCTGTTTGCCGGCCTGCCGCTGATCGCCCATTCCATTGTGTTTGCGAGGCAATGTCCGGAGATCGATCGGGTCGTCGTGTCCACCGATTCGTTGGAGATCGCGCAGGTGGCGCGAGCGTACGGTGCAGACGTCCCTTTCATTCGTCCCGCGGATTTGGCGCGAAGCGAGACGCCCATGTGGCCGGTGCTGCGCCATGCGCTCCGCTTCATCGAGGAACGGGAATCGCCCGCATTCGACTTTCTCATGCTGCTGGACCCCACGTCGCCGGCCAGAGAGCCGGCTGATGTGACCGAAGGCCTGCGGCAACTGTCGAAGGATGCCGACGCCGTGGGCATTGTGAGCGTCTCTGAGCCGCCGTTCAATCCGATCTGGCATTGTGTCGTCAACCGCCGGGGGTATATGGAAGATTTGCTGGAGACCGGTTCGGGGTTTACACGACGCCAGGATGTGCCCAAGGTCTATCGGATCAACGGCGCACTGTACATCTGGCGGGCCGATTTCGTTCGTCGGCAGGAAATAGGCTGGCGGGGACAGGGTAAACACCTCATGCTGGAGATCCCGGAAATTCGAGCCATGTCGATCGACGACCTGCAGCAATTCGAGGCGGCGGAAGCGTTGGTCAAGGCCAAGCTGGTGACGTTGTCCTGGCTGGCCGGGGCGGAGCGCCGGCCATGAAGTCGATCGGCGAATTGAGCAGCCTGACAGGCCGGAGGGCGCTCGTGACCGGCGCGGCCGGACATATCGGGCTGGCGATCACGGAAACGTTGTTGGAACTCGGTGCCACCGTCGCGTTGTGCGACCGCGAGGCAGCAACCTGTGAACGGCGGGCGACGGAACTCTCCGCGTTAAGCACAGGGCGAACGGCGTTTTTCGGATGCGATCTCAACGATGTGTCCGCGACGCGACGCATGGTGCAAGATGTCATCGGGCGGTTGGGGGGATTGGACATCGTCGTTCATGCCGCAGCCTATGTGGGAACCAGCGGCTTGACCGGGTGGGCCGTTCCCTTCGAACAACAGTCCCATGAGCCGTGGGATGCCGTGATGCGGGTGAATGTCACCGCAGCCTTCGCCATCGTGCAGGAGGCTCAGCCGTCGCTGGCGGCCTCGGGCAAGGGGTGCGTATTGTTGGTGTCGTCGATTTACGGGCTGGTGGGCCCCGATACCAGGCTGTACGAGGGAACCGCCATGGGGAACCCTGCGGCCTATGGCGTCTCAAAGGGGGGACTCCTGCAATTGATGCGGTACCTGTCGACCGTGTGCGCTCCGAACATCCGCGTCAATGCCCTCTCGCCGGGCGGGGTATGGCGGCATCAGGCAGAGGCGTTCGTCGAGCGCTATCACGCTCGGACACCGCTCGGGCGGATGGCCACGGAAGAAGACATGAAAGGGGCGGTGGCTTATTTGGTCAGCGATCTATCTTCGTACGTGACGGGACAGAATTTGGTCGTCGACGGAGGATGGACGGCGTGGTAACCACCGTAGAAATCGCCGGCCGCTCGATCGGTTCGGGACAGCCTTGTTTCGTGATTGCCGAGGCCGGGGTCAATCACAACGGCGACTTGGATATGGCGAAACGTCTCATCGACATCGCCGCCGAAGCCGGCGTGGATGCCGTCAAGTTCCAGACCTTTCGGGCCGAGCGTCTCGTGACCGCCGGCGCCCCGACGGCACGGTATCAGCGGGAGGCGACGGGCGGGGAATCGTCGCAATTGGAGCTGCTGCGTCGCCTGGAATTGCCTGACGAAGCCCATGCGGAACTTCAGGCGGCGTGCGGGTTGCGGCATATTCTCTTTCTCTCGACGCCGTTCGATGAGCTCAGCGCGGATGATCTGCAGTCATTGGGTCTGCCGGCCTTCAAAATCTCTTCGGGCGATTTGACGAATGTGCCGTTTCTTGCCCATGTTGCGAGGATGGGACGGCCCGTGATCCTGTCCACGGGAATGGCCACGATGGACGAAGTGTCCGCGGCGGTCCAGGCTGTGGAACAGACGGGCAATCGGCAGATCGTCCTGCTGCATTGTGTCAGTAACTATCCGACGGACCCCCGTGACGTGAATTTGCGGGCGATGGAGACGATGAGACGAACCTTCTCCTATCCGGTCGGGTTTTCCGACCATACGCAGGGGATCGAAGTGGCTCTAGCCGCCGTCGCGCTCGGGGCCGCCATGATCGAGAAGCACATCACGATCGACCGGACGCTGCCGGGTCCCGACCATCGAGCCTCGCTCGAACCGGGGGAACTTACGCAGATGGTGAAGGGTATTCGTCTCATCGAACAGGCGTTGGGACACGGCGCGAAGAGGCCGGCTCCCGCGGAGGCGGAGATCGCCGCGGTTGCGAGGAAGAGCGTCGTCGCAGCGCGGGACATTACTTCTGGCAGCCTACTTACTGCGGATATGCTGGCGATCAGACGGCCGGGCACGGGGCTTCCCCCGGACATGCGCGAGCGTTTGATCGGCCGGCGGGTGCGCAAGGCCATTGCGGCCGGTACTCCGATCACTAAGGACGTCCTGGCATGAGGGCGATCGGAGTCGTCACGGGCAGTCGGGCCGATTACGGCATCTACGTGCCGCTGCTGCGCGCCATCGCCGCGGACCCCTCGCTGGAGCTGCTCCTGTATGCGACCGGCGCCCATCTGTCTCCGACGTTCGGCGAGACCGTCACCCTTATTGAGCGTGACGGATTTCGCGTCGCCGAGCGGGTGGAGGCGGCATTGGCATCCGACCGGCCGGCCGGAATCGCCAAAGCCATGGGGTTGGCCACCATTGGATTTGCGCAGGTCTTTTCACGCCGGCGCCCCGATCTGCTTGTCCTGTTGGGCGACCGTTTCGAAATGCACGCCGCCGCCATGGCGGCGGTTCCGTTCACGATCCCGCTGGCCCATATCCATGGCGGCGAACTCACGCTGGGGGCGATCGATGAGGCGCTGCGCCACAGTCTCACGAAGTTGAGCCATCTGCACTTTACCGCGACGGATGCCTATGCGCGGCGCGTTGTCCAAATGGGGGAAGCACCCTGGCGGGTCGCGGTGAGCGGCGCGCTGGGCCTGGACAATGTTGCAACCGTTCCGTTGCTGTCGCGGCAGGCCCTTGAGAACTTGGTCGGACTGCCGCTCGATCCCGCTCCGGTGCTTGTGACCATGCATCCGACGACACTCGAGTACGAATCCGCGGCCCGGCAGGCGGAGCAACTGTGCAAGGCGTTGGCGACGGTGGATCGTCCCATCATATTCACCGCTCCCAATACGGATACCGCCGGCTATTCCATCCGTCGGGAGATCGAGGCGTTCGTCCGGCGGGTCCCGCGAAGCCGCCTCATCGAGAACCTGGGGACGCAGGCGTATTTCAGTTTGATGGCGGTTGCGGGAGCTATGGTGGGTAATTCATCCAGCGGCATCATCGAGGCCATGACCTTTCATCTGCCGGTGATCAACGTTGGGACCAGGCAGGAAGGCCGTCTCAGGGATGTGAACGTGATCGACGTCGGGTATGACGCGGTGGACATCGAACGTGGCCTGGAACAGGCGTTGACGCCGGCGATGCGACAGCGGTTGGCGGGCCGCCCCAATCTGTACGGAGACGGTCGCGCAGCCGAACGGATTCTCGCGAAGCTGAGGGATGTGCCGTTGGACTCGTCGCTGCTGAGGAAGGTGTTTCACGACCAGCCGTCGCCGGAAGGGGCCGATTGGGGAGCTGCGCGGCATGGCGGATAAACCACGTGGTGTCATCGCGGGCGGCGGTGGGCATGGCGCCGTGTTGCTCGAGGCGGCTTCGGCGGCAGGGGAGGTCGAGATCGTCTGCGTGCTCGAGTCGGACCCGATTCGATGGGGCAAGGAGTTGCTCGGCATTCCGATTCGCGGCGGCGATGAGCTGATGCCGAAGCTGAGGTCGGAGGGCGTGACCCATTTTCTTGTGGGCCTCGGGGGAACGGGTGACAATGGACCGCGTATCCGTGTCTACGAGCGGGCCCTCGCGAGCGGCCTTCAACCCTGGAGCCTCCGGCATCCCTCGGCTGTCGTCTCGCCCTCGGCGGTGCTGGGGGACGGGACCGTGGTCCTGGCGGGTGCCATCGTCGGGCCTCGCGCCGTGATCGGTGCGAACGTGATTGTCAACTCCGGCGTGATTCTGGAGCATGACTGCGTCGTTGCCGACCATGTACACCTTGCGTCCGGTGCCACGCTCGCGGGAGGCATCCGTGTCGGCGAGGCGGCTCATGTCGGAGCCGGCGCGACCGTTCGTGAAGGGATCACCATCGGAGCCAGGGCCGTGGTGGCGGCGGGGGCGGTCGTCATCAGAGACGTGGTCGCGGGCGATACGGTCGCCGGCGTGCCTGCCTGTTCCTTATCGTCGCGGAGTCGGTCATGAGTGTCAGGGTCATCGCGCGGCTGGATATCAAGGGCCCCAATCTTGTGAAAGGGGTGCATCTGGAAGGACTCCGTGTCCTCGGCAGTCCGGAACATTTCGCGCAAGCCTACTATCGGGAAGGCATCGACGAACTGGTGTACATGGATGTCGTGGCCAGTCTCTACCAGCGAAATAGCCTCATCGATTTCGTTCGCCGCACCGCGCACGACATTTTCATCCCGTTGACGGTCGGAGGGGGGGTGCGTTCGCTCGAAGATATCCGGCAAGTCCTGGTGGCGGGTGCCGATAAGGTCTCGCTGAACACGGCCGTGATCGCCCGCCCGGAACTGGTACGGGAAGCGGCCAGGAAGTTCGGCTCCTCGACCGTCGTCGTGTCCATCGAAGCCATTCGCACGCCGGCCGGAGGGTATGAGGCCTATACGGACAACGGCCGAGAGCGGACGGGCGTCGATGCCGTGGAGTGGGCCCGGCGAGCCGCAGAATTGGGAGCCGGCGAGATTCTGCTCACCTCCATTGATCGCGAAGGCACCGGTAAGGGATTCGACCTCGAATTGACGCGCCAGGTGGCACGATCCGTCACCATTCCCGTGGTGGCCTGCGGGGGGGCCGGCACCCTCGGACACATTCGGGAAGTGGTGGTCGAAGGAGCGGCCGATGCGGTCTGTTTGGCGTCGATGCTGCACTATGATCTGCTGAAACGAACGGGCGCGGGATACAGCGCGGGAGAGGAAGGAAACGTGGAGTTTCTGAAGCAGGCTCGGGGCTTTTCCAAGGTGGAGGGCGCATCCGTGAAGGACGTGAAACGGGTGCTTCGCGAGGCCGACATTCCCTGCCGCGTTGTCGGCGAGTCGGTGCCCCATGTCTGATCGGTCGACAGGGAGCGTGGTCATCGTCGACTACGGGATGGGTAACTTGTTCAGCGTGTTGCGTGCCTGCCAAAGCGTCGGAGTCGATGCCGTAGTGACGAACAAGAAGCAGGATATCCTCGACGCATCCGGCGTCATTCTTCCCGGCGTGGGAGCGTTCGGCGAGGCCATGCGCAATTTGGCCGCCCTTGACTTGATCCCGGTTTTACGTGATGTTGCGGCAAACGGCACGCCGCTGCTGGGCATCTGCCTGGGGATGCAGTTGTTGATGAGTGAGAGCCGGGAGTTCGGGCGCCACCGTGGGTTGGATCTTATTCGAGGGGATGTCGTTCAGTTGCCGATGGAGGCGGAGCGGGAGTTGGTGTCCAAGGTCCCGCACGTCGGATGGGAAGCGGTGCATCCGCCGCAGGGAGCCGTCCCGGGCGGGGAGTTGGTGCCGGCCTGGGATGGGACCGCGCTCCAGACGCTGGCATCGGGAGAGTACATGTACTTCGTCCACTCGTTCTATTGTCGCCCGGAGCAAGGGAACAAGGTTCTATCCGTTACGCGGTACGGCGCGTTCGAGTTTTGTTCGTCCCTTATCGAGGGCAACGTCACCGGATGCCAGTTTCATCCTGAACGAAGCGGGCCTTCCGGCTTACGCATCTATCGAAATTTCGCCGCCAAGGCGATGACTCTTGAACAGGGAGCACACCGTGCAGGAAAAGCTTGAAGCGAAATATGGACTACCCGAAACCGTCCGTTACTGCGCCCGATGCGTGATGTCGAATCAGCGTCCAGCTTCCTCGGTTGAATTCAAGCATGGGAAAAACCATCGCCACCGGTCGCTGCATTTCGACGAGGCGGGCGTGTGCGACGCCTGCCGGTTCGCGGAGCGCAAGGAAGCCATCGATTGGAAACAGCGGGAAGACGAGCTGCTACGCTTGCTCGATCGATACCGCCGAAAGGACGGATACTATGATTGCGTGGTGCCCGGCAGTGGCGGAAAGGACAGCGCGTATGCCGCCCATGTGCTGAAGTACAAGTATGGGATGCATCCGTTGACCGTAACGTGGCCGCCGATCCTCTACACCGATATCGGTCTGCGCAATTTTCGCAACTGGATCGAAGTCGGCGGATTCGACAACGTGACGTTCAAGCCGAACGGGAAAGCCCATCGGCTGCTGACCAAACTGGCGATCGAGAATCTGCTTCATCCGTTCCAGTCGTTCATTCTCGGGCAAAAGAATCTGGCGCCGAAGATGGCGATTCGGTACGAGATCCCGCTCGTGTTTTACGGCGAGAACGAGGCTGAGTACGGGAATCCCATCGCGGACAATCAGCAGTCGCTGCGGGACAAGTCCTTTTTCACGCTGCAGAATCTCTCGGATGTCAGTTTGGGCGGGGTCTCGATCGACGAATTGATCGAGCGGCATGGTCTGAGTCTCAACGACCTGTTGGCCTATCTTCCGGCGGATTACAAGGACCTCGAACGGAGCAAGGTCGAGGTGCATTATCTGGGCTACTACCTGAAGTGGACGCCTCAGGAATGCTATTACTATGCGATCGAACATACGGGATTTGAAGCGAATCCGGTGCGGACTGAGGGGACGTACAGCAAGTACAACAGCCTCGACGACAAAATCGACGGCTTTCACTACTACACGACCTACATCAAGTTCGGGATCGGCCGGGCGACGTATGATGCGTCACAGGAGATCCGCAACCGTCACCTCACGAGGGAAGAAGGGGTGGCGTTGGTGCGACGGTTCGACGGGGAGTTCCCGAACCAATACTTCAAGGAAGTCATGGAGTATTTGGGGATTGCCCCCGAACGGTTCATGCAGTTGTGCGACGAATTCCGCTCGCCTCATTTGTGGAAGAAGGAAGGGGATCAGTGGCAGCTCCGGCATCCGTTAACCTGACGGTGTGAGAGCGAACTGACTTGCGGCGCAAGCGTTGAATACGAACACGGACAGTTTCTGTATTGCCCGGACCGCAACGGTCGGCGAGACGGCGGCGATGATGGATCGCAGCCGCCTGGGGATTGTTTTGGTCGTGGACGAACGGCACCGGTTGGTCGGGACCGTGACGGACGGAGACCTCCGCCGGGCCATGCTGACACGGATCGACCTCGGCAATCCGGTCGAAGTCCTGCTCGAACAAAAGGCCGGGTCGGTGTTTTCGCAACCGATTTCGGCGGCATTGGGCCAGGATCCCAATTGGTACCTCCAATTGCTCCAACGGCACAGCATTCTGCATTTGCCGATTCTCGACCAGGAGCAGCGGGTGGTCGGATTGGTGACACGCGATGAGTTCCTGCCTCGGCAGGTCCTGCCGCTGCAGGCGGTCATCATGGCGGGGGGAAAAGGCACCAGGCTCTACCCCCTCACCGAGCAGACTCCGAAACCGATGCTGCCGGTCGGGGACAAGCCGCTGCTCGAGATCATCATCTCGCACTTGCGCGATTCCGGCATCAAACGCGTCAACGTCAGCACCCACCACCAGCGGGAGAAGATTGAATCCCATTTCGGAGACGGACGGGAGTTCGGGGTCGATTTATCGTATGTCACGGAGGATCGCCCGCTGGGGACCGCCGGTTGCCTCGGTCTCATCGAGGCTCCCACCGAGACGACGCTGGTCATCAACGGGGATATTCTGACCCAGGTGAATTTTCAGGCGATGCTCCAGTTCCATCGAGCTCAACAGGCGGACTTGACCGTGGCGGTGCGCCAATACGATGTGCAGGTGCCGTTCGGCGTCATCGAGTCCGACGGCGTCATGGTGCGCGGGGTGACGGAAAAGCCGGTTTTCAATTTCTTTGTGAATGCCGGAATCTACCTGCTCGAGCCGAGCGTGTACCGGCTGCTGGCGCCCGGTGAGCGGACGGACATGACGGATCTCATCCAGCAATTGCTCCGAGAGGGGCGCCGCGTGGCAAGTTTCCCGATCCGGGAAGGGTGGCTGGACATCGGGCAGCCGGCGGATTACGAGCAGGCACAGGAACTCATCAAAGAATGGCAACAGGACAAATGAACTGGTCTGGGACGCGGGTGCTGGTCACGGGGGCCGGGGGGTTCATCGGCAGCCACTTAAGCGAGCGGTTGACGGAGCTCGGCGCCAAGACCCGCTGTTTGGTGCATTACCGGGCCGACGGGTCCTGGGGATGGCTCGACCGGTCTCCCCACGCGCAGCACATGGAAGTGCTTGCGGGAGATCTCACGGATCGCGATCTCGTCGCCGAGGCGGTGCGCGACTGCGACGTGGTGTTTCATCTCGGCGCCTTGATCGCGATTCCCTATTCGTATCAGGCGCCGCTATCCTTCGTGAGAACGAACGTCGAGGGAACCTTGAATGTGATGCAGGCGGCGCGCGCCAACGGGGTACGGCGCGTCGTGCATACCTCCACGAGCGAAGTCTACGGCACGGCCCGCGTGGTGCCCATCCCCGAAACCCATGCCCTGCAGGCGCAGTCACCCTATGCGGCGAGCAAGATCGCCGCCGACAAGATTGCCGAAGCCTGTCATCTGTCTTTCGGTGTGCCGGTCGTGACGGTGCGCCCCTTCAATACCTATGGCCCCAGGCAGTCCGCTCGCGCCGTGATTCCCACGATCATCACGCAGTGTTTGACCGGCACGCAGGTTCGGCTGGGAAACCTCGATCCGACGCGCGACCTGAATTTCGTGGCCGATACCGTCGAAGGATTCGTACGGGCCGCCGTCGCGCCGGACGCGGTGGGGCACACCGTGAACCTAGGCTCCGGACGGGAGATCGCGATTCGGGATTTGGCGCTGCTGATCGGATCCCTGGTGGGGAGGTCGATCGAATTGGTGACCGACGAGCGGCGGTTTCGTCCTGCGACCAGCGAGGTGGAGCGACTGCTGGCCGATAACCGACGGGCGCAGACTCTGTTGGGTTGGACTCCGTCGGTCACGCTTGAAGAGGGGCTTCGTCGGACGATCGAGTGGATGCAGGGGCATCTCGACCGCTATCGACCAGGTGTGTATGCCGTCTGATCGCCAACCGCCGACCGTCTCGCAGCCGTTCATTCCGCTGTCCGAACCGGAAGTTCGCGGTCGTGAGTGGGAATATGTCAAAGACTGCTTGGACAGCGGATGGGTATCATCGGTCGGCGCCTATGTCGATCGGTTCGAGCAGGCGGTGGCGTCGTACGTGGGGACCACGTATGGGGTCGCAACCTCCAGCGGTACCGCCGCATTGCACGTCGCGCTCAAAGTTGCCGGGGTTCAGCCGGACGATGAGGTGCTGGTGTCGACGCTGACGTTCATCGCCCCGGCCAACGCGGTGCGCTATTTGGGGGCGTGGCCGCTTTTCATCGATGCGGAGCCTCGCTATTGGCAGATGGATGCCGACAAGTTGGCTGAGTTCTTGCGGACGGAGTGCGACCGGAGTCAGGGGCACCTGAGAAACAAGCGGACCGGTCGTCGGGTGCGGGCGATTCTTCCCGTTCACATCCTGGGGCATCCCTGTGACATCGAGACCATTTGTGCGCTCGCGCGCGAGTATGACGTGCCGGTGATCGAAGACGCGACGGAAAGCTTGGGGGCGTCCTATGAAGGACGGGCGGTTGGCCAGTGGGGCGATGCGGCCTGCTTCAGTTTCAACGGCAACAAGCTGCTGACTACCGGCGGGGGCGGTATGCTCGTCACGGATCGCGAGGACTGGGCCGGAAAGGCGAAGTATCTGACGACCCAAGCCAAGGACGATCCCGTCGAATACATCCACCACGAAGTGGGATTCAATTACCGGCTGACGAACGTGCAGGCTGCCATCGGATGTGCGCAGCTTGAGCGGATTCAGGCGTTTCTCGACGCCAAGCGCCGGATCGCCGCCCGCTATACCGAGGCATTTTCCGGCCTGGACGGTGTGAGCGCGATGGAGGAATCCCCGAAGGCGCGGAGCGCGTGGTGGCTCTATTCGGTACTCGTCGAGGGGGTCGGCGCCGGAAGAAGCCGGCGCGAGGTACTGACCTTTTGCCAACGGCACGGCATTCAAACGCGTCCGCTGTGGCAGCCTCTGCATCGGTCGCCCGCCCATCGTGACTGTCCCGCCTATGCCTGTGACACGGCGGACCGGCTGTACGAGCGCGCATTGAGTCTCCCATCCTCGGTGGGACTGAGCGAGGAGGATCAAACCCGTGTCATTCGGACGTTCAGAGAGGCGTTGTGCGGGGCAGGAGGACGCGTATGAACGCAGCGCACGCATCCGGAGCGAGGGCAGCGGTATGAATTCAGAATCGGTTCAGCCGGTGTTCATCGTCGGGACGCCGAAGTCAGGCACGACGTTTCTCTTGTCCCTGTTCGATTCCCATCCGAACGTGGTCACGCTGCTTGAGTCGGCGGTGTTCCACTTGCCGTTGAGAGGGGTGAGCGGCCGGGAGGTGTTGGCGGAACGACTTCGTACGTTCTACGGCAAACTGATGTCGCAGCATACTATTCATGCAGGCGTGACGCCGGAGACATTCGACCGGCGTCTGGCCGCACTGGATAGTGATCCGACCGATCCCGCGTTGCCGCGACGCCTGTGGTCCATATTTGCTTCGCTCGCGCAGGACAGTCTGCCGGAGGAAGCGCACGAACGCGTCACGCATGTCATCGAAAAGACTCCGCGCCATTACGATTCGGTCGCGCGGATCCTTGATAATTTTCCTCGGGCGAAGATTCTGCACGTGCTGCGTGATCCCCGCGACAATTATCTGGCGCTGAAACGCATGATGGACGAGCCTGAGTATCAAGGCATCGGCTACCACGCCACCAATTTCATTCGCGACCGCCTGTTGGCGAGTTTGGAAAGTGCCTACGCCAATGTGGCGAAGTATCCGCAGCAGTACCGGTTGGTGTATTACGAGCACATGATTCAGCTGGGCGAGCCGGTCATCAGGGAAATTGCGGCCTGGTTGGGACTTGCCTGGCACGAGGCACTGTTGATCCCCTCGTACGGCGGTGAGTTGTGGCGGGGTAATTCGTTGGCGTCGGATTTGCGTGACCGGTTGAAGCCGTTCGACCAGCGTCCGATCGGACGCTGGAAGGAAGCGCTGTCTGAGCAGGAAGTGACTATACTGGAGTGGATCATCGAGGCCTATCGGCTGGAACGGGAATATCCCCTCACCCGGAAGACGGACGGCGCCGCTCGTCTCCTGGCCTTGGCGCAGCCCTTTGCGCGTGAAACGCGGGTGGGAAGACCCTCCGCCACCATGCCCCTGGCCAAGCGGCTCGTACAGGCGCTACAGTGGAACTATGTGACCCGCCGCTTGTGGATTGCCAGGACGTTGTTGAACCGGCAGAGCGGCGCCGACGCGCGGCTTACCACTAACATGTTTCACAGGGCCGCGTTGACGTTATGAGCGCCCAGTTAAACACCCATCCCTACGTGCTCGACCGGACGGTCCCGACGCTGATCTGGGGACGGGAGGACGACTCCTTCCACACCAGGATCTCGCTCTTCAATTATTACAGTCTTCTGACCGAGGACCGCCCCGTGGAATCGACCGCCCATGTCTATCTCTTCGACGAACAAGGGGAGGAAGTCGCACGGGCGACGCACCAGCTCGCTTCGTTGGGACAATGGCAATGCCGGCTGTCCGATCTCGTGGCGCGTTTTCAGGGAAGCATCGGAGTGCAATTGGTTCCTCATGCAATGCCTCCCTTACGGCATCAAAAGTACGTGGGCACTTTGTTCTTCGCCACCTACTGGGATACCCGGGGGCATGCGGATTTCACACACGAAACCGACCGCATGCGGTATGAGGACGATCACCGGATCCAATACGAACCGGCGGTCATCCCGTCCTCTTCTTCGGTGGACGTTTCGGTGATCGTGCAGAACAGTTATTTCGGAGAAGATCCGGCCCAATGCGACGGCACGTTCCACGTCGACATCCGGCGAGGCGACGGGACGTCGATTTATCGGAAGGCGTTCACGTTGCGGCCCCGGGCCTCGGTGGTGTTGCCCTTGGCTGAGTTGGTCCCCGACTTGCGGGCACAGCTCAAGGGGCAGCCTGGTTCGGTTCACGTGTCGGGTCGGCACATCAACCAGCCGCTGACGTTGTCCCGACACGTCGGCGGCGACTTCAACATTCATCACTTCTGAAAGACAATGTTTCCTACGTCGTATTGGAAAGAGCACGAGCCGCGGTTTGGGTTTCCGATCTTTCGCGGCTGTACCAATAGGGTGAGTCAGGCCGTGCGGCTGGACTTCTGTCAGTTCAGCTGGAAAAAAGCCGCGAAGCAAACCCTTGCCGGGATTCGGCAGGGTCGTATGCCGGATGTGGGGATGTTCATCCCGTTGTTGATCGGTCGGGCTCAGCGGATGACGGTCCGAGGAGGCTTGACGGCGCGCGACGGTCGATTTCTCTGCGACTTCGGCGAGATCGGTGCCTGGTCGGCGGGGCAGACCTTCGAGATCAATGTGAATGAGCTCTGCGAAGCACGAGGCCTTCCCGTGGAGGACGGCATGTTCATGATGGTCATGGACATCGGCGAGCATGCGCATGCCCTGTCCGATATCAATATTTTTTCGATGAGTTACGAAGGAGACCGGTTTTTCACCAACTACCGGACGGGAGCCTTCGCGCGGACGCTCAACGATTTCTCCAAGAAGAAACATGTCGGGTTCATGAGCGTGAATCCCAAAGTGTTGGTCTCGGATACTCACCTCACCGGGCTCATGCTGATCAATCATTCGTCGAATCCCCAGTATTCCGATACCGTCCATCCCACCGTGCGGCTCTACCGGCCGGACGGACGGTTTCTGGACGCCGACTTCGGGCCCGTGCCGGCATTCGGCGGGATCGAGCGGTCGCTGGAAGATCTATTTGGAGTAACCGTCCGTGAGTTTCTTCGCCCGAGCGGCGGGTTGGGAACAACGGTGACGCGCGTGCAGAATTATACGTTGGCGGGGATCACGGTGCTGCGGTCGCGCGACGGCTCCACTATGGCCATTGAGCATACTCGTCCCACGCAGAGTTACCTGCTGAATGGGATTTGATGGGGATTCCCGACTCAACCGCCGGACATCCCGGTTACAGCGGTTTGAGTTCTGCCCAAGCCCTACGTAGGCTGGCGGGGCACGTCGGCATCTACGGCCTCGGCAACCTTCTCCAACGCGCCAGTGCGGTCCTCCTCCTGCCGGCCTATGTCTCGCAGCTCACTCCGGACGAGTTCGGCGAATTGGCATTGATCTCTCTGCTACCGTTCGTGTTGCCCGCCGTCCTGTCGCTTGGCCTGCCGCACGCGATCCTTCGCTATTATCATGAGTGGCATCGGCAGGGGCATGCCGCCGCGGCCTTAGGTTCGGTGTGGCTGGTCTGCGTCGGGTCGCTGCTGGTCGGCACCGTCCTGCTCGATCAATTCGGACGGCCGCTGCTCGAATCGATGGTGACGCGTGTGTCGTTCGAACCCAACTTGCGTCTGGGGATTTGGTGGGCGTTTTGGTCGGGCGTCGGATTATGCCCGATGTTCCTGCTTCGCGTGATGGAGCGGAGCAAGCTGCTGCTGGCGGTTTCACTCGCGACGGCCCTCTTCACGGTCGGTCTCACCTTGGTCGCGATCTACGGGGGATGGGGTGTGCCGGGGATCGTCCGAGTGCAGCTGGTCGGTGCGGCGGTGGTGTCTGTCTGCACGACCGTCTGGTTTCTCTCGCAGACGAGCTGGTCCCTGTCCTGGCCGCCGCTGGCTCAAGCCCTGCGGTTTGCGCTGCCTTTGGTGCCCTCGGCGGTGCTCGAAGCCGTGGCGAACCGCGCAGACCGGTTCTTTCTCGATAAATGGACGACGCTCCACGAGATCGGTCTGTATTCGCTGGCGAATCAAGTCGGTCAGGCCGTGAAACTGTTTTACGATTCCGTCAAGCCGGCCTGGTTTCCGTTCTATGTGCGGGTCGCGGGAGAGCGCGCCGACGCGCGCAGTCTCCTCGGCAGCGCCATCGCGGTCTATGTAGCGGTGTTGATGCTCGCCGCGCTCGGCGTGTTGTTATTTGCGATTCCGGTGCTGACTTGGTTCGGGTTCGAATCCCGCTACGCTGAGGCCGCGCCGCTCGTGCCGGTATTTGTCTTCGGCTATTTCCTCTTCGGGTTGGCGCCGCTGGGCAGTGCCGCGGTGCAGGTCGGCGAAAAGACAAAATGGCAACCGATGATTCAACTCGTCCATGTGTGCATCGTGGTGACGGCCAACGTCTTGTTGACCAAAACCTATGGCGCCTGGGGCGCGGCCTGGGCGCTTACCGTGTGCTACGGAGCACTGGCGGGCTTGTATCTTCTGGCCGGACAGCGCGCCTATTCCGTGATCGTGCCATGGGGGCGTATGTGGGGCCTCATGCTTGTCGGCGGGTTGGTCGCGTTATTGGGAGTCCGATGGTCGCAGGGGCGGGTCATCGAAAATTGCCTCATGTTGATGGCATTTGCCCTCTTGGCCTTCCAGCTGTTGCGGATGCAGGATGGGCCTCTGGCTGCCGTCTTGCGGCGAGGAACCGCCGCGCGGGTGCCCGAATGACGGAGCCCATGCTGAACGCCGAACCAGCGGGAACCGACCGAAAAGTTGCCTGTCTGGTGCTGGACAATCCGGGACGCGACTTGCTCGGGCTCGGGCTGCTGGCCTCGCAGCTTGCCCTGCGCGGGTTTCGAGTCCTGCTCGTCCCGATGTACGATCAGCAGCAGCATGTGATCAAGTGGTGTCCGAACTACGTCCTAGTGAACTACGCCCGCAAAGCCAATGCGCCGGCCATCGCTCGCTACCGTGGGATGGGGATCCGCGTCGGGGTCCTGGATACCGAGGGAGGGGTGCTCCGCTGTGAGTACCGTGAGCTGCTGAATATCGTAAAGGAGAGCGGAGTCAAAGCGCGGATCGACGACTACTTTCTCTGGGGGAACCGGCAGTATGCGGCGTTTCAAAAGGACTTGGGCAGTCCTGGAACTGTTCTGCATCTGGCGGGATGTCCCCGGTTTGACGTGTACCATGAGGACTGGAGGGCCTTGGTTCCCGATCCCCCATTCGAGCACCGGCCCTACGTGTTGTTGACGAGTAGCTTTCCTTTGAACAACCCTCGGTTTGCCACGCCGGAGCAGGAGATCCGCAACCTGATGGAGACGATGGGGCTGGCCCAGAACGAGTTAGAAGAGGCCCGGGCGGCCGCTGATCGCGCATTGACCGGATTCCTGGACCTCGTGCGTTGGCTCTGCGCGACGTTTCCCTCCGTGCCGTTCGTGTTGCGGCCGCATCCTTTCGAGAATGCCTCGACCTACGAACCGCTACGCGGGATCTCCAACCTGACGCTTACGCAGGAGGGCGTGGTGGCCTCATGGCTGAAAGGCTGTGCGGCGGTCGTTCAGTTGAACTCCTCGGTCGCGTTCGAGGCGGCGCTCTGGAGGAAGCCGGTGATTTCGTTGGAGCTGTTTCAGCACCCGCTGCTGGAGGTGGCGGTGGCATCCCGCTGCAGCCTCAAGGCCGGGAGCCGCGAATCCCTCGTCGCCCTCCTGCGGACGATCCTCGGCGGAACGTCGGATCCTGAAATGGAACGCCAACTGGCCCGCGCAAGGGAGGCTGCGGCAGAGACCGTTGCCGAATGGACCTATCGCAATGACGGCCAAGCCGCCGTTCGCGTCGCCGAATATATTGCGAAGGCCCTACAGGGCCAGAGATCCGTGCCTCGAAAAGATTTGAAATGGCTCTTCAGATTCGGTTATGTGTTGGTTTACTACATCGCTAAAGTGTGGCTGAAGCAGGGATGGAATCGAACAGGTATGCGGAACCGCGCATCGAAACGATTTGATGCGAAAGATCTTGCCGGGGTAGCCGCATTGTTCCGCGATCGCGGCATCACGGTGGCGAATCGCCCGCTGGCATCCTATTGGCCGTTCCGAGGCTCCAATGCGGTCGAAATCTCCCTGAGGGGGAGCTGCGAAACTACTGAATAGACCGGGGATAATACAAAGGAGGCATGCTATGGGTCGCACGGTTCGCATCGGAAATCGGGAAGTCGGAGACGGACATCCCGCCTTCGTCATCGCCGAGATCGGCATCAACCACAATGGAAATCTGGAGCTGGCCAAGCAGCTGATCGACGCGTCAAAGGAGGCGGGGGCCGATGCCGTCAAATTTCAAAAGCGGACGGTGGATGTGGTCTATACCGCTGAAGAACTGGCTCGCCCGCGCGAGAGTCCGTTCGGGAAAACCAACGGTGAATTGAAGCGCGGCCTGGAATTCGGGCGTGAGGAGTATGCCGCGATCGATCGCCATTGCCGGGAGAAAGGGTTGCTCTGGCTGGCCTCGTGTTGGGATGAAGCCTCGGTGGATTTCATGGAGCAGTTCGACCCGCCTTGTTACAAGATTGCCTCCGCCTCTCTCACCGACGACAACTTGTTGCGGCACCATCACAAGACGGGGCGGCCGATTATTCTGTCGACCGGCATGAGCACGATGGAGCAGATCCGGCATGCGGTACGGGTCCTCGACACCGACGACCTGATTCTTCTCCATTGTACGAGCACCTATCCCAGCAAGCCCGAGGAGCTGAACCTCCTGACCATCCGGACGCTGATCAAGGAATTTCCTCATCATCCCATCGGCTATTCCGGGCACGAAGTCGGTCTGCAAACATCCGTGGCCGCCGTGGCGCTGGGAGCCTGCATCGTGGAACGCCACATCACGCTGGATCGTGCGATGTGGGGAAGCGACCAGGCGGCTTCGGTCGAACCGCAGGGTTTCCATCGTATGGTGCGGGATATCCGGGCGGTGGAAGCGGCGCTGGGTGATGGGGTGAAGCGCGTGTACGACGCGGAAAAGCCGATCATCGAGAAACTCCGACGTGTCGGAAAATAAGATGGAGGTGCTGTGCATCATCCCCGCCCGAGGGGGATCGAAGCGACTGCCGCGGAAGAATCTATTGCCCTGCGGAGGGAAACCGCTGATCGTCCATAGTGTCCGTCATGCCGTGGAGTCCCGGGCGGTGACCCGAACCGTGGTATCCACGGATGATCAGGAGATCGCCCAGGTCAGCCGGCAGGCCGGGGCGGAGGTAGTCGTGCGCCCACCGGAGCTGTCGGTGGATTCTGCAACTTCCGAGTCGGCTCTGGAACATGTCGTCGAGTCGTTGGCCGCATCCGAAGGCTACCGTCCTGATTTGCTCGTGTTTCTGCAGTGCACGTCTCCGGTCCGTTCCCGTACGGACATCGATGGGGCAGTCGCACACCTCCTCAAGGAGCAAGCCGATTCGCTGTTCTCCGCGACCGAATCCACGTGGCTCCTATGGCGTGCCCAGGCAGGACAGGTCACCTCGTTCAACTACGACTTTCGCCATCGCAAGCGGGAGCAGGACATGGCCGTGGAGTGGCGAGAGAACGGCTCCATCTATGTCTTCCGCCCCTCGATACTCCGAACCCACCACAATCGCCTCGGCGGGAAGATCGCCGTCTATCCGATGGGGTATTGGGCTTCATTCCAGGTCGACCATCCGGAAGACATCGAACTGGCGGACTGGATTCTGCGCCGTCAGGCGCGCACCGAGCGGGCCGGCGTCTTACCGAAGACGATCGGCGCCGTGGTGTTCGATTTCGACGGAGTGTTCACCGACAATCGGGTTCTGGTCGGGGAGGACGGACGCGAGGCCGTGTCGTGCTTTCGAGGCGATGGGTTGGGTCTCGATTATCTGAGGGAAACCGGCATTCCGCTTGTGGTGTTGTCGACCGAACGTAACCCGGTGGTGGCGGCACGTTGTCGGAAACTGCAGTTGGAGTGTCGCCAGGGCATTCGAGACAAGGGGGCGGCGTTGAAGGATTTCGCAGCGGAACGAGGGATCGCCCTCTCGTCCGTTGTCTATGTCGGCAACGATGTGAACGACCGGGAGTGCTTGAGCAGCGCTGGTTGCGGGATCGTCGTTGCCGATGCCCATCCCGACGTCCGTGAACTCGCCTCGATCACGCTGTCGAGTCGGGGAGGCGAAGGGGCGGTTCGGGAGCTGTGCGATCTGATCCTTCGGCATCTGGCTGCGGAGGGCCGCCACAATGGCTGACGCAGGACGTTCCGCCCTCGACCGGCTGTTTTCCCTGTCGGGCAAGACCGCGATCGTGACCGGCGCCGCCGGCTATTTGGGCCGGGTGTTTTCCGAGGCTCTCCTGGATGCCGGGGCTCGTGTCGTGTTGATGGGCCGCGGGGAGAAGCTGCAACGAGTGGTGGCGCGACTGCGGGAAAGCTACGGCCCCGACGCCGTCGAGCCCGCCGCAGTGGACTGTTACGATACCGAGGCCTTTCGAGGGGCGCTCGAGGCGGTCACTGGGCGCGGCCCCGTCCATATTCTCGTCAACAACGCATTTGAATTCAGCAAGGAGACGGGGTTCAACGATCCGTCGGGCAGGATGGAGACGATCTCCAGGCATCAATGGATGCGGGCTTTGGAGTCGGGGGTCTATTGGCACGCGTTGGCGACGCAGGTATTGGCGGAATCAATGGCGAGGCAGGGCGAAGGGGCGATCATCAATATCAGTTCGATGTATGCGCTGGTCAGTCCTGATCCGGCACTTTATGAGGGGACGACGATATTCAATCCTCCGGTCTATGGAGCTACGAAAGCCGCGTTGCTGGCACTGACCCGCTATACCGCGGCCTTTTACGGCAAGCGAGGCGTACGATGCAACGCGTTGTTGCCTGGGGCTTTTCCGAATCTCCAGGGGGATTCGTACAACGCGCCTCCCAAAGACGAGGCGTTCTTGCAGCGGCTTCGGGATCGGACCCTGGTGGGGCGTTGCGGCGAGCCGAGGGATCTCAAGGGGGCGATGATTTTTCTCGCGTCGTCGGCCAGCGCGTACGTCACAGGCCAGGCGTTGTCGGTGGACGGCGGATGGACGGTGCGTTGAAGGAGACGGTGGATTAGGGCGATGCACGAAATCGGATTCATGCAGGGACGATTGGTTCCGCAAATCAACGGGCGCATTCAGGCGTTTCCCTGGGAACGATGGCGGGATGAGTTTGCGCTGGCCCGCGCGAATGGCTTTCGGTCGATCGAGTTCATTTTCGACAGCGAACGGTATCAGGAGAATCCGCTGTACTCGCCACAAGGACGGGCTGAGCTCAAAGACCTAATTGCCACGACCCAGGTGCCGGTCTCGGCGATCTGCGCGGATCACTTTATGGATCACCCCTTCCACGGCGTTTCGGCTGATCAGCAACAGCACAGTGTCGACCTTCTTGATCGGTTGATCGAGGCCGCCGCCGAAGTCGGCGCCAAACGGGTGGAAATCCCTTGCGTGGATCATGCGTCGCTTTGCACCGAAGCGGACAAGCGACAGGTTGTGACGGCAGTGAGCAGATGTCTGCCTCGCGCCGAACAGAGGGGGATTGAAGTCGTGTTTGAGACCTCCCTCCCTCCGGAGGAATTTCGGGAGTTTTTGGAGCGTTTCCGGCATCCGCTCGTGCTGGCCAACTTCGATTCCGGGAACAGCGCGGCATTGGGATTCGAGCCGGTGCACGAGCTGAGCACGCTCGGTGGTCTGATCAGCAATATCCACATCAAGGACCGCGTCCTCCACGGAACGACCGTTCCGCTGGGAACGGGGAATGCCAACTTTCCCGCGATCTTTTCCACGCTGGCGAAGATCGGGTATCGCGGGCCGTTCATTCTTCAAACCGCGCGTGATCCCGATGATGTGGGAGTCGCGATTCGCTACCGGAACCTGGTGCAATCTTACCTCGCAGTCCACTTCACGTAGCGCCGTCACCCGAATGGATCTCGCACTGTCCGGAAAAACCGTCTGCATCACCGGCTCCAGCCGAGGGATCGGGCGGGCGATTGCCGAAACCTTCCTGCAGGAAGGCGCGCGTGTCGTGCTGACGGGACGAGACGAGGCGGCTGTGCGGCAGGCCTTGAGCGAACTGACCAATCGGTGGGGTGCCGATGGGGTGATCGCCTTTTGCGGGGATCTGACGAGGGAGGAGGAGATTGCCCGATGCCTACAGCAGGCCGAGACTCGGTGGGGCGGTCTCGATATTGCGGTCGCCAATCTCGGACTCGGGCGCGGCACCAAGGGGTGGAATGTATCTGAGCGCGAATGGATGGAGGCGCTGTCGATCAACCTCATCGCCGCCTCTCTGTTTGCGACCCATGCGGTACCGTTGCTGCGGACTCGAGGCGGGGGCAGTCTGACGTTCATCGGGTCCTTAGCCGGGGTGGAATCCCTTCCGGCTCCCATTCCCTACGCCAGCGCCAAGTCGGGCTTGCTCGCGCTCAGCAAAATGTTGGCGAAGGAACTGGCGGCTGACGGGATCCGAGTCAATACGGTGGCGCCTGGCAACATCCGTTGCACGAGCGGTGTCTGGGACCGGAAAGTGCAGGAAGACCCGGAGGGGGTCGCGCAGTATCTGGAGGCGCAGGTCGCGATGAAACGGCTGGGCCGCCCTGAGGAAATCGCCGATGCCGTCGCGTTTCTAAGTTCCCCTCGGGCGTCCTTCATAACCGGTGCCTGTCTGCTCGTGGATGGCGGACAGTCGAAAGCGTGGTAGGACATATGAAGCCGAATTGTCGTGCGCTGTGGCGTTTGGATGGACGGGTCGCCGTGATTACCGGGGGAGCCGGGTTGCTGGGGACGATGCACGCGGAGGCCGTCGCGGAAGCCGGGGGCATTCCCGTGCTTATAGATGTGCGTGGGGCGGAGGCAGAGACCATCGCCCAGCGTCTGGCCCGGGAGTACAGCGTGCCGGCTATGGGCATTCAAGCCAGCGTCACCGATCCTGCATCGCTCAACTGGGCGATGAAGGCGCTCGTCGATCGGTTCGGACAAGTCGATGTACTCGTCAACAATGCGGCCATCGACCCCAAAGTGCAGGCGGCGGGGACGGTGTCCGGCAGTCGCTTCGAACATTTCAGCGTCGACCAATGGAATTTGGAACTGTCAGTCGGGCTGACGGGAGCCATGTTGTGCGCCCAGGTCTTTGGGGCGTCGATGGCCCAGCGGGGTTCCGGCGTCATCATCAACATCGCTTCCGATCTCGGCCTGATTGCGCCGGATCAACGGCTGTACCGCAAATCGGGTTTGCCTGAACACGAGCAACCGGTGAAGCCGGTGACCTATTCCGTCATCAAGCACGGTCTGATCGGGTTGACGCGCTACCTCGCGACTTATTGGGCCGACCGGAACGTCCGCGTCAATGCTTTCGCGCCGGGAGGGGTACGGACGAACCAGCCGGAGGAGTTTGTGACCAAGTTGTCGGCGCTGATCCCGTTGGGACGAATGGCCGGGAAGGACGAATACAAGGGAGCGATCGCGTTTCTCGCGTCGGACGCCTCCTCCTACATGACGGGATCGGTGCTGGTCATGGACGGGGGACGCAGCTGTTGGTGAACGCCGCTGTCCTCAAGAAGTGGGTTTATGGGCACCCCTTGACCAAGGCGCTCTATCAGGGCGCACCGGCGGTATATCTGCATCGGTTGGCTTCCCTCTTCGGGTATCGAGGCATCTTGGGGCGCGAACTGGAGGATTTGTCCCGTGTGGCCCGCGCGGGGGCGCCGGGAGCGGCAGCTTCCTCCTCCGAACGGACCCGCATATTGCTCGTGACTCCGCGGAACTTCCGAACTCATGCAACGTTTCAGATCGGGATCGCGCAAGCCTTGGGACAACGCGGGGCTGAGTGTGCGGTGGCCACTTGCGGCGGGGCGATGCCGGTGTGCGAGGTCACCTGGGCGGAGAAGGAAACGTGGCCTCGTTGCGCACGTTGTCGGGAGTATGTGACGGAATTAGCCGCGGCGGCCGGCGTACGGTTGTTCGATCTCCACGCGCATGAAGATGCTGCGGTTGCCGGAACGGCCGACCGTGAGGTGGCCGCCCTGCCGGCGGCCTCGCTGCAGGCGTATGAATGGAACGGTCTGCCTCTGGGCCGCTTTGCGGTTCCTCCGACCAGGTGGCGGTTGCGTTCCCACGAGATCGGGCGCCATCCGGACGGCGAAGCGGTGCTCCGTGATTTTATCCGCGGGGGCATCCGCTGGGCGACCGCGATTGAATCCGTGCTCGACGCGTTTCGGCCCAACGTCCTGGTCATGCTGAATGGGCTGTTCATGGCCGAACGGGTGACCTGGGCTATCGCTCAGCGGCGTGGAATACGCTGTGTGTTTTTCGAGCGTGGCCGTGACGCCGGCACCGTCTTTCTTTCTCATGATCAATCCGCCCCGCGCTACGATATCACCGACACTTGGAAGCAGGTGGCTGAGGTACCGCTTTCGGAGACGGAACGCCATCGGATCGTGGGCCTCCTCGATCGCCGCGCACGGGGAGAGCAGATGGTGGAGACATACTGGGAGACCAAACAGTCCGACGAAGCCAAAATTCGCGCGCAACTTCGCTTGAGTCCGAACCGGCCGCTGGCCGTGTTGTTCAGCAATGTCGTCTGGGATACGGCGATGCAAGACCGCGATACCCTGTTTTCGGGCATGTTCGATTGGATCACCGAAACCATCCGATTGTTTCAGGCACATCCGCAATGGGACCTCGTCATCAGGATTCATCCGGCCGAAACGCAGGTGCTCGGGCGAGAATCTCATGATCGGGTCGCCGATTGGGTCGGCGAAGCATTTGACCGGCTTCCCGACAATGTCAGGATCATTTTGCCGGAGGAGCCGATCGACTCCTATGTCCTGATGCGAATGGCCACCGTCGGCTGTGTCTACGCCTCAACCGTCGGCCTCGAAATGGCCGCTGCCGGTGTCCCCGTGGTGGTCGCAGGCGACGCGCATTACAGTCGTCGTGGTTTTACCTTGGACCCGACCGATCGCGCGGAGTTCCGGCGGTACATTACGGAGGCGATGGAGGGAGTCCATGCCGGACGACGCGAGCGCAATCGAGAATCGGCCCTGCAATATGCGTATGTCTTTTTTCTCCGCCGCATGTACCCGATGACCGTGTTGACGGAGCCGGCCGAAGCCAGACCCATTGTGGCTTATTCCTCATTGGGAGAACTCAAGCCCGGCGCCAGTCCGATTCTTGACCTCATCTGTGAGGGCATTCTGCACGGCACCTCGTTCGAGAAGCCGGGAGGCACGGTCGCGCCGGCCACGAATGTGTGACCGGTGCATCGGCAGCGGGATGCCGGGAGGGACACCGTCTGTTCCTCCGTTCCCGAAGCGCGCCGCAACGCCTGCTCCGCTCACATCCATTGATGTTGACCATCCGGCACATAGTGCTCTGGTACTTGGGGGGAGCAGCATTCTTCTGTTTGCTGCCCGCGGCGCATCCGGTCACCGACGTGGCTGTGGCACCGCTGTTCCTGCTGGTTCCGGTCGGATGGGGCTTGGCCTACCTCTCCGTCTGTGGGCACCGATGGCGCATGCCGGAATTCTCCCTGCCGTATCTATACCTGTCCGCATTTTTGTTTGGAGTCGTGGCGAGAACGCTGGTGTATCAGGTGTTCGAGCGGAGCGGTTGGCTTCAGACTCTGTACGGCATCATGTTCCCGCTGGACCTGTTCCTGTCCTGGTGGGGGTGGATTCGCTGGCGTGAGTCAATGTCGTTTCGGCCTCGGTCGCCGCAAGAATGGTGGCTCGTCGGAGGCCTCCTGTCACTGGTCCTGGTGCTGTACTCCTTCTACTATCTCAAGTTTACACAATTCCCTCTCAGGGACATCTTCCAGGAAACCCATTTCATGAAGGGGGCGGTCGAACTGGCTCGCTTCCACATCCTCAACCCCTACACGGCAGACTCCTATATTCCCATGTTGCAGGTGCAGCTCGGCATGCTGCACGGCTGGTATGGGTTCGATCTCCTCATCTCACAATGGCTGCTGCCTCCGTTGAATGCGGCAATCCGGATCGCTGCGCTGTACTGCTTTTGGCGGACGGTGGCTCCCGGTGTCTACAGCCGGATGATCGCGTTGGGCTTGTCGATGATCGCACTCCAGAATTTGTTCTCACCGACGAACGGCGATCTGCTGTTCTCGCTCTGTTTGTTGTTCATGTCATTGGTGATTATGGACGGCCGGCGGACCGGAGGGGGAGTTCGGTTCGAACTCCGCTTGTTGGGGGTGCTTGCCGGCTGTGCCTTGCTGTACCGCGCGACGGCCGTCTGGAATTTCGGGTATGCCGTACTGCCGTTGTATGTCCTCGTCGCTTGGTTGCTCCGGCGTGGGGTGCCTGACCCTTCCGTGACCGTTCTCGCTCTGCTTGCGGTGGTCGGAGTCACGCTCCACCCGGCGATGTCGTTGTTGTACTTGACGACGTCTTT
Source organism: Nitrospiraceae bacterium (assembly GCA_019637075.1). NCBI lineage: Bacteria > Pseudomonadati > Nitrospirota > Nitrospiria > Nitrospirales > Nitrospiraceae > Nitrospiraceae bacterium. The sequence goes on along the minus strand of JAHBWI010000005.1, from coordinate 208,450 downwards.
GGGCGTTGCCCTCCTGTATCTGCGTCTCGTCGGGACGCAATCGGGACAGGAACTGCGGGGGGGGCGCATCTGGGTTGCGGCGGCGGGGATTTTGACGGTGTTGTTGACGGCTCTGCTTTTGTCGCTGCTGCCGGAACTTTTCGCGGGGCAGAAACCGTCGGCGCGTTTCCTGGGAATTGCCGAATGGCTTTTGGGAAAATCCATTACCGGTGCGGAGGGTAGCCGCAACGCCGCGATCGAATGGGTGCGGTTGGCGCCCCCGATCGTGCACCTTGTGGGGACGGTGCTTCTCGGCGCCGCCGCAGTTCGGCGGGTTCCGATGGTGGCTCGGCTGAAATCAGGAGCCGTACCAACCTCGGTGCAGGATTCGGCGTTTCAGCCGATCCTGTTATTCGCCTGGCTGATCCTGATGCTCATTCTGTTTCCGAGCTTGAGCGGTTTCCCCTATTTCCATCGCGTCCTGTATTTCGGCGTCCTCATGGTTTGCCTGATTGTGGGAGTACTCGCCGAGTCGGAATTGCAGGCGTTTCTTCGAGGAGGGGGAAGAAGAGGGGTTTATATGGCTACCGGCGCGCTGGTCGGTGGGTTCTTCATCATCATGACCTTGGTGTACGGCGTGCCGGACTTTGCAGGGCATGGCCGGAGCCCATACCTGCGTCGGCTGTCGCCGTTTCTCCTGATCGCCTTCGGAGGAACGTTTGCGGCGTGGGTGGCAGCCATGGTGACTCGATCGCGGGCCCACACCGTGAGGCTACTGATCGGTTCGCTGTTGCTGGCGGTGTTGACGGATAAGACCGCCATCGTGACTTATGGGTTCCAATACGCCTACGGAGGAACTTATCCCGAAGGGCGCCCCATCTCTCATTATACGGCCGAAGAGGTGTCTCTTGCGCAGCGCCTCAACGCCCGCACCGGGCGCACACTTCTCTTGTCGGATCCGTATACTCTGAGTATCATGCAGGCGCTGACGGGCTTGAACGGACTGGTCACATTCTCGAATCTGGGAGTGATGGAGCCGTGGTATCGGGATCGATTACGGACGGTCTTGTCCTGTCTGTATCGTCCTTCGCTCAGGCTGAACTGCGACGGGCCGTCGCAGTTTGTCGTGCAGACCGAGGAGTTTCTCCGGCAGTTCCCCGGCGCGTGGCCGGAAGCCCGTTACGCGCGTGAGCGCCGAGGTGAGCCTTTCCTGGATCATCAGGCCATCCATGATGACGTCGTCGTCGTCCTGAATCGGCGCAGGACTCTTTCCTGGATTCAGGGGCGGGACGGCTATTTCCCGGACTTCGACGCCGGTGAGGATTGGGAACTCGATGGGGGAGTGCAGAATATTCTCCTGCCGGCGGACTCCGAAGGGAATGACCTGGCGGCGTACACATTTCGATAGGCGGCGAGGACGGCATGGCGAATGAACGTGGCAGCAGCGATCCAACCGCACCGCGGGTGACCGTGATCGTGCCGGTCTATAACGGCGCGGACACGATCGGGGAATGTCTCGAAAGTCTGCTGCGGCAAAGCGAACAGGGGCCCGCGTGCGAAATCCTGGTCGTGGATGACGCATCGCGTGATTCGACGCCGACCGTCGTGGCCCGCTATCCCCTGGTGCGAGCCATCCGACAGGAGGTGAATGCCGGACCGGCCGCCGCGCGCAACCGCGGCGCACGGGAAGCGACGGGCGACATCATCCTGTTCACGGATGCCGATTGCGTGCCGGGTGAGGGATGGTTGCGCGAGATGCTTCGCAGTTTTGGGGATCCTCTGGTGATGGGCGTCAAAGGGGTCTATCGAACGAAACAACGCGAACTGACCGCCCGAGTGATCCAACTCGAATTTGAATACAAATATCGAAAGCTCGCTGCCCAATCCGCGATCGATTTCATCGATACCTATTCGGCCGGGTACCGCCGTGCCGTCTTTCTCGAGTTCGGGGGATTCGATACGGCGTTTCCCGTTCCTTCCACGGAAGACATCGACCTGTCTTTTCGTGTCGCCGCCAAAGGCCACCTGCTGGTCTTCAACCCTTCGGCCTACGTGTTCCACCGGCATCCGGCCGGCGTGGCGGATTATCTCAAACGAAAATTTCGGTACGCCTATTGGGGAATGTTGGTCGTGCGCCGGTTTCCGGAAAAGGCGATTCGGAACTCCTACACACCTCACAGCCAGCGACTTCAAGTTCTCCTGGCGCCTCTGGCAATCGCGAGCTTGGGGATTCCAGTCCTGGCCGGCACCCTGCTGTGGATCCCAATTGCACTGTGGACCATGTTGATGGCCACACTATTGCCTTTCATGGCACGGTCCGCAGCGAAGGATCCGGTGGCCACGCTTGCCAGCCCCGCCTACCTGATCGCGAAAGCGGTCGTTCAGGCCTGCGCAGGAGCGATGGCGGCACTGAGCTCGACGGTCATGTCCAAGAACAATGCTCCGACACAAGCCTGATACTGGGGTACGAACGGCAGAGGCGATTTGCGGCGCAGAGTGCCTCCAGCTAAGATGTATCAGCGTACCCGGCGGTGGAAAGGGAAACATCTCGCTCGAATGGTCAAATAGCAACCTATGTTGAAGCGTCACTCCCAATTTCTTCAAAGTCTGCTCTTCATCTTCGACCTGACGGTGATCTGCTGTTGTTGGATGTTAGCCTACTATGTGCGTTTCCTCGAAGGGCTTGCGCCGATCGACATGGGAATCCCGCCGCTTGATCTCTACCTGGCTTTGCTGATCCCCATCGTGCTCGTCTGGGGAGTCTCGTTCCGTGCGTTCAATCTCTATCGGCCCCGCCGCATGGGTACCCACGCCGCAGAGTTTTTCGACATCGCCAAGGCGAATACCTTGTCGGTGTTGATCCTCGTCGCACTGACCTTTTTCGTGCGGCAATTCGAGTATTCCCGTCTCGTGTTCGTCTATTTCTGGATTTTGAATGTCGTGGCGCTAGGGTTCTCGCGGATGGCCTTCCGGGAGGGACTTCGTCTCATCCGTCGCAGGGGCCACAATCTGCGACATTGCATGATCGTCGGAGCGGGCAAATTGGGACAGCGGGTGGCTCACTCTTTGTCGTTGCACACGGAATTTGGCATCAAGGTTCATGGATACTTGACGCGGCACCCCGGCAAACTTGGTCGCCGGTTCGAGGGAGTGGAGGTGGTGGGGCTCTATGAAGACCTGGAGAAATACGCCCCAGGCCTCGACATCGTCTTTATCTGTGTTCCGCCGAGTGCCGAGGCATCCACTGAAAAACTGCTCCAGTTCCTTGCCACGACGACTCTTGAAGTGAAGGTCACCCCTTCGATCTACGAGTTCATCACCTTGCGAGCCGAAGCTGAGATGTTCGATGGGCTTCCCGTGATCACACTTCAGGGCACGCCGTTGCATGGCTGGAATATCGTCCTGAAACGGGCAGCGGACATCGTGGGCGCAAGCCTGGCCCTGTTGCTGACGGGGCCTTTGCTGTTAGTGGTCGCGGCTCTCGTTAAAGCGTCCTCGTCGGGCCCGATTTTTTACCGGCAAGAGCGAATGGGGCTGGATGGAAGACCGTTCATGATGCTCAAGTTCAGAACGATGAGGGTTGATCACCCCGGCGATACAGTCTTGTTGACTCCCCAAGACGATCCCCGTGTGACGCCCCTGGGGCGTCTGTTGCGTCGTACGAGCATCGATGAACTGCCTCAGTTCTGGAACGTGCTGATGGGAGATATGAGCATCGTGGGCCCCAGGCCAGAGCGATCCTGGGTCGTTGAAGAGGTTCGTAAGCAGATTCCCCTCTACATGCTCAAGCACAAGATGAAGGCCGGGATTACGGGGTGGGCACAGGTGAATGGGTGGCGTGGCAACACGTCCTTGGAAAAGCGGATTGAGCATGACCTGTACTACATCGAGCACTGGTCGATCTGGTTTGATATTAGAATCATGCTGCTCACGATCTGGAAAGGATTCGTTCATCGGCATGCCTACTGAGGCGTCCGCACCATCCGTTCTTGAGTTTCCCCCGCAGGATTGCTAACATCGCCGGAAATTCACAACCGGTTCATGCCCAGCACACGTCGCCGCACAACCCACGCCGCTCCTTCTCGGCCTGCCTTGCAGCGGATTCTCCGAGGGATCCGATTGTTCGCCACGGACGTCGATGGAGTCTTGACCGACGCGGGCATGTACTACTCGGAATCGGGCGACGAGTTCAAAAAATTCCACACTCGGGACGGCATGGGGATCAAACTTCTGCAGAAGGCCGGCATCATCACGGCCATCATCACCCAGGAGTCGACAAAGATGGTGATGAGGCGGGCGCAGAAGCTCACCATCCCCGAAGTCCATCAAGGGGCGTACGACAAGCTCTCCGTCTTGCACGACTTGGTCGCGAGACACGGCATTACATTGGAACAAGTGGCCTACATCGGCGATGACGTCAACGATCTCCCGGCGTTGAAGGCCGTGGGATTGTCGGCCTCACCGGCCGACGGCATGCCTGTCGTGCATAGCGTCGTCCGGTATATCTGCCGCAAGAATGGCGGCGAAGGCGCCGTACGGGAACTGGCCGATCTCATTCTGGACGCCCAGCAGGACGGCTGAGGAAGACGGTCACAGTCGGGAATCGACAGCGAAGGAGCGTATGCGGGGCGCATCACATCTCTATCCGGTGATTTTGGCAGGGGGCAGCGGTACGCGTTTCTGGCCCCTGAGCCGGCATTTGTATCCGAAGCAGTTGCTCCGCATCATCGGTAACGAAACATTGATCCAGCAGACCATGCGGCGGGTGCTGGCCTGCGCGTCTGCCGACCGGGTATTGATCTCCACCAACCCGGGCCAGGCGGATTCGATCCGTGTGCAATTGAGCCATTGGAAGGACCAGCTCAAGGACAATTATGTCGTTGAGCCGCTTGGACGCAACACGGCGCCGGCCATTGCGCTGGCAGCCGCTGAGCTCGTGCGGCGGGATCCCGAGGCCGTCATGGTGGTGCTGCCCGCTGACCATGTGGTGCGGGGCGAGAAGGCCTTTATCGCGGCGGTGGAGCTTGCGGCACGGCTTGCAAAGCAGGATTACTTGGTGACGTTCGGGATCAAGCCGATCCGCCCCGAAACCGGTTACGGCTATATTCAGCCGAATCGCCGATCCGCGCTGGCGAAGCGCGGAAAGCTGGTGGGGCATCCGGTCGCGCGATTCGTCGAAAAGCCCAATGCCGCCAAGGCTGCGCAATATCTCAAGAGCGGCAACTATTTCTGGAACAGCGGCATGTTCGTCTGGAAAGCCGCCACGATTTTGGGAGAGATCGCTCGCCATCAACCGGAAGTCGCGAAGGCCATGGTGCAGGTCAACCATCTGCGGGCTTCGAGTGCGTCGCCGAAGGCCATCGAGGCGGCGTATGCCAAGGTACCTTCGGTGTCGATCGACAACGGGGTGATGGAACGTTCGGATCGGGCGGTGATGATTCCGGTCACATTTTCATGGTCCGACGTCGGCAATTGGAGCAGCCTCGAGGAAGTCGCCCCGCGCGACAAAGCGGGAAACGTCGTGAGCGGCCGCGTCATCGACGTGGGCAGCGCCAATTCCGTGTTGTATGCCGATCGCCGGGTCGTTGCCACGATCGGATTGACCGACATGGTGGTCGTAGACACGCCGGATGCGACGCTGGTTTGTCCGAAGTCCCGTTCGCAGGACGTGAAGAAAGTAGTCGAGATTCTCAAACAGCAGGGAGCACCGGAGCATCTCGAGCATCTGACCGTGCATCGGCCCTGGGGGTCGTACACGGTGCTGGAGGAATCGGCCGGGTACAAAGTCAAGCGCGTGACGGTGAAGCCGGGGGGACGGTTGTCCCTGCAGATGCATCACAAGCGCAGCGAGCATTGGGTGGTCATCTCCGGGCTCGCCCGCGTGACCAGGGGCGAGGAGGTTTTCGACCTCAGCGTCGGGCAGAGTACGGCGATTCCGGTGCGAACGCCGCATCGTTTGGAAAATCCGGGCAAGGACACGCTCCACATCATCGAGGTACAGAACGGGCCGTACCTCGGCGAGGATGACATCGTGCGTTTCCAGGACGATTACGGACGAACGCAGAAGTGAATGTCGTGATCCCGTGATCCTGTCGGTGATTCGGCCGAGCCTTCGCCTCGCCACGCAATCACGACATCGAATTTCTTGATTGGAGTCATGCATGGGCTTGTTTCGCGAGTATGATCTTCGCGGTATCGTCGGCAAAGAACTGACGGAAGAGATCGCGCAGCTGGTCGGCCGGGCTTACGCGACCATGGCCAGCGAGCGCGGAGTGTCGACGGTCAGCATCGGACGGGATGGACGGTTGAGCTCTCCGGCCCTCCGGGACGCCCTGGTCAGCGGGTTGCTGGCCGGCGGCTTGAATGCCATCGACCTGGGCCAATGTGCCTCGCCCTTGCTGTACTTCTCCTTGTTTCACCTGCCGGTACAGGGTGGGATCATGATTACAGGCAGTCACAATGCCGCCCAGTATAACGGCTTCAAGATCTGCATCGGCCGAGAGGCGATTCACGGGGAGGAAATTCAGCGGTTGCGGCGCATTATGGAATCGGGCCGATTCGTCGAGGGCCAGGGGCAATTGTCCTCCCACGCCATTATTCCCGACTACCTCCAACATCTTGCGCAGAACTTCGCCGGGGTGCGCGCCGACCATCTGCACGTGGTGATCGATTGCGGCAATGGGGCGGCGTCGCTGGTGGCCAAGCAGGCATTGGAATTGTTGGGCTGCCGGGTGACCGGCCTCTATTGCGAATTGGACGGGCGGTTCCCGAACCATCATCCCGACCCGACGGTCGTGGAAAACCTCGAGGATCTGATGCGGGCCGTCCGTGAGCACAAGGCCGATGTCGGGATCGGGTATGACGGCGACGCCGATCGTATCGGCGCCGTCGACGAGCGCGGGCAGATCCTTTGGGGCGATCGATTGATGGTCGTGTATGCGCGTGACATCCTGGAGCGGCAGCCCGGCACGACGTTCATCTCCGAGGTCAAGGCTTCACAGTGCCTCTATGACGATATTGCGAAGCGCGGCGGGCGCCCGATCATGTGGAAGACCGGTCATTCCCTCATGAAGGCCAAGATGAAGGAAGAGTCGGCCGTGTTGGCCGGAGAGATGTCGGGCCACATGTTCTTCGCCGACCGGTATTTCGGGTACGACGATGCGGTCTACGCTTCTTGCCGCCTCATTGAAATTTTGGCCAAGACCAAACGGCCGTTGTCCGATCTGGTGTCCGACCTGCCGGAGACGACCGTGACGCCGGAGATTCGCGTCGACTGTTCCGATACGGTGAAGTTTCAGGTGGTCGACCGGGTGCGAGGGCAGTTGGCTGCCTGCTTCAACGAGGGGCGGCCGATCGGTGCCACGAACCTCCGGTTGCGGGACTTGGTGACCATCGACGGGGTTCGCGCCGTGTTCGACGACGGATGGGGTCTGATCCGCGCCTCCAACACGCAGCCTGCCCTGGTGCTCCGATTCGAAGCTCCATCACAGGCACGGCTGGATGTCATTCGCGCCACGATTGAAACCGAACTCGCCCAGGCACTGCGTGCCATTTCCGGCTAAGCGCCGCGATCCGCTGCCCTCGGGGCTCGTGCGGGCCGCTGTTTCCTGGCTGCTCGTCATCCTCTTCGCGTTTGTCCTTCAGCCGGTACCAGCCCGCGCGGAGACGTCTCCGCGCGTCACTTCTGTACCGTTTGCGACCGGTGAACGTCTTTCCTACGACATCACCTGGCTCGCAATGCGGGCGGGGGTGGCGACGATGTCCGTGGAGGCGGACCCCTCGGCTGATGAGCCGGCTCGGGTGCGGTTCGAGACGGTGGCGCAGTCGAGCCCCGTCGTGACGAAGTTCTATCCGGTCGACAATCGGGTGGCCTCCACCGTCGATCTCGCGTCCTTTCTCCCGCTGCGCATGACCTTTCATCGGCAGGAAGGCAAGCGGAAGAACGATTTCGAGTACACCTTTCGGCACCGGGATGGGCTCGTGACGGCCGTCAAGGACGGAAAGAGCGACGAGTTGCAGATTCCGGCCGATGCCCAGGACGCGATTTCCTGTCTGTACTACGTTCGAAAGAGCCTGCCGCTCTCGCCTGGAGCCTCGCTGGCGCTGAATGTACACCACGACAAGAAGAACTATAAGTTAGAAGTGCGGGTCGAAGCGTTGGAAACCCTTGAGGGGTCTTGGGGAAAGAAGGAGACCGCAAGGGTGCTGGTCATCATGCCTTTTCAGGGCATTTTCCTCAACGAGGGGAACCTCCGGGTCTGGTTCACGACGGACGATCGGCGGGTTCCCGTGCGGATGAAGGCGAAGGTCGTCATCGGGTCGATCGTTGCGGAGCTGACCGAGGGATACGGTACACCGATTTCCCCCTCTCCTTGATTGCTCACACGTCCCAAAACCGCTATAATTGCGCCAAGTTTGCCGACAGAACGCCCGTTGCTGAGTGATGCTCTCGGGCTGTCGGAATTTTCTGTCTGAAGGACATCGACGCTATGGCAAAGTTTCCCATTACGCTCAGCCGTTTTATCATCGAACAGCAGGCCGCCTACCCTGAAGCCACCGGCGAGTTTTCCGTCCTCCTGACTCAGATCGGTCTCGTGGGCAAAATGATCGCTCATGATCTCCGTCGGGCCGGTTTGATCAATATTTTGGGAACGACCGGCGAAACCAACGTGCAGGGAGAGGTGGTCAAGAAGCTGGACGAGATCGCCAACGACACATTCGTCCGAGTCTTCGAACATAGCGGCTTGGTGTGTGCGTTGGCGTCCGAAGAAATGGAAAAGCCGATCCACATGCCGCAGCAAGGGGCCCGCGCCAAGTACATGCTCCTGTTCGATCCGCTCGACGGCTCCTCCAACACAGACGTGAATATGCCGCTGGGCGCGATCTTTTCCGTATTGCGACACAAGGGTGGGCCGAGGGTACCGGGCGACGACGATCTGCTCCGGCGGGGCGTCGAGCAGGTAGCGGCCGGCTATCTTCTGTATGGTTCCAGCACCATGCTGGTCTTCACCGTCGGGCAGGGGGTGCATGGTTTTACCCTGGAGCCGTCGATCGGCGAGTATCTGTTGTCTCACGAGAACATTCGCATTCCCAAACGAGGCAAGGTCTACGCGGCGAACGAGGGCAATTACCATCGATGGCCGGCAGGAACCCAGAAGTACGTGGACCATGTGAAGGAGAAGGACAAGGCGACCGGCAGGCCTTACAGTGGCCGGTATTGCGGCTGCCTGGTGGCGGATGTCCACCGTATTTTATTGGGAGGGGGCATCTACCTCTATCCCGGAGAGTCGGACAAGCCGGAGGGCAAACTGCGGTTGCTCTATGAAGGCAACCCCCTTGCGTTGGTGGTGGAGCAGGCCGGTGGGAAGGCGACGACCGGAACGATGCGTATTCTCGAAGTTGAGCCGAAGGCGCTGCACCAGCGGGTCCCGCTGGTCATCGGCAGCTCGGACGATGTGGATCAGGCGGAAGCGTTCATTCAGGGACGGGTGTAGCGAGTCATCTGATTGAGGATTGTTGGGAGGTAGAACATGGGCAATCGGGTCCAGGAGATTTTGAGCTGGTACGAGAGCGACAACGCGGGCACGAAGATGAACATCGCGCGCCTGTTGAATTCCGGAAAGCTGGCAGGGACTGGAAAACTGGTCATCCTGCCGGTCGATCAAGGGTTTGAGCACGGGCCGGCCAGGAGCTTTGCGCCGAATGCGGCTGGATACAACCCGCACTATCACTTCCAACTCGCGATCGACGCCGGATGCAACGCTTACGCAGCCCCGCTGGGGTTTCTCGAGGCGGGGGCCAGCCATTTTGCGGGGCAGATTCCCCTGATCCTGAAATTGAACAATCACGATGTCTTGCACGACGAGAAGGATCCATTGCCTTCCGTGACCGGCAGCGTTCGCGATGCCCTGCGTTTGGGCTGTTCCGCCGTGGGCTTCACGATCTATCCCGGCTCGTCGCATTGCAACGCTATGTACGAGCAGCTGCGAGCGATCAGCGAAGAAGCCAAGGCTTCTGGTCTGGCAGTGGTCGTGTGGTCGTATCCGCGGGGATCGGCGTTGAGCAAGGAAGGCGAGACCGCCATGGACGTCGTGGCCTATGCATCGCAGATCGCGGCTCAGTTGGGCGCGCACATCATCAAGGTCAAACTGCCGACCGCGCATTTGGAGCAGGCCGCGGCCAAGAAGGTGTATGAGACCGAGCAGGTGCCGATCAAGACCCTGGCCGAGCGTGTGAAACACGTGGTACAGAGCTCCTTCGACGGTCGCCGTATCGTGATTTTCTCGGGTGGCGCCAAGAGCGATGAGAAGACCGTGTTTGAGGAAGTCCGGGCGATCCGTGACGGAGGCGGGTTCGGGTCGATCATCGGCCGCAATTCGTTCCAACGCCCCAAAGCTGAGGCGGTGAAGTTCCTTGGCACGATCATGAGTATCTACGCCGGGCAAACACCATAGACCGGGATTGGGGCTTCTCGGAATACGTCATGGAAGATTTTCGCGATGTTCAGGAGCGACCCAGGCGCGGCGGTTCCTGGGTTTTTCCGGCACTTCTCCTGATCGTCGGGGTTCTGATCGGGGTGTTGGTGGCGTCCGACCTTGGATGGCTGCCGACCGGTCATGCGGTGCCTGAGCCGCAGCCGGCACCGGCGCCGACGGCTAGACCGGTGGCGAGCGCGGTGCAACCGACATTGGGCGGGGCCGGGACGCAGAGCTTCGTCGAGGTGGCGAAGTCCGTCAAGCCGGCCGTCGTGAATATCTTTGCGACCAGAACGGGGCGTGGCGAAGGTTCGCAAAGCATGCCCTTCGACGATCCTTTCTTCCGGCGATTTTTCGGGGAAGAATGGATGAAGCGCTTCGAGGCTCCGAAGGAGCGGAAGGAGCGGGGACTGGGTTCGGGCGTCATCGTGGATCCGAACGGCCTGATCATCACGAACAATCACGTGGTGAATAAAGCCGATGAAATCAAGGTCTTCCTGTCCGACAAACGCGAATTCAAAGCTAAACTGGTGGGAACGGACGCCAAAACCGACGTGGCTCTCCTGAAGATCGAGGCGACCGAACTGCCCACGGTTCCTTGGGCTGATTCCGATAAGTTGGAAGTGGGAGAATTCGTGTTGGCCGTTGGGAACCCCTTCGGGCTGACCCAAACCGTGACGCTCGGGATCGTCAGTGCGCTCGGCCGCGCGGCCGGCATCGCCGAGTACGAGGATTTCATTCAAACCGACGCCGCAATCAACCCCGGCAACTCGGGTGGGGCGCTGGTGAACGTTCGTGGGGAACTCGTCGGGATCAATACGGCCATCTACAGTCAGAGCGGCGGCAATATGGGCATTGGATTCGCCGTGCCGAGTAACATGGCCCATTCGATCATGGACCAGTTGGTGCAGCACGGCAAAGTCGTGCGCGGCTGGCTCGGCGTGTCGATTCAGGAGTTGACGCCGGAGCTGTCCTCTCAATTCGGCGTGCCGAAGGATACGAAGGGGGTTCTCGTCAGCGATGTCATGGACGACAGCCCCGCCAAGAAGGCGGGCCTGGAGCGGGGAGACGTTATCCTCGAATTCGACGGGAAGGCCATGGATTCTCCCGCCCATCTGCGCAACTCAGTGGCGCAGACGCCGGTGGGGAAACGCGTCGCGATCAAGATGATTCGCGAGAAGAAGTCCAAGAGCATCGAACTCGTAATCGCCGAGCAGCCCAAGAACCTCGCACAGGCCGGATCGGATGAAGGCGGCGAATCGCTGGCCCCTGCCGGGTTGTTGTCGGATCTCGACGTCCGCGAGCTGAATGACGAGTTGGCGCAGCGGTTTGGTTTGAAATCCAGCGAACGCGGAGTCGTGGTCGTCCGAGTGAAATCCGGAAGCCCGGCGGAGGAGGCGGGCGTGAAGGAAGGGGATGTGGTGTTGGAAGTGAATCGCAAGGCAGTGACGTCACTCAAGTCTTACGAACGCCTGGCTTCGAGCTTGCCAAAAGATCAATCCGTTCTGCTTCTGTTGAGGCGTCAGGGGAGAACGATCTACCTCACGTTGCGGCCGTGATCGCTTCGGGCCTTCCGCCCAGGGTCGATCACAGAGAGGAGGGAAGCGGTATGGTATCACGGGCCATATTTGTCCTTCTCAGTGCCCTCGCCGGCATGGCCCTGTTTCTGCGCGCGAAAGATCCCAGCACACAGTTCCTGCTGTCGGGGCTGGCGATTGGTGCAGTTACCGGAGGCCTCATCATCGCTGGAGAACACGCACTACGAAGATTATCATTCGGTATCATTGTGGGAGGAACTGCAGGCGTTGCGGCGGGGCTGGTGCTCACGGGGTTGGTGGAGTGGGTTGGCAGCGCGGTATTCGACGTCGAAACGTTCCTGTTTCACATCGGCGGCCTGGTCTTTCTCTTGGGGCTGCCGTACCTCGGGCTAGTGTTGGGTGCGCGTTTTGGCATGGAGCGGTTTCCGTCTCCCCTGCAGGGGGCGATGACGTACAACGCGAGCGGCGTCAGTATCAAGGTCTTGGATACCAGTGTGATCATTGACGGTAGGGTGGCGGATCTTTGCGAGACTGGATTTCTGGAAGGCACATTCCTCGTGCCGCATTTCATTCTGAACGAGTTGCAGCACATTGCGGATTCATCCGATTCCTTGAAGCGGGCACGGGGGCGCCGAGGTCTGGATATTCTGAACAAGATTCAGAAGATGGCCGACCTCGACGTACGGATCAGCGAAGAGGATTTTCCGAACGTCAAAGAGGTCGATGCAAAACTCGTGGTGTTGGCGAAGAAGGTGGGCGGACGCATTGTCACCAACGACCTGAACCTCAATAAGGTGGCCGAGCTGCAGGGTGTGCGGGTGCTGAATATCAATGAGCTCTGCAATGCGTTGCGGCCGGTCGTGTTGCCCGGCGAGACGATCCGGGTATTCGTGTTGAAGGAAGGCAAGGAAGCGGGGCAGGGTGTGGCCTATCTGGATGACGGCACGATGATCGTGGTGGACAACGCCCGCCGCTGCATTGGGCGGAACGTGGACGTGACGGTCACCAGCGTGCTCCAGACCACCGCCGGGCGGATGATCTTTACCCGCCTGAAGGAAGAGCCGGAGCGGGAGGAGTTTCAGGTTGCACGTGGTTGAGGTGTTGCGCCCTCGCGAGTCGCATACGGCCTGTATTTCCGAGCAGCCCGTGGCAGCGAGGGAGAATCGTGTCTCGTCGTGAGGCGAAAGGGCCGGTGACCGGCCCGAAAACCGTCGCATTGGTGCCGGCTGCCGGCCGTGGGCTGCGGATGGGCGGCCACATTCCCAAGCAGTTTCTCCTTCTCGGGGGGCTGCCGATCTTGGCGCATTCGCTGCGGGCACTGCAGGACTCGCCCGTCATTCACGAAATCATCCTGGCCGTGCCGGAAGCCGAACGCCGGAACTGTCTCGATCGGATTGTGAGCCCGGGGCATTTCACCAAGGTGACCAAGGTAGTTTCGGGCGGTGAGCAGCGGCAGGATTCGGTGCGTCACGCGCTGGCCGAAGTGGATGCCGAGACGGAGTTTGTTTTGGTGCACGATGCGGTCCGGCCGTTTCTGACCCAGGCTATGATCCGCGAGGTGGTTGCCGCCGCTCAGCAGCATGGGGGGGCCATCATCGCCCTCCCGATGCGGGATACGGTGAAGCATGTGGGGCAGGGGCATATCATCGAGCGGACCGTGGATCGCCGGCCCCTCTGGCTGGCGCAGACGCCGCAAGCGTTCAGGAAGGACTGGTTGGATGAGGGGCATCGCAAGGCGCAACTGGAAGGGATCCACGCGACCGATGATGCCCACTTGGTCGAGTTGATCGGGAAGACCGTGGTGGTGGTAGAAGGCAGCGGCGAAAACATCAAAGTGACGAGACCCGAGGACCTCTCGATCGGTGAGGCCATTCTCCAGCGCAGGGCCTCGGCAAGGAGCAAAGGATGAGCAAGGCGAGGATCGGTTGCGGATGGGACATCCATCCGATGGTCGAGGGGCGAAAATTGATTTTGGGTGGGATCGAAATTCCGCACCACAAGGGGCTCCAGGGCCATTCCGATTCCGATGCGCTGGTGCATGCGGTGTGTGATGCGCTGTTGGGGGCGATGGGCGAGGGGGATTTGGGGCGGCATTACCCCAGTTCGGACCAGCGCTATAAGAACATCTCGAGCCTGAAACTGCTGGAAGATGTCATGGGCAAGCTCCGCACGAAAGGCTATCGGCTGGTGAATGTGGACTCCACGATTATCGCCCAGGCTCCGCGCTTGAGTTCCCACTTGTCAGCGATGCAGAAGAGCATGGCAGCGGTGTTGCAGGTCGACCCGGACCTCGTAAACGTGAAGGTGAAGAGCGGGGAAGGGCTTGATGCGATCGGGCATGAGGAGGCGATCGCTGCGCAAGCCGCTTGTTTGATCGAGCGAGCCTCGTGACGGTATCATCCAGGTTCTTTGCCCAAGGCGAGCCCCATGTTCAAGGCCATCGCGCAAGACCTTCAAGCTATCTTTGATCGAGATCCGGCTGCCACCAGTCGGACGGAGGTCATTCTGACCTACGCCGGGTTCCACGCGCTCCTGGCCTACCGCATCGCCCACTGGCTGAAACTCCACGGTATCCCGTTCTTTCCCCGGTTCATTTCCCAAGTCGCGCGATGGATCACAGGCATCGAAATCCATCCCTCGGCCAAGATCGGCACGGGGTTCTTCATCGACCACGGCATGGGGGTTGTGATTGGGGAGACGGCTGAGGTGGGCGACTTCGTCACTCTGTTTCAGGGCGTTACGCTTGGCGGAACGGGAAAGGAGCGGGGCAAGCGGCATCCGACCTTGGGTAACCATGTGGTCGTCGGTGCCGGAGCGAAGATTCTCGGGGGTATTAGGATCGGCGACAATGTGAAGATCGGTGCCAACTCGGTCGTCCTGAAATCCGTTCCGCCCAATTCGACGGTCATCGGCATTCCCGCGCGTATCATCAAGAGCGAAGGAGAACGGGTACCCGATGCCACGATGGACCACACCAATCTGCCAGACCCCATTGCCGATCGGTTCACAGCTCTGGAGCAGGAACTGATTGTGTTGCGGAAGAAGTTGGAGAGTCGGGATCGAGAGCCGCGGACCTAACCGGGGCGATGCCTTGAAAAGATGACCGGCGCGGCTCTCGTCGAACCGCGCCGGCGCACCGTGAGACTAGCTCGAGAGGCAGGTGCTCATAAAGCTCTTGCGGTCCTCGCCTTTCAAGTTCTTCGCTTTCGCTTCCTTGTTGCAGGACTTCATCTTGTCTTGTTGAGTTTTGCCGGCTGCAGCTTTGGCCGGTGCCTTGGCTGACAAACATTCCTTCATAAACGCCTTCCGCTCTTCACCTTTCCCCTCACCGCTGAGTCCCTTGGCATCGGCGTCGGCATTGCAGGTCTTCATCTTGTTTTGTTGCGCGCCGGCGAAGGAGACGGCCGGGGTGAGCAGCACGAGCCCGAGCAGGGCAGTCAGAGTGACACGAGACCATTTCGCCATGGGATCCTCCTTTGAGAGCGTGGGCCAACGTTTCGCCGAACTATACCAGAATGTCCGGCACGAGTCTCAGGGGAGATTTACCTAGATTTGCCGGCTCCATTCCATTCGATGTCCCGGCCGAATGGGAAAACGTCTCCGAGTCGCGTAGTTCGACGTGGGACAAGCGCAGGCCGAATCCCCGGGGGAAGTCCTGCTATGTCGTTGGATTTGCTGGCTGTCATTGGGGGGCTTCCCCTCGTTTGACAGGGGGGGTGTGACGGCTATACTTGAGCGGAACCGAGGAACGAGGAGGCCCCATGGACTGGTACTTGGCGCTTTGGACCGGACTTAGCTGGATGTTCAGTGGTGGGATCCTCTACCTCGTCTACCGTTTCGGATTCAATAATGCCGCCGAGCAGGGGATCAAGTTGCAAACCTGGCGCAGCATCGCGCTGCTGTTGGGCTTCATGGTAACGGTCGCGATGTTCGGCACCGACTATCCGGATGAAGGCCTCTTGGTTGGGCATGATGAAGAAGACATCTCCCGGTTCGTCGGTATCTTTTTCGTGGTGGTGGTCACCTACCTGTTCGGGTATGTCGATGGGCGTCCCGGCCGTGCGAAGCCGGTGGCCGAAACAGGGACCTCACCGGCACAGGCCATTTCGTAAATCCCGCATGCATTCCCGTTCTTCCTCTCAGTCCGCCTGATCGGCCACGCGACGGCGGTTCCCGAATTCATAGTCGACCCGAACCAGATACAAGCCTTGCGGCGGGGCCGTCCTTCCGGCTGCCGACCGGTTGCATCCCTTGACGATCGTCTGCATGTCGGTCGCCTGTCTCTTGCCTTGTCCGATCTCCACCAATGTTCCCACCATGCTTCGGACCATTTGTTTGAGAAACCGATCAGCATAGAACGACAAATCCAACAGGTCGCCGTCCCGCTGGAGCTCAACCGAGTGAAGAGCGCAGATGGGGTTGTCGTTCTCAGTCGGCATGCACTCGAATGCCGAGAAGTCGTGCCGGCCAACCAACTGTGCCGCCGCCTGGCGCATCGCCTCCTCATTGAGTGGTTTGTAGATATTCCAGGCGCGGTGACGCAGGAGGGGCGAGGGTTCGGAACGGTTCAGGACGCGGTAGCGATAGAGTTTGCCCGTGGCGGAATAACGGGCGTGAAAATCATCGGGCACCGCTTCTGATGAGATGACGCTGATATCTTCGGGGAGACGGGCGTTCGCCGCCCGCAGCCAATCCCGGGCCGTGAGCCGCCGATCGGTTTGAAAGCTGATGACTTGGCCGAGGGCGTGGACGCCGGCGTCGGTGCGACCGGCCGCCACGACGGTGATTGTGGTTTCAGCGATGCCGGTTAAGACGTCTTCCACCGCGGCCTGGACGGTCGGGGCGTTGGGTTGGCGCTGCCAGCCGGAATAGCCGGTCCCATCGTATTCGAGCACGAGTTTGAACGTAGACATAGACGCGAGACGCTGACTCTAGCCGACAGGGAGGGCGTCTGTCATCTGCCGTTCGGATGGGTCGGCTGCAGGTAGGTTTTCACCCCGTCGACGATCGATTCCGCCACCTGGCTGAGGAAGGCCGGTGTGCGCATTTGCTCTTCTTCGGTCGGATTCGACATGAAGGCGATTTCGGCGAGGATGCTGGGCATCGTTGTGAATCGCAAGACATAGAACGGAGCGGTTTTCACACCGTGGTCGATCGTGCTGTAGTGGCCGTTGAGGTGCGAGACCATGGCCTGCTTGGCGGTCCAGGCCAGTTCCAGCGAGTCCTCGATTTTCTTGGTGGTCAGGAGGTCGGCCACGAGATATTCCCATCCCACGCCGGTGCTGTTCAGCGGCGTACCGTTTTCACGAGCGGCCACTTCAAGGGCACGCTGGTCCTTCGCCTCTCCGAAGTGATAGATCTCCAGGCCGCGAACACCCTTGTGCGGGTGCGAGTTTACGTGAATCGACACGAAGAGATCTGCATCCTTCCCGTTGGCGAACTTCGCGCGGTCCTCCAATTCGATGAACACGTCCTTCTCTCGCGTCATCAGCACGCGGGTGTTGGGTAGCTTGGTGAGCAGATCGCGCACCAGCAAGGCAACCTTCAGCGTCACGTCTTTCTCGGTCGTGCCGTGCCGTCCGACGGTACCGGGGTCTTTACCGCCATGGCCAGGGTCGATGACGATCGTTCGGACCTGTGTGGTCGGGGCAGCTGGCTTCGGCGTGATGGGCTTGGCCGGTTCGGTAACCGTCGGGCTCGGAATCGTCGGCGTGGTCGGCAGGGCGGCGGCGGGCTGAGCCGGTGCGACCGTTACCGGCGTGGTGGGTTGTGGGATTGACTGGTCGCCGACTTGCTTAACCTGATTTTTCGACGGGCGGTAGACGTCCACTACCAAACGGTCCGGGTCCGCGAGCGCGAAGACTTTGTAGCGCGCAACCTGGCTTTTGGGCAGCGTAACGGCCACGACGCGCGGGTGACTCTGCGAGACTTGAAAGGGTTGCGGCAAGCTGCCTCCGGAAACCCGTTGGCGGGCGGACTTGCCGAGGATTGTATTGCCGATTTCGATGACGATGCGGTCCGGGTTGTGAAGCTTGGTTTCGGTGAAGGTGACCTTGCGATTGACGTCCAGCACGAGTCGCGTGGCGTCTGTGGTGCTCCAGGTTCGCAGGTCGCGGACCACGATCGGATAGCGGGAGGAGCTGGACGCGTCCTGCTTGATCAGCTGGACGAAGGTATCCTTGCTATCGATCGCCTCGGCGTGAGGTAACGGAGTCCAAGGCGCAAGCGCGGGAAGGTCGGCAAAGGCCGAATGGGTGCTTGCCAGGGGGACGAGGAAGCAGAGGGCGCGAGCCAGATAGGAGAAGCGAATCAAAAGCCGTACTCCCCGTGTCGCGAGCACATCATAGGCCTTTTCTCAGATGTTTATGGTATTGTCAAGAAAAGGCCTCAAACCCTCAGATTCTAAATGCCGCACTACCTTCTTGTCGACGGGTACAACCTTCTGGGCCGCGCGAATATGGGTTTCCAAACCGGCGCAGCCAAACTGGAATCGGCCCGTGACAGCCTGATCCTTTCCCTCGTCGGCTACCGCCAACGAAAAGGCCATGCCGTGACGGTCGTATTCGATGGGTGGCAAGGAGGAGTGGGCAGTGAGCACCGAGAGTTCCGCTCAGGTATCGAGGTCATCTATTCGCGGCGGGGTGAGCGGGCCGACCAAGTCATTCAACGACTCGCCCGACAACACGGGCGTGATTGCGCCGTGGTCTCGTCCGATCACGAAATCATCAACGCTGCCCGTGCTGCCGGGGCATTTGTCATGGGAGCCGCTGAGTTTCGGGCGAAACTGAGCGAGCGCCCAGCACCGCCGTCGCCTTCCGCGTATAAGGAACTGGATCGTGGGGACGACGGACGGGATTTCCGACGACCCGACAAGCGCGGCAACCCCCGCAAGCTCCCAAAAGCACAGCGTAAACGCTTTCAGCAGCTCAAGGAATTCTGAACAGGCGGCGGGCGTTTTCGGTCGTGATGCGGCCGATGTCTTCAGCCGTGCAAGCCTGGTCGGTGCTTTTGATGGCTGCGAGCTGATGTGCCACGTGGGCCACAAACGCCGGCTCGTTGCGTTTCCCCCGGTGCGGTACCGGCGTGAGGTAGGGACAATCGGTTTCGACCAGGAGCCGGTCCATCGGGACCGTGCGGGCGATCTCCCGCAGCACCGTGGCATTTTGGAACGTGACGATGCCGGAAAAAGACAGGTAGAACCCCAGTTCCAGCGCATCCTTCGCCAGCCAGGCATCTCCTGAAAAACAGTGGAACACCCCGCCGATTTCCGAGGCCCGCTCCTCGCGAAGGATTGCAATAGTATCTTCCTGCGCCTCGCGCGTGTGGATGATCACCGGCAGCCGCAACTCTTTGGCCAATCGGACCTGTTCCCGAAACCGCGCACGTTGCTCCTGCGGCGAGGAGTGGTTGTAGTGGTAGTCGAGGCCGATCTCACCGTAGGCGACCACTTTCGGATTGCCCTGCGCCAGCCCGCGAAACTCGTCGTACCAGTCGTCCGTGATGTGCTTGACCTCATGCGGGTGGACGCCCACGGACGCGAAGACATGGGGATATCGGTCGGCCAGTGCCACCGCAGAGCGGCTGGTTGCGAGGTCGCAACCGATCGTAATCATGTGTGCAATACCGGCGGCCTGGGCGCGCGCCATCATCGCGTCGCGGTCCGTGTCGTACTTGGCGTCGTCCAAGTGGGTGTGGGTGTCGATGAGCATGGTGTGGTCGTCAGCGGTCAGGCGCCTCAGCGAGGGGCCGGCCAGGCATACCCTCAGTGTGTTCGGTATGGGTGCCTCTCATGATCGCGGGGAGCGGGGACGTGACGTACACGCGCGGATGGGTGCGAATCCTCAATGCATGCGAGAAGCAAACCGGCGAGCATAGCCGATATGCTGCTAGACGGTCTTGGTCGCGAGCGAGTCGGCCATCCCTAGCAAGAGATCAGCCGTCTCTGTCCAGCCAAGGCAGGAGTCGGTAATCGACATGCCGTAGGCCAAGGCCTTGTTGGGCTCCCAGGTCTGCCGGCCGCCCTGCAGATGGCTCTCGAGCATCAGGCCCATGATCGAACGACGGCCTTCGCGGAATTGCTTCACAACCTCACCGGCCACCTCGACCTGGCGCTGGTGGTTCTTGCCCGAGTTGTCGTGGGAGCAATCCACCATGATCCCTCGTGCGAGCCCTTCCTTCGCCACCGTCGCTTCGGCCTTGCTGATGTCCTCGACGCTGTAGTTGGTCCGACCCCCGCCGCCGCGGAGCACGATGTGATGGTCCGGGTTGCCGGTCGTCTTGATAATGGAGGTGACCCCGTCGGCATTCACCCCGACAAAATGGTGCGGGGAACGGCTCGTGATCATGGCGTTCACGGCGACCTGGAGGCTTCCTTCCGTGCCGTTCTTGAAACCGACCGGCATCGAGAGGCCGCTGGCCATTTCACGATGTGTCTGGCTCTCGGTCGTACGAGCGCCGATGGCGGTCCAACTCAAGAGGTCGGCGATGTATTGCGGTGTGACGGGGTCGAGCAGTTCCGTCGCGCAGGGGAGCCCCTTGCCGTTGATGTTGAGCAGGATGGTGCGTGCCAGCTGGATTCCCATTGCGATGTCGCAGGTGCCGTCCAGATGCGGATCGTTGATCAGGCCTTTCCATCCCACCGTCGTGCGCGGCTTTTCGAAGTATGTGCGCATGACGACCAGGAGCTTGTCTTGTACGGCCTCGGCGATCGGCCTCAAACGGTCGGCGTATTCATAGGCAGCGCCAGGGTCGTGGATCGAGCAGGGGCCGACGATGACGATCAGCCGCTCCGTGTCGCGGCCATGCAGGATGTCTCGGATGGCTCGGCGTGTTTGAAACACCAACTCGGCAACGTTGTCGGTGATCGGCAGGCTGGTCTTCACCTCCCGGGGAGAGGGCAGCGGCTTAATTTCAATGACGTGCTGGTTGTCGATCGGCCTGCTCATCGTGGGGTCCTTGGTTAAGCAATGTTTTAGAAATGGCCACTAAGATAGCGGAATCACGGGGGGAAAGTCCAGTGCCGGCGGGAGAGTTGTGTTCAAGCACCAGGTTTGGTAAGACTAACCGCGTTTTACCTATAAGAACTTCAGCACGCAATGATGCTCGTCAAATCGCGCCGCAGTCTTCTTGCTCTGCTCGTGACCTGCCTTCTGGTGACGATGGCACCCTTCGCCGCCGCCCTGGAAATTCACCACGAATTGGCGGCTGCCGACCATGACGGCCATGAGCATTCGGATACCGATCTCTGTCAGTGGGTTCAGTACCACACAGGCCACTCGCTCTCGGGCGATGTCCCGGTTCCCTGCGCCTTCCTAGCTGATGCGCCGCCCCAGGTGGCGCATGTCCCGACTTTTTCTTCACAGTCATCTCCCTCGTCCCGTGCCTCCCGTGCGCCTCCCTTGAGCTAGGTTCCGCGGCGTTTCTCACAATTGATGAAACTGTGTGTGGATCGGCGTCGTCCCGGGCTTGGCCTTGGTGCGGAGAGCCGTTATGGAATTTGTGGGGAGGAGTGCATGCCTCGCGTTGTCAGTCTCGTCAGGACTTGCCTACTCGTATTGGGGCTGGGAAGTTTGCCAGTCGTGCCATCAGAGGGGATGGCGCAACAGCCGGCCCAATCCGGTCCGGCGGCGCGGACCATTGTCGGGACCGTCCAGCATCAAGATCTTCGAGCAGTGCCGCAGGCGATCGTTGAACTGAGGGATCAGGAAGGGAACACAGTGGCGAGTACGGTATCCAACTCGGCCGGTGGGTTTGTCCTGACTGCGCCGGAGGATGGTACCTACTCGGTCAGCGCCGGGCAGGACCCCTATCGCAGCGAGTACGTCGTGATCCGAATCGGGGAGGACCCTCCGGCTTCCGTCAAGCTGACGCTCTCGAAGACCAAGGAGATCGCGCTGGAGATTCGTTCGCCGCTGGCGCCGATTCAATATAAGGTTTCGAGCGAAACCTACGCCCTCGGCCGGAAGGAGATCGAAGCTCTGCCGCGCGGCAACAACGTCGAGTTGCAGGATGTCCTGGCGACGGTGCCTGGTGCCGTGTATGGGTCGTTGAAGCAGGTGCACCTTCGGCAGGACCATGCAAACCTCCAGCTTCGCGTGGACGGCGTGCCGATTCCCGAGACGGTCTCTTCGACCTTCTCCGACGTCATCTCCCCGCGAGCCTGGGAACGGGCGGACATTATCCTGGGCGGGATGGAGGCCCAGTATGGGAATAAGACCGCAGCGGTACTGGACATCACCACGAAGAGCGGGAGCAAGCCTTCCTTTGGATCGGTGCAGATGATGGGGGGATCGAATCAGACGATCAACCCATCGTTCGAATATGGCGGTACGGTTGGCGAAAAGTTCCGCTTCTACATCCTGAACAGCCATACGGCGACGAATCGCGGGATCGAGCCGCCGACGCTCGGACATTCGATCTTCCACGGCCAGAGCGAGCGGAACCAAACGTTCATTCGCGGCGACTATCAACATGACAACAAGAACAGCGTGACCTGGCTGTTTCTGAACTCCGTTGCCAAATATCAAATACCGACCAATCCGGCGCTGGGGCTCGATCCCAGCGGACAGATGCTGCCGTTGCTGCAGGCAACCCGTCCGGGCTTTACGCCGGTGGCGTCCCAGGCGATCAATGAGTTCCAGAAGGAGAACAACCAATATGGCCACATGGTGTGGCGGCACGACGTGAACGCCAGTAACTTCTTCAGTCTGGCCGGCTATATGCGGCACACGCGTGCCACGTTCAAGACTGATCCGTTGAACGTGCTGGCCTACACGGCTGATCCCGCGGAACCCTTTTCGGCCGCGGATCAAGATCGTAACGCCTATTCTGCGGGCATTCGCCTCGACCACACCTATGTCCATAGCAAGGAGCACCTGATCAAGGCGGGCTTCCAGATCGAACGGACGCAGGCGGTCAACAAGACGCGGCTGTTCACTTTCGCTGACGACAGCGTCGGCAATCCCACAGGCGATCTGCTCAACCTCAACGCCGACAATCGCCAAATCGGCTATCGGCAGGAATTCTGGATCCAGGACCAATGGAGTCCCACTGAGCAGTGGACGTTCAATCTCGGCGTCCGGGGTGACGCGGTGCAGTATTTGCGGAACGAAGGCCAGATCAGCCCGCGCGTCGGTGCGACCTACAAATACAACCAGTCGAACGTGTTCCATGCATTTTACGGGCGCATGTTTACGCCGCCGAACCTGGAAGCCATCTCGTTTGCCAAACTCAACACGATCGGGACGAGGGCGCAGCCGGAAGATGTCACCAACAACACGGTCAGGGCCGAGCGGGCGCACTATTTTGAGGTCGGCAGCTACCACGCGCTCACCCGCTTCGCCACGCTCGAATTGACCGGGTGGTACAAGCTTAGCAACTTTCTATCCGATGCCGGTCAGTTCGGCACGACTCCGCTCCTGAACTACTTTGCGTTCGAGCGCGGGTGGCAACGCGGAATCGACGGCGCCTTGAAGCTGCAAGTAACGGACAATCTCACGGCGCGCGGCAACGTCGCCTGGGGTCAATGCAAAGGCTATGGTCTGCAGTCCGGCCATTTCCTCTTGGAGGCGAAGGAAATCGCCGACATTGGCAGCAAGGGCGGGGTGTTTTGCGACCATATGCAGACCCTTACGAGCTCGGCGATCGTTACCTACCGGTTCCTGGAACGGACGACGGTCACAGGGCAGATGCTGTATGCCTCGGGATTGCGCACCGCGGCCGACGCGGAGGCCAAGACGAACAGCACGCATAGCCCTTCGTACACGATCTACAATCTGTCGATCGCACATGTAGTTCCGTTGCCCTGGGAAGGACAGAAGTTTCTGCTGGGGTTCGACATTATCAATCTGTTGGACCAGAAGTACTTCATCAACCAAGGGGAAGGGAGTATCGGGCTCGGTGTGGCCCATGCGGGGATGCCGAGGTCGTTCTTCTTCCGCGGCCAGTGGTTCTTTTAAGTCAGATGCCGAACAAGGTTGCCAGCGGCGTTCTCAGGCACTTGTCTCCCTGCGACGTACCGCAAGGGTACGCCTCAGTCGCCGAGTGCCCTGCGCTCTTGCCGGACAACCTTGTTGGGTATCTGTGCCGACGGCGAAAGATATCGTCTTTTTCGACGGTCTCTTTGAGTGCGCTGCAAGAGGTCTCAGTGGCATGTGGGCTGAGCAATTGAAATTCTGGCGCCTCCGTTTGAGCAACTCTGATTTGATGGAGTAGGATGTGAAAACTATGGGGTGGAAGGCGATTATAGCGGCCCTAGGTATCGTTGGTTTGCCGATTTCGGCGGTGGCCGTGAGAGGAGATGAGGCGACGCATGAGGCGGATCATGCGCTCGATGCCGACATCATCGAGTTGCCCGAAGTGCATGTACACGGGATGCCGCTGAACAAGAATCAGCAGGAAGGCCCGGTGCCGAAGGCCACACCGTGGCCGGCGATTCCAGCTTCGCTCGACGGCAAACCGCTTGACGATTGGATGAAGGCTCGTATCCTCGTCTCGAAAGACAATCAGGTGACGGTCGTGGTTCTCGAGCCGGCAAAGCATCGGGAACTGAACCTTGCCAGCATGATTGCGCTCAGCAAGTGGACGTTCCTGCCTCAAATGAACGGCGAGGATCCGGTCGACGGGGAACTCACCGTCCGCATCCATTTCAGAACACCGCAATAGCTACCGGTTCGTCGCCACCTGCGTGCCATACCCGCTGGCCCAGGCTGCTTCGACGATGCGTTCGGTTGATTGAGTCGGTGACTGTTCGCCGTCGAACAGCGTCTGATAGGACTCGCTCATCCGGCTTTGGAACTCAGGCCAGTTGACGGTAGGCACACCGGCCAGGCTCGCCAGTGAGACCAGATATTCTCCCTGACCGCGGGCAATATCCACGCGGAGATTTTCATGGGTGTGCGTCGCAAAGACGGTGACCTTTTGCTTTGCCCGAAGCAATTGTCCGTCGGTCAAGGCGCCGGGCGTGGTGCTTGAAGTCAATTCGGTGAGTGGATCAAGAAACTCCCCGATCGCTTTGGATGTCCCATCCGTCAGTTGGGTGGTCGCGTCAAACGGCGCCTTCACCAACTCGGTGCTGGCATCGGTCATACATCCGGTCGTTGCCAAGAACAGCGCGGTGAGCAATACAAAACCGATCGTCCTCATAGTCAGCCTCCTCGATTCGCCCAATAGCCCTCCCGTCTAGTTACCAGCAGCGATCCCTAGGCGGACCTAGGAAAGGCGCTAGTCGCATATCGCTCGCTCTCCAAGAAAAGGAGTTTTGGGCGGCGCCGACACTGGTGCCCGTTCGCTCGTGGCGTCATGGACCTGCTGGGGGACGGGTGGATGGGGATGAATGGGCTGGGGTGATAACAGGACCCGAAACTCTTTCCTTCTCTCAATCTCTGCGAACCATTTGACTGATCCCGCCCGACCCTTTATGGTCCCATCCATGTCCCTTGACGAAGCACTCTTCCAGGCCATCAATGGAGTGGCAGGCCGATCCGAAACGGTGGATTGGCTCATGGTCCAACTGGCAAGGCCCCGCAACCTCTATTATCCGGGTGGGTTGGCGGCGGCCTATTGGCTGTGGCGGAATTGGCGCGAGTGCCTGATCGGGTCGGCGGCGCTCGCCGGCGTAATCGGGATGGCAGATGGCATTGGGACCTTCTGCAAGGACTTGGTTCAGCGACCGCGCCCCTGTCTCACGCTTCAAAACGTGCATGCATTGCTGGGATGTGGAAAGGCCTTTTCCTTTCCCTCGAACCACGCGGTCAACACCGCGGCTGCGGCAGCCTTCTTCCAGGTGCTGTATCCGCGAAGCGGCTGGATCAGCTGGCCGTTGGTGGCAGCGATCGGTTTTTCACGCGTCTACATCGGCGCGCACTACCTGTCGGATGTGATGGGTGGGTGGGTGATCGGCGGGGCCATCGGGGCGGGGGTGGCGTACTTTCTTAGTCGGCGAGTCTGGTTCAGGCCTGCCACGGTCGGCCAGGCTGCGCTGCCTCCTAGCGCTCCTTCTCCGGATGCGGCATCTTGAGTCGAGCATGCGTATCGGCCGTAGCTCGTACCTCGTAAAGCGTATTCGATTCTCGAGTCTTCACTGTTAGCAGTTGCCGCTGTGGTGCTGCCTTCGGTTGATCGCCTGTCTCGTCGACCGTGGCTCGTAGCTGGCGGACTGTTTCAACAGCCCGTTAGGAAAGGGTGGTGAGGCAGTCGAGTAGTCCTCGCCTGCAGCCGTCATGGTCGAAGCCTCGGCCGATGAGCACGATGGCGTGAGGCGGCTCGTCCAGCAGCATGACCGGCTCAACGGTACTCACGCGCGGTCGTGAGAACTGAAACTCCTGCAGCTCCGGTTCTTTCGCAAATCGAAAAAATCCCTTCGCCCGCTCCAGTCCCTCCGGCAGCTCCGCCATCCATTTCGTAAAGCGTTCCCGGTCGAGCGGGGTGGGGAGTGTCACCGTCGTGACCAGAGGGTGGTGGGATGCTCGTTGGTGCGAGTCCGCAAGGAGGTCCGGCTTGCCGCCGAATGTTACGTTCGTGGGTTTGGGCCTCATCGCAGGACCGCTCAAGAGCGCTGCGACGTCCACACGGGCGTGGCTGGTTTCCCAGAGCCGACTATAAGGGTTCTGCCGGAGGATGCTGTCGCGAAACTGTTCCCAATGGCCGGGGATGTACAGGTCGCGTTTGTTGAGGATCAGGTCGTCGGCGTAACGGATCGCGTTTTTGGTTACGACCTCGGCCTGGCCGCTGTCCGGTAGCGGCACCGGATGGACCAGCGCCAGGATGCGTTCGAGCTTCGCCATCCGCGAGACGTAAGCATCGGTCACGGCATCCACGACCTCCGCCGGGTCCGCCATGCCGGAACACTCCAGCACGATCAGGCTCGACTTGTAGTCTTGCACCAGCTGGGCGATGCTCCAGGCGAGGTCGTCCTTGGTGTCGCAACAGATGCAGCCGCCGGCCAGATTCAACACCTGCTCCGCCAACGTACCGGCTCGAGGCCCGTCGATACTGACTTGCCCGGCCTCGTTCATCAGCACGCCGACTGTATGGCCTTGCCCGTTCCAATACTCGAGCAGCCGCATGAGCAGGGTGGTCTTGCCGGCTCCCAGCGATCCGCAGAGCATGTAAAACGGGACGGGCGACATCTGTTCCATCGGGCTATTGTACCCGGCCGGCACGATGGCTGAAAAGCAGTCACCGCGCAGACAAGCGAACAACTAAGAAATGGAAAAGGACAACACAGTGGGGTGGTCTGATGTCTCTCGTCTCAGGTCCAACTATTCGCGATGCGCTTCGTACCATGTCTGCCGGCTGACGTCTCACACCAAGCCACGTGCCCCTAGTGGTGGCTGTGATGGAGTTCCGGCATCGCGTGCTGTGCCGTCAGGCGGTTGAGGTCGCAATGCACGGCGTCGGGATGGCAGCACTGGGTTTCGAGTTGAATCGTGAGGTGCTTGATGCCGAATTCGGTGGAGACCTTGGCGCGGATGGCATTGAGGAGATCGTTGGTGAGGGATGCGTCGTCGTCCACTTGAATGTGGGTCGTCATCATGACGAGGCGAGGTTCGACCGCCCAGATGTGGAGGTCATGCACGTTCTTCACGCCCGGCATCGACTCGATGGCGGCGGCCACGTGGGCCGGACTCACGCCGGGAGGCGTGGATTCCAACAGGACCTCCAGCGATTCTTTGAAGAGGGGCCATGAGCCCCTGAGGATTGCCGCGACTACGAAGAAACTGATCAGTGGGTCCAGGATGGTCCAGCCCGTGTAGAGGATCATCGCGCCGCTGACGACGACACCCAGCGACACCCAGGCGTCGGCCAACATGTGCCAGAAGGCGCTGCGGATGTTCAGGTCATCCTTGGCGCCATGTTGCAGCAAGAGCGCAATGCCCAGGTTTGCGGCAAAACTGACCAAGGCGACAATCATGACCCAACCCCCGGCGATGGGCACCGGTTCGAGGAGTCGCTTGGCGCCGACCAGCAGGATGCCGATGGCGGTCAGGAGGAGAAGAAACGAATTCAAAAAGGCCGCGACGACACCCGCCCGATGGTAACCGAAGGTGCGGCTGGCGGTGGCTGGTCGCTCGGTCAGGATATGGGCATAGAGGGCGAGGAAGAGTGAACCTTGATCGACCAGATTATGACCGGCATCACCGATCAGCCCGATACTGTTGGTCAGGAACCCCGCGACGAATTCCGCCACGATCACCAAGGCATTGAGTGCCAATGCCACTCGAAGACGATGCCGCAATTCATGGTACGTGTGCGGGACCATAGGCTCAGTGTCTCACGGGCAACGAAACAGGGCAAGGGTTTAGGGGGCTTTCCGAGAGGATGGGAATCGAGGGTGCCGCTGTCGGGGCGAGACTAGGCGGGTGGCAGCAGCGCTTTGAGTTCGTCGCCGGTGATGGTTTCCTTTTCCAGCAAGACCTGCGCCGCCTTGCGGAGCACGGGCTCCTGCCGCTGGATGATGTCTCGTACGCGAGCATACTGGTCGTCGATCAACTGCCGCACCTCACAGTCGATCTCCCGTGAGGTCTGCTCGCTGTAGTCGGCAGGCGTCTGGCCTGGCATCGATTGGAGAAAGGGGGACTGGCGGTCTCGCTCCAGGCTGACCTGGCCGAGCTTCTCGCTCATCCCGTAGACCTTCACCATGCTCTTGGCGATATCGGTGGCCTTGCGCAAATCGTCCTGCGCGCCGGTGGAGACTTCCCCGTAGATGATGTCTTCGGCTGCGCGCCCGCCGAGGAGGACTGCGATCTTGTTGCGCAGTTCCGAGGCCGTCATCAGGAAGCGGTCTTCGGTGGGGAGTTGCAGGGTATAGCCGAGTGCGGCGATGCCGCGCGGGATAATCGAGATTTTCTGGACCGCATCCGCGCCCGGCACGGCGAGCGCCACCAACGCATGGCCGACCTCGTGGTGCGCGACCCGTTCCTTTTCCATCTTATTGAGCACTCGGTTCTTCTTTTCGAGTCCTGCGATGACCCGTTCCACGGCCTCCTGCAATTCGCTCAAGCTCACGGTGTCCTTGCCCCGGCGCACGGCCAGGAGAGCGGCCTCGTTCAGCAGGTTTGCCAGGTCGGCGCCGACAAAGCCGGGGGTCATGGCGGCAATGGTGTCCAGATCACCTTCGTTGGCCAAGGTGATGGTCTTCGCATGGACCTTCAAGATCGCGAGCCGACCGATCTTGTCGGGACGATCGACGAGCACCTGACGATCGAAGCGCCCTGCCCGGAGGAGGGCGGGGTCCAGAATTTCCGGGCGGTTCGTGGCGGCCATCAGAATCACCCCGGTGCGGGAGTCGAATCCGTCCATCTCGACGAGCAACTGGTTGAGCGTCTGTTCGCGCTCCTCGTGGGCCATCGGGCCCATGCCCCGCGCCTTGCCCAGAGCATCCAACTCGTCGATGAAGATAATGCAGGGGGCCTTGACCTTGGCCTGTTCGAAGAGGTCGCGCACGCGCGCCGCGCCGACTCCCACGAACATCTCCACGAATTCCGAGCCGCTGATCGAGAAGAACGGCACGCCGGATTCTCCCGCCACGGCCTTGGCGAGTAGGGTCTTGCCGGTGCCGGGCGGACCGACCAGCAGGATGCCCTTCGGAATCTTGCCGCCGAGCCGGCGGAACTTGTCCGGCGTCTTGAGGAACTCCACGACCTCTTCCAGTTCCTGCTTGGCTTCATCCACGCCCGCCACGTCCGCGAAGCTGACCTTGACTTCCTTCTCCATGTAGATCTTGGCCTTGCTCTGGCCGACCGTCATGAAGCCTTGGCTTTGACCCATGCGCCGGAGGACGAACCACCAGACGCCGAAGAAAAGGGCAATCGGCACGATCCAGGAGAGCAGGTCTCGGAGGAAGGTGCTTTCGATGACGCCGGTGACCTTGACCTGGTGCTGCCCGAGCCCGCGCAGGAGGTCGGGGTCTTCGATCCGAATCGTGTCGAAGACCTTGCCGTCCTTCATCTTGCCGTGGA
Source organism: Nitrospiraceae bacterium (assembly GCA_019637075.1). Lineage (NCBI taxonomy): Bacteria > Pseudomonadati > Nitrospirota > Nitrospiria > Nitrospirales > Nitrospiraceae > Nitrospiraceae bacterium. The sequence continues at coordinate 178,498 of JAHBWI010000005.1, read as the reverse complement.
TGAGGTGCGGAGATACCGCTACCTCCATCACGTTGCCGGCATCGACGGCGGTCTTGAATTCGCTGTAAGGAATCTCGGTTGGGTTGAACAACGTCGGTAGGAACATCTGGATGAGCATCAGCACCCAGAGTGCGATGAACATATACCAGATGGAAAATTGCCGCTGTTTAGGATCCATCGTCGTGACGCGTGGAGAATGTCAGGTTAATGATTTGTCGACCTGGTGATGGATGCCGTCGATTCGCTGCTTCACCGGATCGCCACATTACCAGATCACGAATTTTCGGAGCGAGTCAACGGGTCACTTCTGGCGCGGCTTCAGCCGTTCCGTCAGGACCGGGTATTTGACCACGCCCATGCCGATGTTGCCTCCGACGGGGTCGGCGGCGATGACTCGAAGCGTGATGCCGTCCGGCGCATCTTTCGCGATCGGTACGAAAAAGGGAGCTTCGAAGCTGCCCTTCTCGCCCGCATAGAACATTTGCAGACGTTCCACCACCCGGTCGCCGATCAGCACTTCGCCATAGATGTGCATCCGCCTCGAATCCCAATCACTGTGCGGGCGAACCAAGGTACCGGACAGGGTGCGGACCGAGGCGCGCAGCATGACGTCATCTTTGGCGATGAGTGACTCGCCTGGTTTGGGATGGTTGATCTGGACGAGAAAGCCGTAGAGCTGCAGGACGATGCCGTCGTTGGTCAGGTCCTGGCCCGGCACGAGCAGTACGGTTTTGCTCGCGCGCTGCGCCGCGGCCGGGTACGCCAGCGGTCCTTCGGCTGCAATTTCCACCAGCGTGGGCTGCGCCAGCTCCAATGTGGCGCTGAAGGAGGCCGCCGGACGGGAACTATAGAGCGGTTCCTCCATGAGGTGCGGCGTGCGCATGATGTGGTTTTGGTCGCCGGCTTCCCCCTGCTGAATACCGGCAGCAAGGATGCGGCCGCTGGCGACTTCTGTGATCGTGATGCGAGCACCGCCGACCTCTCGGCCGAGCACGAGCGCGCCGTGCGCGACGACGCGGACCAGGACTGTGGTGGGAATGGGATCGTTGTAGTGCTGACGGGCTTCGATCTCGGCTTCGGACGGCTCGGCGACATACGCGGACGCTGTGCTGGTAGGCAGCACGAGAAGGCAGGTGCTGAGCAGCCGGAGGACGTCCGTTCGGTTCATTTCACTTTGGTGCCGGGCTCCACGTCTTCGATGAAGGTCGCCAGTCCACGGACCTCGCTGTCGCCGGCGGCGAGCACCATGCCCTGGGACTCGATGCCCATAAGCTTTGCCGGTTTGAGGTTCGCGACGATCACGATGGTTTTGCCGATGAGCGCCTCCGGTTCGTACTTCTTGCCGATCCCGGCGACGATTTGGCGCTGCTCGGTTCCGAGGCTCACCTGCAACTTCAGCAGCTTTTCCGATTTCGGGACACGTTCGGCGCTGAGCACCTTCGCGGTCTTGAGCTGAATCTTCATGAACTCGTCGATGGTGATTTGTCCCGGCGTTGCTGCGGGAGGAACGGCGGTAGCCGGTTGCGGCGCGGTCGTGGGCGCGGCAGGGAATGCAGCAGGTGGTTGGGCGGTCGCGGGTGAATCGCTCACGGGTTTGGCTCCTTGTGGTTTGGTTTCGATGCGGGGGAATAGCCCGGTACCTTTTGCGATCGGTACCCCGGCGAGCGGGGCTTCCCACCGATACGCGAAATCGTCGATTGGTTTGCCGAAGTCGAATCTCATGCCGAGTTGCTGAGCCATGTGCTGCGCGGTCTGGGGCATGATGGGATTTATCAGCACGGCGAGGAGTCGAAGCGCCCGGGCTGCGGTATTCAGGACCGTGCGGAGACGAGGCTCGTCGTCGGGCATCTTGGCGAGTTGCCAGGGGGCGGCCTTGTCGATGTATTCGTCGCACAGGCCGATGAGTCCCCAGATTGCCTGTAGGTTTTCCCGGAAGGCGAGCGCCGCGAACCCGCGCTCCAGTTGCTCGGGCAGTGTGCGTGCGGCCTCGGTGAGCCGCGCTTCGATCTCTGGAAGGGCGGGAACGCCTGGTTCGGGGATCACGCCCTTGGCGAATCGCTCGATCATCGTGAGGGTACGGCTCAGCAGGTTGCCGATGCCGTTGGCGAGGTCACTGTTGATGCTCGTGACCATGGCTGTCTGTGAAAAATCTCCGTCCTGGCCGAACGGCACTTCGCGCAGCAGGAAGTAGCGGAACGCATCGACGCCGAACTGTTCGACCATCTTGTTGGGATCGACCACGTTGCCCCGGCTCTTCGACATCTTCTCGCCGTCGACCGTCCACCAGCCGTGGGCAAAGATAGTGCGGGGCAGCGGCAGCTCGAGCGCCATCAACATCGTGGACCAATAGACCGCGTGCGTCGTCAAAATGTCCTTACCGACCAGGTGCACGTCGGCCGGCCAGTAGCGATCGACCGATGGCTTCTCCGTCAGGTACTGCAGACCGGAGATGTAATTGACGAGCGCGTCGAACCACACATAGGTGACATAGTCACGGTCGAAGGGAAGCTCGATGCCCCAGGACAGCCTTGACTTGGGCCGCGAGATCGACAGGTCGCCGAGCTTTTGCGTCTGCAAGAAGCCCAGTACCTCGTTGCGCCGCGACTCGGGGCGAATGAATTCCGGATGGGCGTTGATGTGGGCGATCAGCCGTTCCTGGTACTGGCCCATCTTGAAGAAATAGTTGTGCTCGCTGAGTCGCTCGATGGGGCGCTTGCAGTCGGGGCAGAGACCGTCGGCCACATCCTTTTCTGTCCAAAATCGCTCATCGTAGGTGCAGTACCATCCTATGTAATCAGCCTTGTAAATCAATTCCTTATCATGTAATTGCTGAAGATATCGTTGTACGACTGTCTTGTGCGCGCCATCGGTGGTGCGGATGAAGGCATCGTTGGAAATGTTCAAGCGATGCCAGAGGTTTTTGAATTGCGGCGCAAGTCGATCGCAATGGGCCTGGGGATCGATGCCAGCCTTCGCCGCCGCCTGCTGCACCTTTTGTCCATGTTCATCGAGGCCGGTGAGGAAAAACACGTCACGACCTCGGAGTCGCCAGTACCGGGCAAGCACATCCGCGGCGATCGTCGTATAGGCATGGCCGATGTGCGGGACGTCGTTGACGTAGTAGATAGGCGTCGTGATGTAGAACGTGTTCGGATTGCTCATAGGTGATCTGGAAGATAGCAAGACGGCGGGGCCTAAAGCTAGCGCGACTCTCGCTCGCGAATATCGATCCGGGGCCCGTTACCGCGCAGAGGTGGACGCCTGAGAACCTATGAGGGCCCTGAGCCGCAGCAGAATCGTTTCGAGCGCCATTTGGATGTTCAGGTTGCGATGCGCCTGGCGCTCCAGCCTCTCGAGTTCACCGATGAGGTCCAGCAGTCCGTTCACGTCGATGTGTCGGGCCAGCGACTGCAGCTCGCTTCGTTGTTCGAGGTTCAGCAGGTGGTCTGCATCGGCGCCTGCGGCGAGCAACATCACATCACGCAGCCAGCGCAAGAGCCAGTCGAACGCTTCGGGACCTCGCTCCGCCTTCGCCAGTGCTTCGGCGGTCGTGAGGACTTGCGAGATCGACTGAAGGCCTTTCGGCGAGAAGAGTGTCGCGAACTCTTGTTGCGTCGTGCGCGTCGACTTGATGTCCGACTCGAGCGCGCGTCCCAACTGCCCATCGCTCAGCAGGGCAAGAAAGCGCGCGTCAGCGGGCGGGAGTTCCCGTTTCAGGATGACGGCCATTTCTACTTGGGTCTGAGCCGGCGTCGGGAGCCTGACGGCCTGACAACGGGAGCGTACCGTGGAGGGCAGCGCGTAGGGCCGGCTGGAGACGAGCAGAAACAGGCTGTGGTCCGGCGGCTCCTCGAGCGTTTTCAGGAGCGCATTGGCCGCGCCGATCGTCATGCGTTCCGCTTCGTCGATGAGGCAAATTTTTCGATCACCGATCAGTGGGCGATAAATCATCTGCTGCTCAATGTCGCGGATGGACTCGATCTTGATCTGCGGGTTCGCTTGTTCGCGATCGGCTTCGATCAGCAGGAAGTCGGGGTGCGTGCGCGACTCGATCTGTTGGCAGGCGCGGCAGTGCCCGCAGGCATCCGGGTCTTGCGGGTCCGGCATCTGTTCGCAGAGCAGGGTTTGCGCGATGCGGACCGCCAGCAGGCGTTTGCCGATTCGATCTTCCCCGTGCAGCAGGTAGGCGTGCGCGAGCCTGTCTTGCAGGATCGCGGCCTTGATCAGTCGCTTGGCGCGCTCGTGGCCGATGACGTCAGCGAACGGCATGGCGAACCTTTCGTCTGGGCGTACGGGCGAGCAAGGGCATCACGGCCTGGGTGACATCACGCGCGATCGCCTCTTCGGGGCGATCCGCATCGATGAGGCTGATGCGTCGAGGTTCCCGTCGGGCCAAGGAGCGAAAGCCGGCCCTGACTTTTTCGTGAAAACGAAGCGTTTCGCGGTCGAGCCGGTTCGTCTCGGCGGCCCGACGACGGCGCGCGAGGCCGGTCTTGGCCGGCAGGTCGAAGAGCAATGTCAGGTCCGGTTCGAGCTCGTCGGTGGCGAGACCGTTCATGCGTTCCAGCGAGGCGAGGTCGAGGCCGCGCGCGGATCCTTGGTACGCAAGGGTTGAATCATTGAAGCGGTCACAGAGGACGATGGCGCCGCGGGACAGGGCCGGCTCGATGACTTGCGTCACGTGTTGGCGCCGCGCCGCGAAAACGAGAAAGGCTTCGGTTTCGGGAGCGAAGGGTTCGGCGGTGCGATCGAGCAGGACGGCACGAATCTTTTCCGCGAGCGGCGTTCCGCCGGGCTCCCTGGTTTCCACGATACGGTATCCGAGGGCCCGGAGGTGCGCCCCCAGCCGCTTGGCCTGGGTGGATTTGCCGCTGCCTTCGATGCCCTCCAGGGTGATGAAGATGCCCGGGAACCGCCGCCGACGTCGCGCCACGTTTTCGATCCATTTCGGATGGTGAATGACGGGGCGGAATCCTATTCCAAGTTATTGAAAATAGCAAGAAAAGGCTTGCCCGAACCATTCGAATCTCGGTATCATGACGCTCTACCTCGGGTCCCTTGCCGACGCATGCTAAAAGCCTCGTTAAAGCGGTACTTTTTGACGGGATTGCTCGTCATGATCCCCATTTGGGGAACGGTGCTGATTTTAAAGACCCTGTTCCTGAGTCTGGACGGGATTTTGGGTGATGCGGCGGCGCGGTTGGTGACCAGAGGGTACTATATCCCTGGGCTCGGAATCGTTGCGTTGGTGCTGCTGATTTTTCTCACCGGCCTCTTCGCCGCGAATTTCATCGGGCGCCATGTCGTGCGGCAGTGGGAAAATTTGCTCAATCGCGTGCCGGTGGTGCGCGGGATCTATTCGACGATCAAGTCGATGATGGATATCCTGTCGTTCGCCGAGCGAGAGACCTACCGTCGCGTAGTACTGATCCAGTTTCCGAAGAACGGGCACTATTGCTTTGCGTTTGTGACCGGCGTGACCAAAGGTGAGATCCAGACGCTCTCGCCCGACCCGCTCGTCCATGTGTATGTCCCGACGTCGCCCAATCCCACTTCGGGATATTTTCTTTTGGTGCCGGAGCGGGAAGTGATCGCGGTGGATATTTCGGTCGAAGAAGCCATGAAGCTGATTGTGTCGGGCGGGTTGTATACACCCAACGCATCCGGCGCGTCGATGCAATTGGGCGGAAAGTGGTCGCACGTCGCCCAGCCCCAGCAGGGTGTGCCGATCGCCTAGTCTGTACGCGCCGTTCGCTATTGTCGTGTCGCCCATTGTGAAGGAGCTATGACGCACTCATCACTTGATCAGACCTCGCAGTCGTCGATTCCCGGACTCGGCGTGATCATCATGGCGGCCGGGCTCGGCAAACGGATGAAATCCAAACTGGCCAAGGTGCTGCATCCCGTGGCCGGCAAACCGATGGTGCTCTATGTCGTCGATGTCGCCTGCCGGCTCGGTGAGCAGGGCGTCGCCCTCATCGTGGGGCACCAGGGTGCGGACGTGCGGAAGGCTGTGGAGGTAGGCGGCCGCCAGGTAGCCGTTGCCGAACAGACCAAACAGCTCGGGACCGGCCATGCGGTGTTGCAAGCGCAGCCGGTATTTGCCGGCGATGTTCAACGGCGGCCTTCGCGCTTTCTGATTCTGAACGGCGACACCCCGTTGCTGACGGAGGCGACGGTGCGGGAGTTGCTCGCGGTGCACGATCAGCAGAAGGCGGCGGTGACGTTGCTGACGGCTGTGCTGGACGATGCGTCCGGGTATGGCCGCGTCATCCGGCAGCGGCGCGACGAGTGGCAGGCGGGCGCCGCGGACAATGCGGTACAGAAGATCGTCGAGGACAAGGATGCGAGCCAGGCAGAACGGGCGGTTCGCGAAATCAACGTCGGGACTTATGTGGTCGACGGCGCGTTTCTCTTTCCATCGTTGGAGAAATTGACGCCGGCCAACGCCCAGGGCGAATACTATCTTACGGACATCATCCAGATGGCCGTCGAGCAGGGCCGCACGGTTGCGGCGATGCGGCTGCGAACGATCGATGAGGGATTGGGTATCAACAGCCGCGTGCAGTTGGCGGAAGCGGAGCAGGTGATCCGACAGCGCATCCGCGAGCGATGGCTCGAGGCGGGCGTGACTATGCGCGATCCGGCTTCGACCTGGATCGACACGGAGGTGACGATCGGGCGGGATACGGTGTTGTATCCGCAGGTGACGCTGGAGGGCAAGACGGTTATCGGCGAAGATGTGGTGGTACACGGTGGGACACGCATCAGCGATTGCACGGTCGGCAACGGCGTGGAGATCTTGGACCATTGTCTGTTCCGCGAATCGCAGATCGAAGAAGGCGCACATCTGGGCCCCTTCGTGCATCTGAGGCCGGGGGTGATCATCCGGCGGAACGCGAAGGTCGGCAACTTCGTCGAGATGAAGAAAGCCGTGCTCGGCGAGGGCGCGAAGGCGAATCACTTGAGCTATCTTGGCGACGCGCAGATCGGCAAGGGTGCCAATATCGGTGCCGGGACCATCACGTGCAATTACGATGGATACAAGAAGTATCAGACGGTGATCGGTGAACAGGTCTTCGTCGGCAGCGACGTGCAGTTGGTGGCGCCGGTGACGGTCGGTCAGGGTGCCGTGATCGCCGCGGGTACGACGGTGACCGAAGATGTGCCGGCCGATGCGCTTGTGATTTCCCGAGTGCAGCAGGTCACGAGGCAGGGCTGGGCGGCGAGGCGGCGCGCGTTGCAGTTGGGGCAGGCCATACCGTCCAATGCCGCTCCCAAGGTCGTGTCGAAGCCGAATACAAACGCAAAGACCAAATCAAAAGGTGCATCCAAAGCGACAAAGCCATCGGCGGCCACCAAGGCGTCACGACCGGCGGGTAAGAAGCAGCGGCAAGCGGTTCAACGGACCAAACGGAGGTAACGACGACCTATGTGTGGAATCGTTGGGTACGTGGGCAATCAGGAAGCGGTTCCGATTCTGCTGAACGGCTTGTCGAAGCTGGAGTACCGCGGCTATGACTCGGCGGGCGTGGCGGTGCAGCGGGGCGAGAAGATCGAGATCCGCCGCAGCGTGGGCAAACTGGTCAATCTGCAGAAGTCGCTCGCGCAGAAATCCATCACCGGAACCTGCGGGATCGGCCATACGCGCTGGGCGACCCACGGCAAGCCTTCCGAGCAGAATGCGCATCCGCATCGCTCGGAGAGCTGCACGCTGGTCCACAACGGCATCATCGAAAACTATGTCCAGCTCAAGCAGCAACTGCAGAAGGATGGGTACAAGTTTCAGTCCGAGACCGACACCGAGGTGGTGGCGCATCTGATCGACAAGTACATCCAGAAGAAGGGCCTGCATCTGGCGGACGCCGTGCGCGCCGCAGCGAAGGAGATCCGCGGCAGCTACGCGATCACGGTGATCTCCGAGCGCGAACCGGGCTTGCTGGTTGCGGCGCGGTCAGGCTGTCCCTTGGTCATCGGCCGGACCTCGGATTCCTCGTTCGTCGGCTCCGATGTGATGGCGATGTTGTCCTATACGCGGGACGTGACCTTCCTCGAGGAAGGCGACGTGGCGGAAGTGACGTCGTCGGACATCAAGTACACCGACATCGAAGGCCGGCCTGTGACGCGGAAGAAATCCAAGGTGACGTGGGACGCCTCGGCGGCCGAGAAGAGCGGCTATCCGCATTTCATGTTGAAAGAAATCCACGAGCAGCCGCAGACCATTCTCGATACGATGCGCGGCCGCTACTCGTATGACAGCGGTGAGGCGGATCTTCCGGACATTGGGTTGACGCCGAAGCAGTTTGCCGAGGTCGGGCGAATTTGGATCGTGGCCTGCGGTACGAGTTGGCATGCCGGCCTGGTCGGGAAGTATCTGCTGGAAGAAATGGTCCGCACGCCGGTCCAGGTCGACATCGGGTCGGAGTTCCGGTACCGCGACCCATTGATCGAGAAGAACGACTTGTTCGTGACGATTTCGCAGTCGGGCGAGACGGCGGATACCCTGGCCGCAGCGCGCGAAGCGAAAGAGAAGGGCGCACGTGTCGTGTCGATCGTCAATGTCGTGGGCAGCACCCTCGCTCGCGAGTCGCACGGTGTGCTGTACACCCATTGCGGACCCGAGATCGGTGTGGCCTCCACGAAGGCCTTCACCAGCCAGCTCGCGGCGCTCTATCTGCTCGCACTCCACCTTGGCCGCGTGCGCGGCACCCTCACGGTGGCGGACGGCAAGGCCTGGCTCGATCGGCTCGTGACTTTGCCGACCTTGGTCAAGAACGTGCTCGGACGGGAAGCCGAGATTCTGGCGATCGCCAAGCGCTATTATAAAAAGCCGAACTTTTTATACCTGGGGCGTGGGATCAACTATCCGATCGCGCTTGAAGGGGCGCTCAAGCTGAAGGAGATCTCGTACATCCACGCCGAGGGCTATGCGGCGGGGGAGATGAAGCACGGTCCGATCGCGCTCATCGATAAGGACATGCCGGTCGTGGTGCTGGCGCCGCGGGATCGGTTGTATGAAAAGACGGTCAGTAACCTGATGGAAGTGAAGGCTCGCCGCGCGCCGGTGATTGCGTTTGTGGCTGAAGGCGAGCGGGAACTCGGCAAGACCGCCGACGCGGTGTTCACGATTCCGGACGTGCATCCGTTGCTGTCGCCGATTCTGTTCACGATTCCATTGCAGTTGCTGGCCTACCACATTGCCGTGTTGCGCGGCGAGGATGTGGATCAGCCGCGAAACCTCGCGAAGAGTGTGACGGTGGAGTAGCCGAATGTTGAATATGGCTTCCCACTGCGTTCTCGGTCGCCGGGCTTTCTGCGGCCTTGTGGGAAGACCATGGTGAACATCCTTGCAGAAATGAGAGCATGAAATGAAGATCACGACTCAGGAAGTGGAAAAGGTGGCCAAGCTGGCCCGGCTGGAGATGTCGCCGGCGGAATTGCCGGCCATGGCCTCGCAGTTGAGCCAGATTTTAGTGTACGTGCAGAAGTTGAACACCTTCGACACCAAGGGCGTCGAGCCGACGGCTACGGTGCTCGGACAAGTGAATGTTTTCCGTGAAGACAGCGTGGCACCGTCTCTGTCGGCAGCCGAGGCTGTGGCCAACGCGCCGGAGACTGAGGGGCAGGCGTTTCTCGTACCCAAAATTATCGAGGACCGCGAACGGTGATCGGATGGGGGCTGCTTCTTCAGCATTGTGCCATCCGGTTGGCGGTACTTGTCACAGATCACCCATAGTGAGGATGACGACGAATGTTTCGACAAATGTTGCGTGCGAAGATCCATCGGGCCACCGTGACGGAGGCCTGTCTCGAATATGAAGGGAGCCTGACAGTCGACGAGGAATTGTTGGAGGCGGCGGGCATTCTCCCTTATGAGGCCATCGTCTGCTCGAATCTCAACAACGGCGAACGGTTCATGACCTACGCCATGAAAGGGAAGCGGGGCGGGGGCGAAATCGTATTGAACGGTCCGACGGCGCGGAAGGCGGCGGTAGGCGATCAGATCATCATCTTCTGTTACGAGTATTACAGCGACGCCGAGATCAAGCGGCACAAGCCGAAGATCATCCAGGTGGACGGAAAGAACCGTATGCTTCGTAAAGGATCCAAACGCTGATGGCGCTGCACAAACTGACATTGTCGGAGTTGCAGCGCAAGTTTACCGCGGGCGAGGTGTCGGCGACCGAGATCGTGCGCGCCTACTGGCTTCGCATTACGCAGGTCGAGCCGAAGGTGAAGGCCTATCTCACGCAATGCAAGGACGCCGCGTTCGCGCGGGCCGCGGAGTTGGATGAGAAATTGAAGGGGTGGCGAAAGACCGCCCCGCTGATGGCGATGCCGTTGGCGGTGAAGGACAACATTTGCACCCAGGGCGTGCGGACCACCTGCGCCTCGCGCATTCTGGAGCAATTCACGCCGCCGTACGACGCCACGGTTGCAGCGAAACTGCGGGAGCAGGGGTACATCCTGGTTGGGAAAACGAACTTGGATGAGTTTGCGATGGGCTCCTCCACCGAGAACTCGGCGTTCGGTGCGAGCCGCAATCCCTGGAACGTGCAGACGGTGCCGGGTGGTTCGAGCGGCGGATCGGCCGCGGCGGTGGCGGCGGATGAATGTGCGGCGGCATTGGGGTCGGATACGGGCGGATCCATCCGGCAGCCGGCGGCGTTTTGCGGCGTGGTGGGGGTGAAGCCGACCTACGGCCGTGTTTCCCGCTATGGATTGGTCGCGTTTGCGTCGTCCCTCGATCAAATCGGTCCGATCACCAAAGACGTGACGGATGCCGCGCTCTTGCTGGGTATCATCGCAGGGTACGATCCGCGAGATTCGACCTCGGCCAACGTGCCGGTGCCGGACTATCTCAAGGCGCTGAAACGGAAAGATTTGAAGCGGGTCAAGGTCGGCGTGCCGGTCGAGTATTTTGGCGAGGGGCTGGACCCCGAAGTCGAACAGGCGGTGCGGACCGCGATCGAAGGATTGCGCGAGTTGGGGGCTGACGTGCGCGAGGTGTCGCTTCCTCGGACCGATGCGGCGGTGGCTACGTATTATGTGATCGCGACGGCGGAGGCGAGTTCTAACCTGGCCAGATACGACGGTGTGAAGTTCGGGACGCGGGCCAAGGAGAGCCGGGATCTGCTGGAGATGTACGTGAAGACCAGGGCCGAAGGTTTCGGTGCGGAAGTGAAGCGCCGGATCATGCTGGGGACGTATGTCCTCAGCGCCGGCTATTACGATGCCTACTACGGGAAGGCGCAGGCGGTGCGCACCTTGATTCGCGAAGACTTTCAGCAAGCGTTCCAGGATGTGGATCTGCTCGTGACACCCGTGACCCCGACCCCGGCGTTCAAGTTCGGCGAGAAAGTCCAGGACCCATTGACCATGTACCTGTCGGACATCTACACGATCTCGGTCAACCTGGCCGGATTGCCTGCGATCGCCTTGCCGTGCGGGTTCAGCAAGACCGGCTTGCCGATCGGGATGCAGCTCATCGGGCGTGCATTCGAAGAAGACATGCTGTTGCGCGCCGCGCATGCCTATGAACAGACGACCAACTGGCGGATGAAGAAGCCGAGCATCCGATAACCGGCGGGGGACGAACCATGATTGTGGAAATTGCAGCGATTCTAGTCGCGGTGGCGTTCGCGGTCCTCGTGGGCTATCTCGTGCCGCTCCTGATTCAGATGCGGAAGACGGTAGCGGAGTCGGAACAGTTGCTCACCAGGATGAATGCGGAACTTCCGACATTGATCACGGAGCTGCGTGCGATGAGCCAGAACCTGAACGATCTTGCCGACCAGGCGCGGGGCGGGGTCGAACATGCGGCGGTCTTGCTGCACGCGGTTGGCGAGGTCGGAGAGTCGGTTCAGCAGGTTCACGGCATGGTGCGGGGATCCGGCGGGTCGCTGGTCAGCAATTTGGTCAGCATGGTGGCGGGTTTTCGCGCGGCCAAACAGGTGGTGAAGGAACGCATGAAAGAAGGAGGGCATCACAATGGCGGATGAACGAGGACCCTCAACGGCGGCGGTGTTGTTGGGCTTTCTGAGTGGGGCGGCGTTGGGCGCAATGGCGGCCCTGTTGCTGGCGCCCCGTAGCGGCCAGGAGTCGCGAGACATTCTGCGTGGCTACGCTCGGCGGGCGGAGGATGGGTTGCGCGATCTGGCCGGAGAAGCCGGGGAGACGTTCGAGGAAGTAGTGGAGGAAGGGCGTGATTTCATCGAATCCAAGAAGTCGGTCCTGCGCGAGGCCTTCGATGCTGGCCGCGAGGCGATGCGGCGCGAACGGGATCGCTTTACCAAGGGAGAACCGAGCTGAGCGTGAATTACGAAGTCGTCATCGGCGTGGAGGTCCACGCCCAACTGCGGACGCAGTCGAAAATGTTTTGTGCCTGCGGCACGACCTTCGGGCTGACGGCCAATGCCCAGACTTGTCCGGTCTGTCTGGGTCTTCCCGGGAGCCTGCCGGTCATCAACGCCAAGGCGATCGAGATGGCGGTGCGTGCGGGGCTCGCGCTGAACTGCACGATCCGCGCGCAGAACCGGTTTGCGCGCAAGAACTACTTCTATCCGGATTTGCCCAAGGGCTATCAGATCTCTCAATACGAAGAACCTATCTGCGAGCATGGGTGGATCGACGTGGCCGTCGGCGGCGCGACGAAGCGGGTGCGAATTCGTCGCGCCCATTTGGAGGAGGACGCCGGCAAGAACGTGCATGATGGAGCCAGCGGGATGAGCCGGGTCGATTTAAACCGGGCGGGCACGCCGCTCTTGGAAATCGTGACCGAGCCGGATATGGGGTCCGCTGACGAGGTCGTGGGCTACCTGAAGGGCCTGCGCGACGTGCTGATGTACCTGGATGTGTGTGACGGCAATATGGATGAGGGCAGCTTTCGCTGTGAACCGAACCTGTCCCTTCGTCCGGTGGGGCAGAAGGCGTTCGGTACCAAGGTTGAGCTGAAGAATATCAACTCCTTCAAGTTCGTGAAAGATGCCGTAGAGTACGAGATCAAACGGCAAGCCAAGGTGTTGAGCGAAGGCGGGACGGTGCGGCAAGAGACGCGATTGTGGAATCTTGAGCGCGGTGAAACGGCCGTGATGCGCTCGAAGGAAGAAGCGCATGACTATCGGTATTTTCCCGATCCCGACCTGGTGCCGTTGGAGCTTTCGAAAGATTGGATCGAAAAATTGCGGCAGGAGCTGCCTGAACTTGGATCGGCCAAATCCCAGCGTTTCGTGAGCGAGTTCGGTCTGCCCGAATACGACGCGGGTATTTTGACCTCGTCGCGATCCCTGGCGGCCTATTTTGAAGCCAGCGTGAAGCTCTATCCGCAACCCAAAACGGTGAGCAATTGGGTCATGGGCGAACTACTGCGCGAGCTGAACCAGTCGGGGACGGATGCCGCCGAGTCGCCAGTCTCTCCCGAACGGTTGATTGGGTTGCTCCGGTTAGTGGATCAGGGGACGATCAGCCTGAAGGTCGCGCGGGATATCTTCCCGGAGGTCTACCGGAGCGGGAAGTCGCCGGAGGAGATCGTGAAGGCCAAAGGCCTGACCCAAGTGTCGGATGAAGGCGCCCTGCAGACCATCATTGCCGAGGTGCTTGCGAAGAATCCGTCGCAGGTGGAGCAATATAAGGCTGGGAAGCAGCAGGTCCTCGGATTTCTGGTTGGTCAGGTGATGAAGGCCTCGGGCGGCAAGGCGAACCCCGGCAAGGTGAATGAGATGCTCCGGGCCACGTTGGCCGGGTGAGACGACGGCAGTGTGCGGTGTTAACCCCAAGATGAGGTAGAGCGGCATGAGCGGAATCACCAATGTGAAGGCACGGCAGATTATCGATTCTCGAGGCAATCCGACGGTGGAAGTCGAAGTGCTCTTGGAAAGCGGTGCGCATGGGCGTGCGGCCGTGCCTTCGGGTGCATCCACCGGCGAGAAGGAAGCGATTGAGTTGCGGGACGGCGACAAAAAGCGTTGGATGGGCAAAGGCGTTTCCAAGGCGGTCGCCAATGTGCAGAAGGCCATCGCGCCCGAGATTCTCGGCATGGAGGCTCTGGACCAGGCCGGCGTGGATCACGCGATGATTGCGCTCGACGGGACGAGCACTAAGGGCAAGCTGGGCGCGAATGCCATCCTCGGCGTGTCGCTTGCCGTCGCCAAGGCGGCGGCCAACGAAACAGGACAACCCCTCTACCGGTATTTAGGCGGAGCCAATGCGCGAGTCTTGCCGGTACCCTTGATGAACATCATCAACGGCGGTGCGCATGCGGACAATCGGCTGGACTTGCAGGAGTTCATGATCATGCCGGTAGGGGCGCCGCGTTTCAGCGAGGCCCTGCGTATGGCGACGGAAGTGTTTCACACGTTGAAGGCGTTGCTGAAGAAAAAAGGCCTGAACACCGCCGTCGGCGATGAGGGGGGATTTGCCCCGGATTTGCAGTCGAATGAAGAGGCCTTGGCGCTCATCATGCAAGCCATTGAGGATGCGGGCTACAAGCCCGGCAAGGATATCGCGCTGGCCCTCGATTGCGCGGCAAGCGAACTCTATGAGAAGGGCCGGTATATGCTTGAGGCGGAGAAGAAACCTGAGCGCTCATCGGAAGAGATGGTCAGCTATTACGGGAACTTGCTGGATCGGTATCCGATCCTCTCAATCGAGGACGGTCTCAGTGAACTCGATTGGAAGGGGTGGAAAATCATGACCGAGAAGCTGGGGAAGCGGGTTCAGCTCGTGGGCGATGATATTTTCGTCACGAACGTGAGTATCTTCTCCAAGGGGATTCAGGAGGGGATCGGCAATTCGATCCTCATCAAGCTGAACCAAATCGGTACGCTGACCGAGACGCTGGACGCGATCGAATTGGCGAAACGGTCCGGCTATACCGCGATCATTTCGCATCGCTCGGGCGAAACGGAGGATACGACCATCGCGGATGTCGCGGTGGCAACCAACAGCGGCCTGATCAAGACGGGCTCGTTGTCGCGGACGGATCGAGTCGCTAAATACAATCAGCTGCTTCGCATCGAAGATGAGTTGGGCGGCACGGCGGTGTATCGGGGACGCACGGCTGTACCGACGAGGATGTGACGACGACGATGATCAAGCCGAATCGCGGACGAGACTGGTTGGATTGGCAGCGGAAGGTCATGACAGCCGGCAAATGGGTCGGGCTGGCGGCCGTGCTGCTGATGCTCGGTGCCCTGTTGTTCGGCGAGATGGGCATCTCGCGCTATCTGCACCTGCGGACGCACTCGGAGCAGCTCGAGCACGATTTGGCGGACCTGCAGAAGCTCAATGCGGAACTGCGGGCCGACCTCGATCGTGTGCAATACGACTCGGCTAGACTCGAGGAACTGGCGCGGGAGCAGCTAGGCTATGTCCGGAAGGGTGAGACGGTGTACCAGCTCGCGCCGGGTTCTGATCGGGACAAGCTTTATCCAGGACGGACGCCATGAAGTTCGGCAGTGTGGCCATTGTCGGGCGCTCGAACGTCGGCAAGTCGACGCTCTTGAACCGGCTGCTTCAAGAAAAAATTGCGATTGTTTCCGATAAGCCGCAGACGACGCGGACCCGTATCCTTGGCGTCGCGCACGTGGATGGCGCGCAGATCGTCTTTTTGGATACGCCGGGATTGCATGAGCCGAGACATCTGTTGAACCGCCGAATGGTGCGGACGACCCTCGAGACCTTTGAGGACGCGGACGTGCTGTATGTGGTGGTGGACGCGACTTCCGAGCCGGGACCGGGCGATTTGGCGGTGATCGGTCACGTGCGGGAGGCGGTCGCGAAAGAAGCGAGGCCGGTCGTACTCGTGATCAATAAGGTGGATGTGGTCAATAAGATGCGGCTGCTTCCGCGGATGGAGCAGTATGCGCGGCTGTACTCGTGGACGGAGGTGGTTCCATTGTCGGCTGAAACCGGCGACAACGTGGATCGCTTGTTGTCCGTGACGGTGGCGCTGTTGCCGGAGGGGGAAGCGGTCTACGGCGACGACATGGTGACCGATCAGTCCATGCGGACGCTTGCCGCGGAACTGATTCGAGAGAAGATTCTTCGGCAGACCTACGAGGAAATTCCCCATTCTGTGGCGGTGGAAATCGAAGAGTTTCAAGAAACGAAGAAGATGGCGCGCATCACCGCGGCCGTGCTGGTGGAAAAAGAATCCCAAAAGGGAATCCTGATCGGCAAGCACGGAGAGCGGTTGAAGCAGGTCGGTACGGAAGCTCGTCAAGATATGGAGCGGATCTTCGGGATGAAAGTCTTTTTGCAACTGTGGGTCAAAGTGCGCGGTTCGTGGCGAGAGGACGAACGGGTCCTGATGGAGTTGGGTTATTAAAGACGCACCGGTGCAGTCCCAGCCTGAGCGAGTCCGGCCTCCCGAACGGGAGGTGCCGGTCAAGGAGCCGCCGCGCGAGTCGCTGGAGCGCGGGCAGGCCAAGGCCGACATGCGTCTCGTGTCGATCCAGCGTCTGTTGCGGCGTGGGGCGATCACGAATCTGACAAAAATGCTCGCGCGAATGCACCCGGCGGACATCGCCAACGTCATCGATCACCTCTCTTCCCCGAAAGAAAAGCGCGAGATCTTCGAGTTGGTGCGCGGTGAAGTGAAGCGCGGCCAGGTGCTGAGCGAGCTTGACGGCGACAGCATGACGCTCGTGCTGGCCGATTTGCTGCCCTCCGACGTGGCCTGGCTGCTGAAGGACTTGGGTGCCGACGACATTGCCTACATCCTGAGTGTGCTTCCGAACGAGCGCGCGAAGGAAGTCCTCTCGCTGATGCGGACCGAGGACTCCACCGAAATCGCCGATCTCCTGAAGTATCCGAAGGGGACCGCCGGCGGCATCATGACCACGGAGTTCTTCGCGCTGTCCGAGGATGCGACGGCGCAAGAGGCGATCCGCCGGCTGCAGCAGGCGACGGACGCGGAGATGGTGTTCTACATCTATGTGACGGACAAGGACGATCGCCTCGTCGGGGTGCTGTCCCTTCGGCAACTGCTGACGGTCCCGCCGGCGACGCCGCTCAAAAACATCATGACGCGGGACTTGATCAGTGTCGCGGTCGACATGGACCAGGAAGAGGTGTCGCGTCAGGTGGCCAGCTACAATCTTTTGGCCATCCCGGTGGTGGAAAAGGACGGCAAGTTGGTCGGAATCATCACTGTCGACGATGTGGTGGACGTGATCCGTGAAGAAGCCAACGAAGACATGTTGAAGATGGCCGGCGCCATCGAGGAAGAAGCGACGTCGAAGTCGTCCAGTTTGGCGGCGGCGCGCGTGCGCCTTCCCTGGCTGTTCACCAACTTGATCGGGAGCCTGTTGTCGGGGACGATTCTCTGGTTTTTCCGATTTACGATCCAAGAGGTCGTGGCCATTGTCAGTTTCATTCCGGTCATAGCCGCGATGGGCGGAAACGTCGGGTTGCAGTCGTCGACACTGATCATTCGGGGGCTGGCCACCGGCCTGTTCGAACTGACGGACGTCTGGAAGATTTTCTTTCGCGAGATCAAGATCGCGTTCTTGATGGGCGTGGCCTGCAGCTTGATGCTGACGGCCGTCGGCTGGTTATGGCACCAGGTCTTTTTGGGCGTTGTGGTTGGGGTATCGCTGATCACGGCGTTTCTCGTCTCCACCAGCATGGCCACGGTGATGCCTATCATGCTGAAGCGCATGGGCGTAGATCCCGCTGTGGCGGCCGGTCCCTTCGTGACCACGGCCAACGACATTACCGGGATTGCCATCTATCTGACGCTGGCGACCATTTTCCTGGAGCAGTTGCGGTAGTGGAATCCCACGCCGGATGTCTTGTGCAGTCTTCCGTTCAAGGGTGAGAGAGTGCCGCTCGTCAAAACGCCCGCCATCGTCCTGCATAGCCGCAAGTGGGGAGATGCCGACCGGATCGTCACGTTTTTCACCCTGCGGTTTGGAAAGTTGCGCGGGGTGGCGCGCGGCGCGCGGCGACTGAAGAGCCGCTTGGGCGGCATGATCGAACCCTTCACTTTGTGCCAGCTTGATCTGTTCGAGAAGCCGGGTGATTCTCTCTATCGGATCTCCCAGGTGACGATCGACGAGCCTTTCGCCAAGTTTCGTGATGATTTGTCGCTGATGGCGGCGGCCAGCCGGATGGTCAATTTGGTTGGGGCTGTGATGGCCGAAGGAGATGCCGAACCCCGGGTGTTCGAAGGGCTGGAACAGGGGCTGCGATCGTTGTTAATGAGTCGGGATGTGGCGTGGACCACACTGTTATTTCAGATTCGTCTGCTCGGGCTGAGTGGCTTTCGTCCCCAGACGGATCACTGCGCGGCTTGCGGCCAGACCCAGTCCCGCCCATTGCCGAATTTCTCTCCGCTTGCGGGGGGGCTCGTCTGCGAGCGTTGCGCCAGCCAACAGCCGGCTCGCTGCACCGTGTTGTCTCGCGGCAGCGCGGCATTTCTTCACCAAGCGTTACAGATGCAGCCGGCGCTGGTGAACCGTCTTCATGCTGCCGGCCAAGTACGGACGGAAGTGGAGGCGGCAATTGAAAGTTATGTGACGGTGGTGGCGGGACGACGGCTGCCGCCGATCGATTTCTTGGCGAGCGGGCCACCGGCCCGACCGTTGTGCTGAGGGGGTTGAAAGATCATGACCGAAGCGGTGCTTGAGCCGATCGATATGGAATGGGTGGAGAAGGGGGTGCTCTCCATCACGTGGAGCGATGGCCATAAGGCCCGGTATCCAGTTCGATACCTGCGTCAACATTGTCCGTGCGCCGCCTGCACCGACGAGTGGACCGGCGAACTTCGATTGAAGCCGGACGATGTGCCATTGCTGATCATGCTGCAGGACGTGCAGCCTGTGGGCCGGTATGCATTCCAATTCACCTGGAGCGATGGGCACGATACGGGGATCTACTCCTACGCGTTTCTGCGCCGGCATTGTCAGTGCGACATCTGTCAGCCGGTGAAAGTCGAGGCGCCGAAGTCTCGTCGATTACTCTAACTGGAGGAAGGCAGATGAGCAGGTATCTCTCGGCGGAGATTCGAGGGGCGAAGGCTTATAGCGGTGCCCATGGGCTGTGGTCATGGTGTCTGCTGGTGGGGCTCCTACTCTCATCCTGCACAGCGATGCCGCCGCTTGCCGAGCAAAAGCGCTTCGTCGAACAGAAGGATTTTCGTGTTCGACAGATTACGCCGAAGGCGTTTGTGGAAACGTGGGGTCAGCCGACCTACATGCATCATCAGTTCACTCACTTTTTCGGGATGAAGGATGGGCGATTAATCCCGCAGGCGCGGCTGTCATTGGGAGAGGCTCCACAGGGATGGGAAACCGGATTGGAAGCGGGCGATGCGCTATTTCTGGCTTATGCCGATCCAGGCATGTACCTTGTTTTTCTCGAAGAGGCCCTCGTCTATTACGAGCCGATGACGACTGAAAAAATCCACGCCGTTGGTAAGACCTGGAAATACGAGGAGCAATTCAAAACACGATTGGAATCGTTGCCTCGCTAAGACCCTCTCCTTTATCGAATATGAGCAAAGTCCAACTCTCTCCTCTCAATGTTTGCATGGCATCCTCAGAGGCTGTGCCTTTTGCCAAGACCGGCGGGCTAGCAGATGTCGTTGGCGCCCTGGCGGTGGAATTCTGTCGCTTGGGGCACGATGTCAACCTCCTGATCCCCGGATACCGACAGCTGTTGGCGGCTGCATCTCACCGAAAGGAAGTTGCGCGGCTTGTGGTGCCGACGGTTTCGGGGATGGCGAAAGTCGGCATTCATGAGATCTCGGCGGGAGGAGAATCACAGCCGGCCGGGGCGGGGCGGCTGCGGATATTCGCGATATCGCATGATGCGTCATTCGACCGTGCTGGGCTGTACCAGGAAGGGGGGGCTGATTATCCCGACAACCTTGAACGGTTTAGTCTGTTCTGTCGAGCGGTGATGGAATGGTTGGTATTTCTTGGTGAGCACGAATCATGGTACGCAGACATTCTCCACCTGCATGACTGGCAGACGGCGCTCTGTGCGGCATATCAGAAGACCTTGTATCAAACGACATCTGCCTTTAAGAACCTCCGTACGATTCTGACAGTGCACAATCTTGGCTACCAAGGCCTCTTTCCTGGTAAGAGTTTTCCGACGACTGGTCTGCCTGTCCAATACTTTGGTCCCAAACATCTGGAATTTTACGGGTCCGTGAATCTGCTCAAGGGAGGATTGGTTTTCTCTGATGCCCTCACGACCGTGAGCCCGACATACAGCCGCGAAATTCAGACGAAGGAGTTCGGCTTTGGCCTTGAGGGGGTTCTGGAAGAGCGGAAAGGGGTTTTGCATGGAATTGTCAACGGAATCGATGACAGCCTATGGAATCCGGCGACGGATCCGCACCTTCGCTACCATTATTCCGTGGAGGACTTGTCTGGGAAGGCCCGCTGCAAGAGCGATCTCCAAAAGGAAGTTGGCCTGCCGCAACAAAGTGTGCCGCTGCTGTCTGTGATCGCTAGATTGACGAGTCAAAAGGGGATTGACCTGATCGTCGCGTTGTTGCCTGAGTTGATCGAGTTGGATCTTCAGTTGGTGGTTCTCGGTACTGGAGATCAGATGTATGAACGGACGCTCACGGAATGGGCGGAGCGGTATCCGAAGAAGATCGCGTTTCGACAGGCGTTCGACGAAGGCTTAGCGCATCGCATCGAGGCCGGCGCCGATCTCTTTCTTATGCCCTCCCGCTATGAACCGTGTGGCTTGAGCCAACTTTATAGCCTCAGGTACGGTACGGTTCCGATTGTTCGCAAAACCGGTGGATTGGCCGATACGGTCTGCAACTATGCGCCGGTGGCGGCCAAGGCAAAGCGTTCGACCGGTTTTGTCTTTGTTGACTCCAGTTCGGAGTCACTGTTGGCGAGCATCATGTTGGCTTTGGAGGTCTATAGAGACAAAGCAGAATGGCGAGGGATTGCGACTGCTGGCATGCGGCAGGAACTAAACTGGCAGCAGTCGGCTGCTAAGTATATACAACTCTTCCACTCGGTTAGCCGGAAGGAGCAGCAGCCAGGGAATTTGTCCTAGGGATAGGGGGCTCCACTTACCTGGCTGAGGCTTGGAGCGCTAGTTCCAGTTCGGCAAGCTTGGTGCGGGCTAGGTCCACGTAGTAGCGGGTTTGTCCTTGGCCTTCGGCCGCCACGACTTGTCGAAACTGTGCGCGGGCCACATCGAATTCGCCGACGGATGCAGCCAGGGTACCCGTATGGAGACTGCATGAGGCCGCCATCGCGTGGAGGTCAACGGCCAGACGAGGGGATGATTGAGTCAAGTGCTTGCGCAGGGCGGTCGGAACGAGAGTTTCCAATGTCGTCTGAGCCGAGGCATTTGCACTGACGCCGCGGAGCTTCGTTGAGTCTAGGTTTGCCGTCAGAAATTGATCGGTTGCAAGGCAATGGGTGTAGGTTCCCCACAGATCCATGAACGCGCCATTGTTGTATCGATTGGAAGTAGCCTGTGGTGCGGACTGGCAGGCTGATACGAGGAGACTGCCTGCCACAATCGCCAGAATCTGGTGTCTGAATGGAGTTCTCATCCCTGATACCCGCCTAAGATTCCCCATCAACTCGGTCGTCCCCAACAGGGGCAAACAACTATAAGTGTTGAGCAAAGGCTGGGCCAGTAACCAGAATCGTAACTGTATGATCTATAATGTTTATTTTTGTGTGGCGATGCGTGTGATCGTCTCTAATTTCATTCACTGTGAGGAATTTGCGACAGAGGCAATTGCTTGAGAAGAGATGATGGCAGTCAACCAAGCCAGAATATCTGGGGCGAGGTAGAGAGGGGAGTTGCTGAGATTGTCAGATGTATTAGGACTTAAACACCTGGACGAGAATGCCGGTGCGGGTCGTTGAGTTCGTTTTCCTCATAATATGTTTGATGTGTTCTTTGACTGTTTGTTCAGTGATCTGAAGGGCGTTGGCGATTTCCTTGTTGGTCCAGCCTTTGGCCAAGTTTTCCACAACGGACTGTTCGCGATTGGTTAGTTGGAATCGTTCTTTGGCCTGGTCTGTATTGAGGTGTTGGCGTCGACCCAACTCCTCCAGGGTTACAACCAGACGCGCATGCTGAATGCCGCCCCGGTCCGGTAGCCCGAATCCCCGAAGCAGAACTGGTTGGTTTGGATTGCCGGCGACTCGTTTTACCTCGAACTGTTCCCAATCCTTGGCCTCAGTTCTGACCTGGAGGGCCTTGATGATCTCGGCACAGAGCTCAGTGAGGGCGGATGGCAGCACTCCTTGTGCGGCCTTGGCAGGGACGCCACCATTTTCTGCCATATTGATCTGCTTGGAGAGCTCGGCCGCTTGGCGGTTCATGTGCAGCAGCTGCATCGATGAGGATAGGACGACGATGCCCGCCCCGGCCCGTTGGTCAACCAAGCCATCTGCGGAATCCTGAGTATTGATCGCGTTTTCAGCCACGGCGTGTGCTCCTAAAGTACTTGACCAAGCTAGACAATCGATCTCTTTCTGGTAACTTAGGTGAGAGCGGAGGTCATGTAGTAATGCTACATAACACTTTCGAGGTAGTCAAATCCTACCTTCGAGGATCTCGTTCCCACGTGATCGGTATTGTTCGTAATCCTGGATGCTTCTATACTGACACTTGTTCTTGTGGCACATATGTTGTGCAATTTGGGCCTGTGGCCACCCACCGAGGATTGATCTCCATCTCCAAAGATGTGTGCGCTTGGACCGAGGGGCAAGGCTGATAATAGCTTATCCCGATTGGATTGCAAGAAAATCAATGATTTGAGAGTAGGTATTGAGGGGGCTTAAGCGAAGTGTGCCTGGGGTTTAGACAAAATTTAGATGATGTGCCAACTTTGATTGGTACAAGGGTAACGATAAGGGTGAATTAGGGACTGGGGAGGGTTCTCAGCCATGCGTGAATTTCAGTCGGGAAACAACTCCGTGGCACATACCGATTGGGAATGGCCAATCTCACCGACGCACCAAAAGCACAGTGAGCGGGTCACGCTACTTCGGCCGATCCCCTACGAGCTGACAACGTTGGCAACTGAGTTGCCGGGCAAAGCTGTGCAAGGGCGTGCGCTCTCGGTGAACATTAGCAGTGGAGGTATGTTGCTACTTATGGACACGGCTCCGACCCTCGAACAAGTCATGAAGGTATATGTACCAACTCCTGTTGCCGAGGCTGAGACGCCAACGCTTGCCGAAGTCCGATGGATGAGGAGGGTTCCGTTTGGTTCGTCCAAGCACAGTGACTCGTATTTTGTTGGACTGAAGTTTCTGTTTTAGCTGAGCTGGCCTGGCCGCGTGCTATTTTTTGTGACGTCATCACACATTTGGGGAGAAGATCAACATGATTGGAAGACTAAATCTTGGCGGCGCCATCCTGCTGAGCGGGGTTATGCTTGTGAGCTCCGTCAGCGCAAATCCTCTGGAGTCGAGTCCAAGGGTTACTTTGACGGCTGGTTCTAATCCATCGGCAAGTCCGCGTCATGCCTCGATTCCTGAAGGAGCGGAGAAGTCTTCGTTGACGGTGACCCCCGACTATATCATTGGTCCCGAGGACGTTCTTGAAATTACAGTTTGGAAGAATGCAGATCTCTCGAAGCAGGTACAAGTGAGACCCGACGGGAGAATCTCCCTGCCGTTGATCGGCGATGTTTCAGCAGTCGGTCGCACCGCAGCTCAATTGACAGAGGAGATTTCGTCACGTCTCAAGTCTTATATGGAGAATCCCACGGTTTCAATTGTGGTGCGTGAGGTCAACAGCTATCAGATTTATGTGCTGGGAGAAGTGAATGCTCCAGGCAAATATCCTCTTAAGAGCAAGACCACGCTTCTGCAGGCCATTACCATAGCGCGTGGGTTCACCCAAGTCGCGGCACGGAATAAGATCGTGGTGTTTCGGTTTGGAAAGGATGGAGAGGGACTGAATAAGATTAAAGCAAGCTACGATGACATTGTTCTACGCGATGGCTCGGATCAAAACATCGAGCTCAAGCCGGGCGACCAAATTGTAGTTCCTTCGGAGACGATGGTCGTATTGCCTACTCGATAGAAGCTGCATTTGCCGAGGTCAGTTCGTTGCGACCTCGAAGCGTTTGATTTAGATTTTTGATTTAGGACTAAGGAGCAAAAGGAGTGAGGAAAGTGAAAACTTTCGGTTGCACAGTCGCGCGAGGAGGGTTATGTATTGCCCTGGGACTTTTCCTTGCTCTGCCAGGATGCTGGCTTGGCAACGAACAATTAGATTTTAACGTCACTTATATTCCCCCAAATGAGTTTCTTCTCGGGCCTGAGGATATTTTGGTGGTGAACGTGTGGCGAAACCAGGAATTGTCCCGTGAGGTCATCATCCGGCCGGATGGGAAAATTTCCATGCCGCTTATTGGCGATGTCCAGGCCGCTGGTATGACGGCTAACGTGCTGGCAAAGCGAATCGCGGATGGATTGGCAGAATTCATGTCCAATCCGACCGTCTCCGTTCAAGTCAAAGAGGTAAATAGTTACTATGTCTATGTGTTGGGAGAAGTTCAGAAGCCTGGCAAGGTTCCGCTCAAGTCCTACGCCACCGTGTTGCAAGGAGTATCTTTGGCGGGCGGATTTACGACCTTTGCTTCGCGAAACAAAATCCACGTGCTACGTGTGGTTCCCAATGGACAGGGGCAGCCGAAACAGATCCAAATCCCTGTTCCCTATGAAGACATCATTCAAGGAAAGAATTCAGAGGGGAATTTCTTCCTCAAGGCTGGTGATGTCATTGTCGTGCCTTAGGCATGGATGGGGCGGGCGAGCATGGGGGCGGGCTTCTCTCGCAATTGTGATCCTCTTCGCCGTTCTGGTTCAGCAGGTATGGGCGCAGCAGGTTCGAGTGGTGCCATCCATATCCATCTTGGAGCAGTACGATAGCAATGTGTTTTTTGCACCAAAATCGCAATTGTCTGGGAAGAAGCCCGATGACCTTATTACGACTATCACGCCCCAGATAAATCTTTCCCAGCGTAGCTCACAGGTCACGATGAACTTGTCGCTGGGAGCGGTAGTCCAGAAATTTGCCAATAATTCAGAGTTGGATAACTTTGGGTTCAATGCGGCCGCAGGCATTGATTTTTCCAGGGCTGTCAGTAACGTTCTGCCGAGAATGAAGATGGCACGGATTTACGGCACCTATCAATTCACACCTTCAGCATCTGCGTTTGGAGCGGGCGGATTAGGGGGAGGAATTGGGGGAGGTACCTTTGGTAGTGGCGGGATTGGTGTGACTGGGCCGATCGATTCCGGACTAGTGACGCGACGGATTCGGACAAGTCTTTATAATGTCGGTGCTGCCACCTCTTACGCATTATCTCCAACCACCGACTTTCAGACTTCGTATGGTTATTCCCAAATAAGTTTTGGTGGTAATCTGGCTCCCACCACTACGAGCACCGGTCAGGCTGTGAACACCGTCTTTGATACTCACACCCATACGATCAGCGCCGGACCCACCATGCGGATTTCCGGGGCCGATACGGTTTCCTTCAAATACACGTTTACTCAAACCTCCCAAGCCTCGTTTGGAGATTTTACCTTTCATACCGGAACCCTGGGTTGGGGGAGGAACTGGACGAGAGAAATGAGTTCCAGTGTGAACGGCGGCTTGCAGTTGATTGAACCTACGCCGGACGCGACGGCGGTTGGTGGGCAGCGACGGGTTCCCGCGACAATGTTGCCAACGGGTGGTTTTACTGTAACCTATGCTTCAGGGTCGTCGTTTTTGAGGAGACTGGGAAGCGAGATACAAGAAGCGACTGGAGGGTCTTCGTCTGGTGCAATGAGTGGAGGGTTTTTGCCAATCCTGCCGGGGATGAATATGCCAGGTGGGATTGCCGCGCCGGGGTCTTATCGTGTGACACTGGGCTACAATCTTGGTGTGTATCCCAGTTTCGTACAGACGGCAGGTCCGATTTATACTCACTTGGTCGCGCTCACAAGTGCGGCAGGTATTACCGATCGATTGACAGCCCAAGCCGGGTTTAACTTCGCACATAGTAGCTTTACGGCTGATACGGTTGGAACTACATTCAATAGCTATGGAACGACAGTGGGGTTGAACTATCTCATTACCCCCACATTCACTGCATTCCTGACTCATCGGTGGCTGCAATTTGATAACAATGTGACAGCGGTGGGTGCTGGTGACCTCAGCTTTTCTAAGCAGGTTGTTCTATTAGGTCTTACTTACGCGTACGCACCTCGTGGTGATTTCTTTCGGTCTGGAGCGTTTTGGGAAGGGGCGTCTTCTGAGTCGTCTGGTGCTGGAAGCGGATCAGGAACAAACAGTCCTGGAGGAGTGGACCTAAAGAAATGAACACACGTACTTTGTCTCCGGAAGACTACTGGCGTTCCATTGTTAGCCGGAAATGGTTGGTGGTGTCCGCGATCCTCATCTCGCTCAGTATCGCAAGCGCAGTTTGTGCTTTGATGCCCAAGACATATATGTCTGGCGTAAAGATGTGGTTCGAGGGGGCAAAGATAGAGGAATCAATCGTCAGCGGCCCTAATCCCGCTGGAGGGGCATACGTCCCTTCTCTGGATGACAGAGTGATGGAGGTTCGACAGTTTGTCATGGGTCGGAAAACACTCGGGGCGATTGCTGGAGAATTCGGGTTGTATGGGTATGAAAAGGAACGCCCCGAGTCGTCGGAATCTGAGAATGCCATTAGGGCTATGCGAGGATCTATCAAGGTAGAGCCGACCAAGGACAAGCTGTTTATTGTCCTATCGTTTCTGAGCGAAGACCCGATTATGGCTCGCGATGTAGCCGGAAAGTTGGGCGATCTGTTCATAGAGGAGACCTTGAAGGATCGCGAGCGGGGTGTTGAGGCCGCAGAAGAATTTTTGGAACAGGAATTAAAAAGAGCAAAGTCGGATCTTGAGGCTAAAGAGAAGGTTATTTCTGAGTTTAAGCAGCAGCATCTTGGGGAACTCCCTCAGCAGATTGATGCCAATTTGCACAAGCTGGATCGTCTTCAAGACGATATGAAGTCACAAAGCGATCTTGCCCAGACCTTATCAAGCAGGTTGATTCAATTGGACAAGGCGATTCGAGACTATGAGGAAACCGGAGAGGCGAGTGATGTCCCTGGAATCTCCGGAACAACTAAAAAAAACAAGGATCCAAGGCTTGCTAGGATTAAGGACCTCGAGCGACGAATGGTTGAGCTTTCGTCGATGTACAAAGACACTTATCCGGATCTCGTTCAAATCAAAGAAGAGTTGAAAAAGCTCAAGGAGATGACCACGGCACAGTATCGGGATCTTCTTCCGGAATCGGATGAGCAGGAGGATACGGGTGGGACAAAACGGACGAAGAAGAAGGCCATTGACCCCTATCATGCTGAACAGTTGCGCCAGCGAGAGGAACTTGTAATCGAACTAGAAGCGGTCAAGCGACATCAGTCTCAGATCGTGGCTGAACGTTCGCAGTACGAGCGAAGGGTTGAGCGTACACCGGAACGTGAGCAACGCCTGAAAACTCTCGAGCGTGATTATGAAAACTTGCAGAAGAACTATCAATCTTTGCTCGATAAGAAATTGAGCGCGGGTATGGCAAAAAACATGGCGCGTGGACGAAAGGGTGCGAAGTTCAGCGTGGTGGACCCTGCTTATACCCCAATTGTCCCTGTTGTTCCCAATATTCCCCTCATTATGCTTGCTGGCCTCGTCGTTGGATGTGCGGTTGGTTTTGGCGGAGCGATAGGTCTTGAGTTAATGGGCAGAGGTTTCCGATCTGCCGAGGAAGTGGAAGTCACACTCGGCTTACCCGTAATCGCCTCCGTTCCATTATATGAGACGGCATTTGGTGGGACTATGCAGACGGTGCGAACCCTGTCTCACAAGTCAAGAGCAACTCAGCTTCTTCCTTCCGGCGCAGACACGGAAGACCGCGAGATTGCAGTGAGCGGAGGGGTGCCAGTGGTAGGAATGGCACGCCAGCGGCCTCAGCCTGGGAACTTACACAGCCCTGCGCCTGGTTTGGAACTGGTTTCTATGTGGCGCCCACTTTCTTTTGTCGCAGAACAGTATCGAGTCGCGGCAACGCGGTTAGAGTTAATGGTCGGTGATCGGAAAAGCACGGCAGTAGTTGTCACTAGTGCCGTCATGGGCGAGGGTAAGTCGTCCACAGCGCTCAATCTTGGTTATGTGCTGGCAAAAGATCTTGACCGTCGAACCATCGTCATCGATTGTGACTTGAAGCGACCGATGCAACATATCTATGCTGGCGTGTGGCAACAGCCTGGCTTAGCAGAGGTTCTTCGTGGCACCAAGACAGTCGAGGATTGTATCCAGCGGATTGGGGAGGCGGGCCCCTGGATTCTGACCGCTGGTTCCGTGGCTGACAATCCTCTTGCGTTGTCGAAAATGCATGAGTTGGCGGACTTGGTAATGGAATTGAAGGAAAAGTTTGATTACGTAATCATTGATGCACCGCCGGTGCTCCCTCTTGCCGATATCCACGTCCTGGGGAGTTTGGCCGATGTGCTTGCCTATGTAGTGAAGGCCGGTGTGACGGGACGGGATGTGGTCCAGAAGGCCTTAAAGGCGATAGGAGATACGACTAACGTCGGGATCATACTGAACGGACTTGACGCGCATACCACGCCGTATTACATGCAGCAGGAATACTACCGCGAAGCACATCATGAACAGCTCAAGTAAATCTGATCAGAGTCTTGAAATCAGCGAGAGTGTGGTTCCGCAACCGCTGATTTCGGTTTCTGTCAGCTTCCCAAAGTTGAAGCGGCGAGTATTAATCCTAGGCGTCGGCCCGCTTGCACGTGACCTATGCCAGGCGTTGCTGGCAAAGCGTGCGGGATTGACGGAAGTGGTAGGGTTTCTAGACAAGGATGGTAGTCGAGTGGGCGAACGAATAGTAAATCCTTGCATTATTGGGACCTACGACCAACTATTTGAGATCGCTGAGCGCTACCAAGTTCATACTGTTGCAGTCTGCTTGGAGGACCGCCGAGCAGTACTCCCTGTGCAGACTTTGCTCGATATGAAAGCAATGGGCCGTGATGTTGTAGATGGGCATTACCTCTATGAGGAGGAGTCCGGTCGGCTATCGATCGATCATCTCAAGCCTAGCGCACTTATTTTTTCGACGGGTTTTCGTCGGCGCATGCTGTCCATGGTGTTTAAGCGGTGCGTTGACGTTTTCGTGGCAGCAGTTGGGCTGTTAATGCTTATACCTTTGTTCATGGTCCTGGCGGTCGTCATCAAGGTGGATTCTGCAGGACCAGTTGTTTACCGACAAATGAGAGTTGGCCTGCGTGGAAGACCGTATATGATTTGGAAATTCAGATCAATGCGCCAAGATGCTGAAAAGAGTGGCGCGCGGTGGGCTTCCGCGGAAGATCCCAGAATCTCGCGAGTGGGGAAATGGTTGCGAAAATCCCGCTTGGACGAATTGCCTCAGCTCGTGAATGTGTTGAAAGGGGAAATGAGCTTGGTTGGCCCAAGGCCGGAGCGGCCAGTGTTTGTGCAAGAGCTGCGCAACTCTATTCCATATTACGATCTCAGACACACCGTTCGTCCCGGCATCACAGGTTGGGCGCAGACTCGTTTCCGGTATGGCGCATCGAAGGAAGACTCTCACGTCAAACTGCAGTACGACCTGTTCTATGTTAAGAACCTGTCCTTGCTGCTCGACTTGCGGATTGTCCTGCACACGGTCAAAGTGATGCTGATGGGAGACGGGGCAAGGTAGAGAGTTTTCTTGAATGGGAACGACTCTAAGATTGCACTCGCTTTCCTTTGATGTCGAGGAACACTTTCAGGTTTCCGCCTTTGAATCGCCGATGCGTAGGCGGCATTGGGGGCAATTTGAAAGCCGAGTTCAGGCCAATACAGAGAGAATCCTCAGGCTTTTGTCAGCCAAGGACATTCGGGCCACATTTTTCGTTTTGGGCTGGGTTGCCGAACGGTGTCCCGATCTAGTGCGGCGCATTGCTCTTGAAGGACATGAGGTAGCTTCCCACGGCTATGGTCATCAATTAGTGACAAGTCTGACGCCGGAAGAGTTTCGTGAGGATGTCCGTCGTGCCAAGGGAATACTTGAGGGGATACTGTCTCAGCCTGTTCATGGTTATCGTGCTCCCAGCTTCACCATAACTCAACAGACATTATGGGCTTTGCCTATCCTAATTGAGGAAGGATACTGCTATGACTCCAGTATCTTTCCGGTAGTTCATGACCGCTACGGAGTACCCGGTGCCAATCCGAATGTGCATCAGATCGTTACAAGTTCTGGTGAGCTGTGGGAAGCACCACCTTCGACTGTGAAGTTCTGTGGATTTCGGCTGCCAATCGCCGGTGGCGGCTATTTCCGCCTATACCCCTATGGTATTCTTCGAGGATTTCTGCGGCGGCTTGAGCGTGAGGGAAGCTCATTTGTGATGTATCTGCATCCGTGGGAATTGGATCCAGATCAGCCCCGTATGGAAGGGCCATTGCTCTCACGTGTTCGTCATTATCTTAATTTGCACAAAACGGAATCCCGGCTAGCACGATTGTTGGAAGATTTTCGGTTTGCCCCCATCCGTGAAGTCTTTGCGCCAATTGGAGCGATTTGCCGCTAGACGCCAATTTTGACGGCGGGGCGAGCCATTTCGTGACACATGCTCTCTTCGCAGTGGGTGCGATAGTGCACTGTCAGGCGTGCGTTCTGCCTGTCCACGACACCATTGTTTGTGTAACACCAAGGTAATTTTATGCCTCAAGTATGTCGAATCGTTCTTGAGGCTGCGAAGTTGATTGTCCTTGGCTGTCTAGACGCTCAGCTTCAGGTTGGTTTGGTTGGGACCTAGAACTTGCTTGCGGGTAGCGGGCGTCTCTCTGTCCTGGAACCCAATGCTTGGACAGGGATTTTCGGTGTGCCGTGCCTCTATTTTCCCCCCTCAGAAGTGGGATGACGATCCATTCCGCACCAAAAATGATATTGTTGTTAAGGGCAGCTGATTGGGGGTCCGTAAGGGACGCATTTATAGCCTACAAACCCTCCCTAAACGGCGGAGAGAATGCATATCATTTAAGGTTCTCCCACATTCGATACCGTCGGAATCTCAGTAGCGAAATTCGGTTCGATACAGTATGAGCAATAGGTTCCTTGGGTAGATCCTAAACGGCCGTGGCATGTAGGTTCTAGTAGCAGGATAGGAAGGAGACTCATGAAAGCAGTCATACTTGCAGGAGGACTGGGGACACGACTTTCAGAGGAAACGATTCTGCGACCCAAACCGATGGTAGAGATCGGTGGAAAACCGATTCTCTGGCATATCATGCAAATTCATGCTGCGTATGGCATTACAGAATTTCTCATTGCATTGGGCTATAAGGGAGAAATGATTAAGGAGTATTTCCTGAACTTCTTTGCAATCAACAATGATCTTTCGATTGATCTGTCTACGGGAAAGACGAAGATCCATGATGGTAATCAGCCGAAATGGACGGTCCATCTAGTTGACACAGGTGTGAATACACAAACTGGAGGGCGAGTAAAGCGTCTGCGAAAATGGATCGGAGATGATCAAGAATTCATGCTGACCTATGGCGACGGTGTTGCGGACATTGATATCAGGTCACTCTTGGAGTTTCACCGTTCACATGGGAAGCAGGCAACAATGACTTCGGTGCGTTCTCCCGCACGATTTGGACGTATTGGTTTCGATGGTGACCAAGTTCGTGAGTTTCTCGAAAAACCGGATGCGGGGGAGGGCTGGATTAACGGGGGGTTTTTTGTCCTAAATACGAACACGCTCGACTACGTTGATGGTGACCAAACTGCATGGGAGCGGGAACCTGTTGAACGGCTTGCGCATGCCGGACAGCTGATGGGATTCAAACATTATGGATTCTGGTCTTGCATGGATACCTTGAAGGAAAAGAATTACCTAGAGGAACTATGGGCCTCAGGAAAGGCTCCCTGGAAGATCTGGTAAAAGGATGATTTTCTCCGACTGACGCTTTGGATGCCCGAGCTAATTTAGGAAGTTAGTATGATCATGGAGATGTCGAGAAGATGAAGATTCTAGTCACGGGTAATATGGGCTATATCGGTTCGACGGTAGTACGGCGGTTGCGGCAGTCGTACCCATCTGCGGTAATTTTCGGGTTAGATATGGGCTACTTTGCCAATTGTCTCACCGCAAGTGACTTTCTGCCTGAGTGCCGGTTGGATGCTCAAGTATTTGCAGATGTCAGGACCGTGGATCGTGAGATGCTCAAAGGCGTGGATTCCATCGTCTATCTGGCTGCGATATCAAACGATCCGATGGGAGCCTCGTTTGAGGGAGTCACGATGGACGTAAATTGTCGC
Organism: Nitrospiraceae bacterium; assembly: GCA_019637075.1. NCBI lineage: Bacteria > Pseudomonadati > Nitrospirota > Nitrospiria > Nitrospirales > Nitrospiraceae > Nitrospiraceae bacterium. Next base: position 146,158 of record JAHBWI010000005.1, on the reverse strand, counting down.
GCCGCCGTGGCAATGGCTGAAATGGCAAAGAGCTGCGGTGCAAAAAGTTTCGTCTTTGCGTCCAGTTGCAGCGTGTATGGATTTGCTGAAGAGGGGGCGAAAACAGAAGAATCAATGGTCAATCCTCTGACTGCCTATGCGAAGTCAAAAATTGAAGCAGAGCAGGAGCTTGCAAAATTTGCCGCGGCTGGCTTTTCAGTGACCTGCTTGCGATTTTCGACTGCCTGCGGGATGAGCGACCGCCTCAGGCTTGATTTGGTTCTCAATGACTTTGTGGCAAGTGCTCTAGCTACTGGAAAGATTACTATTTTGAGCGATGGTACACCTTGGCGTCCCCTAATCCATATCAAGGATATGGCAAAGGCTATTGATTGGGGGGTCCAGCGTAAGTCCGACAACGGCGGCGAATGTGTCATTGTGAATGTCGGTACGGACTCATGGAATTACCAAGTTAAAGATCTTGCAGCGGCTGTTGGAAAGATTGTCCCCGATGTGCAGATTTCCATCAACAAGGACGCCCAGCCTGATAAGCGGTCCTATCGTGTGAGTTTTGACAAGTTCCGACGGCTTGCTCCTGCGTATCAGCCTGAGGTGGATCTTGACCATGCCATCCGTGATCTGAGGCAGGGGTTAACAAATATGCATTTTGCAGATGCTGATTTCCGGAAGTCCCACCTAATGAGGCTCAACGTATTGAAGGGTCTCAAGAGTCGAGGGTATGTGACAGATGAGCTTCGGTGGAACAAGGGGTGCTGAGGGCTCCATCGGTTTCCCAGTGGCATGAAGTATCTCGGGGTAAATGAAATGCAGGAGGTATGATGCGCAAGAGCTCTTCGACGTCGAACAAACGCAAGTCCGTAAAACCGACTCGCCTTAAAACGGTGCAGTCTGGCCAACGGTCCTGCCGATTTTGTGGTGCGGGGCTGGAGCATACCTTTGCGGACCTTGGCATGTCTCCTCTTGCAAATTCGTACATCAAGAGTGATATGGCCAACCGAATGGAGCCTTTTTATCCCCTTCATGTATTTGTGTGCAGTGCTTGTCTCCTGGTTCAACTCGAAGAGTTCACCAGTCCACAGAGCATTTTTGGTGACTATGCGTACTTCTCATCATTCTCCGAGAGTTGGCTGGATCATGCACGACGATATGTCCAAGACATTACGGCACGGCTATCCCTCGACAAGCGTCATAGGGTTGTCGAGATTGCCAGCAATGACGGATATCTCTTGCAATACTTTGTGGAACGGGGTGTGCCGGTACTGGGGGTAGAACCAGCCGCAAATGTCGCAAAGATAGCACGGAAAAAGAAGATCCCTACGATCGTCAAGTTTTTTGGCGTCAAGACGGCACGGGAGTTGGCCAAAGCCGGTAAGCGTGCTGACTTGCTCGTCGGCAACAATGTTTTGGCGCACGTCCCGGACATCAATGATTTCGTCAGTGGACTCAAGATTGCGCTCAAGCCCAAAGGTGTCGTGACCATGGAGTTTCCGCACCTGATGAGACTGATGGCGGAGAACCAGTTTGACACCATTTATCATGAGCATTTTTCGTATTGGTCGCTGTTGTCTGTGGCGCGGGTTTTCGCCAAGCATGGCCTCGCGCTGTTTGATGTTGAGGAGATACCCACTCATGGAGGGTCACTGAGAATCTTCGCCTGCCATGCCGATGATCGCACCAAGCCTATCGAGAAGCGCCTTTTGGATTTGCGGGATCGAGAAGAGAAGGAAGGGTTTGGACGTCTGGACCATTACCTGTCATTTTCCAAGCAAGTTATTGAAACGAAAATGAAACTGCTCAAGTTTCTCATTGAGGCAAAGACACAAGGTAAATCGGTTGTCGGTTATGGGGCTCCCGCTAAGGGGAATACGCTTCTCAACTTCTGTGGTGTCCGGACAGATTTTCTCGATTATACGGTGGATCGGAGCCCCTACAAGCAGGGGCATCTCTTGCCGGGAGTACGGATCCCCATTCTTCCTCCTGAAAAAATTCGTGAGACCAAACCGGACTATGTCTTAATTCTTCCCTGGAACATTCAGGCGGAGGTGGTTCAGCAAATGGCCTATATCAAGGAGTGGGGAGGAAAATTTGTTGTGCCGATTCCTGAGGTGCGAGTGCTTTCGTGATTTTTCAAGAGGTAGGTTTATCAGGAGCATTTGCGATTGATCTTGAGCGTCGAGAGGACGAGCGCGGGTTTTTTGCAAGGACATGGTGTGCCAAAGAATTCCTTGCCAAGGGACTCGATGCTCAGCTCGTACAGTGTAACCTCTCTTACACACGTTTGCGAGGTACGATCCGTGGCATGCATTACCAGGTGTCCCCCGCAGCGGAAGCCAAACTAGTGCGCTGTACTCGCGGAGCCGTGTATGACGTGATCGTAGATTTGCGTCGTGAGTCTCCCACATATAGGCGATGGTTTGCGGTGGTTCTATCCTCAGAAAACTACAAGATGCTTTATGTGCCAAAAGACTTTGCACATGGTTTCCAGACATTAACAGATGATGCCGAAGTTGCCTACCAGATGTCAGAGGCTTACGCGCCGGAATATGCGAGAGGTTTTCGATGGAATGATGCAGCGTTTGGGATTGATTGGCCTGAGAGTGTTCGGATGATTTCGGATCGAGACCGTACGTATGACGATTTTGTCGAACGGTGAAGTTAGATGACCCTGGCTGAACTAGAACTTGTATTAGCCAAAACCCGTGCTGGACAAATGTATGGCCTCATGAAGGAACTCTACCCAATTTGTCGCAGCATTACGGGCAACGGTGTACGAGAGACGCTTGCCAGGCTTGGAAAACGCGTACCACTCCACGTCCACGAGGTGGCTTCAGGTACACCTGTGTTTGACTGGATGGTTCCTCTGGAGTGGAACGTTCGGGATGCTTACCTGGCTACGATCGATGGTCATCGCGTCGTGGATTTTAGAGACAACAATCTTCACGTGGTTGGGTACAGTGTCCCCTTCCAAGGGCGGGTCTCACGTGACGAATTAGAATCGCATTTGCATTCCTTGCCCGAGCATCCGGATTGGATTCCATATCGAACGTCCTACTACAAGGGGAATTGGGGTTTTTGCCTTTCGCATCGCGAACGACTGGAGCTCCGTGCAGCTGAGTATGATGTGCGGATTGAGGCAACTCTTGAGAAAGGGAGCCTGACGTACGGTGAGTTATTGATACCAGGCGAGAGTGATCAAGAGATTTTGATTTCCAGTCACGTCTGTCACCCGTCTCTTTGCAACGACAATCTTTCGGGGATCGTCGTCGCGACGATGCTAGCCGAGCTTCTCAGTGGTATGGCCAGGACATATTCCTACCGTTTCCTTTTTATTCCTGGGACAATCGGATCCATTACTTGGTTGGCTAGAAACCAGGATCAAGTCGGGCGGATCCAGGCCGGTCTCGTGCTAACGGGTATTGGGGATGGCGGCGGCGTGACCTACAAGCAAAGTCGCCGAGGCATCAGCTTAATAGATCGGGCTATGGCACATGTTCTCAAGCATCGAGGAAAGTCCTATAGGATAATCGAGTTTTATCCATATGGATATGACGAGCGGCAGTATTGCTCTCCGGGGTTCAATCTTCCAGTAGGCTGCTTGATGCGGACTCCACATGGGGAGTATCCGGAGTACCATACATCTGCCGACAACTTGGAGCTGGTAAAAGCAGAGTCTTTGCAAGATTCACTGGACCTAGTGCTCAACGCCTTGTACGTACTCGAAAATGACACTAAACCTGTTAGCAAGAACCCGTTTTGTGAACCGCAGTTGGGGAGGCGGGGACTGTATCGGGCAATCGCCGGGCAGAAAGAAGGGGCGAGTAGCGAGATGGCGCTCCTATGGGTGCTGAACATGGCTGATGGGGAACACTCGCTCCTGGATATTGCCGAAAAGGCGCAGATTCCGTTCGTAGCTATTCATGCTGCGTCGAAATTGCTAGAAGCGAGTGGGCTGGTCCGCGCGAATGCTGTGGAAGCGAAAGAATCCTGAACAGAGGAGAGTCTATGAACAACGCGGTGTACTATGATGCTCAGGTGACCGATGACGCTCGCCGTCGACTCCTATTTGAAGGGCAGCTATTTGCGTACTCGCCGCGAAAAGCATCGCTTGCATTTGTCGAGTTTGCCAGGCAGTTGATTCGAGACGCCTTTGCCCCGCACGACCCCGAGCATGCGCAGTACCACATATCGGTTGAAGCATACGCAGAAATTTTGGGGAAATTGAAACCGCAGTTCATCCATCATCCAGAGTCTAAGAAGCACATACAGGCTGTGCTCGCAGACCTTGGGTGTGATTTGGGGAAAACCTATTTTGACGTGCCGAAGATGCGAAGTTCCACGAGCGACAACTACTTAACAACCGGTATCGCTTATGCGTGGCATCCCCATCGCGATACTTGGTACTCAGCGCCCATGTCGCAAATTAACTGGTGGATTCCCATTTATGATATTCAGCCGGACAATGCAATGGCGTTTCATCCCCAGTATTGGAATCGTACGGTTGCGAACACCTCAAAAGGTTACAACTACTACGCTTGGAATCAGCAACATCGGGGAGGGCATGTGGCACAGTTTCTCAAGCAAGATCCGCGACCGCTGCCCAGGCCCTCGGGGGCGCTCGATCTGGACCCCCAGCTTCGATTGATCGTTCCTGCTGGAGGCGTGATTATGTTTTCCGCCGCACAGATGCATTCGAGCGTACCGAATACCTCTGGAAAGACTCGATTTAGTATCGATTTTAGGCTTGTTCATCTCGATGACGTACGGTCGAAAGCCGGAGCGCCGAAGGTCGATGAGGAATGCACCGGTACCACTATGCGGGATTATCTCAGAGGAACTGATTTGACTCATATTCCGGATGATCTCGTTGCAATGTACGATGATGGAACTGCTGAGCAGGGGAACCTTACTTATCGACCTACGTAAGGAAGCTGGCGTCTGAAAGGGCATCTGGACTTTGTTGTGATCGATGCACGAGCCTGAGGTAGCGCGATGGTTTGCAGCAGTAATGGGGCTAAACTGTTACGGGTGGGCATCATCGGTACCGGAGATTTTGTCGAGGCTTGCCACATCCCGGAATTGAAGGCCCACCCACGGGTCGAGATCGTAGCTCTCTGTGGGCGTGACTTGCAAAGAACAAGGCTTTTGGCGACTCGGCATGGAATCGCAGAGGCCATGACTGACTACCACCAATTATGTGCCCGCCCTGATGTGGATGCAATCACAATTGCCTCGAGAAACATTGATCATGTGAGTCATGCCATCGCGGCACTTCATGGCAGGAAGCACGTTTTTTGCGAAAAGCCGTTGGCGACGACGGTGGCCGATGCCAAACGGATGGCATCATTGGCCGGCGAGATTCCCGGTATCCATCAGGTAGCATTCACCTACCGGTACTTATACGGTGTCAGGCGACTACGTCAACTTGTGCGTCAAGGGGAAATTGGTGTCCCACATTACATTCGCCTTCAGTACGATACCTGGCAAGGTCTTGAGCAGGGTTTCCAAATCGGTTTCCGGGACAAAATGGAGCTTGCTGGAGGAGGTGTACTGTTCGACGTGGGCAGTCATCTCATCGATCTTGCTGCCCACTTGATTGGGCCAATTGACCAAATTGCGGGCTTAACCGTAAGTGTGCCGCGGCATGCGTTAGATAGTCGCTCCGGAGAGACGTTACAGGTCGAGACAGACGATATGGCCACGGCATTACTCACATTTAAGAATGGCGTGCGAGGCCAAATCTCCATCAGTCGCGTCTCCCCAAGTGTAGGGTCGAAAAGTTGGGTTGAGGTGATTGGGGAGCGAGGCGCACTGAGGGCGCTGCTCAGTAGAGGCTCTGTCGATGTCTTGCAGCGCTCGCAGCCTAGCCGGCCAACTTGGGAAGAAGTCTCCCTTCCGGATGCTGCATCTGACGGGAAGCCGCATTGTTTGGGGCTTATGATGAGAAGTTTTGTCGAAGCATGCTGTCGTGGAGAGTTGGATCTGGAAGTTGATGCGTCATTTCAGGATGGCCTGCTTGCACAGGAGGCCATGGCCGCCGTTGAGCTCAGCGGACGAAGACAGGAGTGGGTTGGTCTTGGCAGGAGCGAAGGAGTAGAAATCGTTGGCCAGAAGGCGTTGAAGATGTGACGTCTAGCAATTCGGCAGGACGCCTGCGTTCCGGTGTGGCCCCATATGATATAGGTGATAGCGGGAAATTAGGCAACCTAAGGAAGTGAGTGGTCTTGTGAATGCTGGTAACGACGTATCGATTGTGATTGAGCCCCCCAAGGGTCTGTTTCGTCTTAATCTCCGCGAAACGTGGCATTACCGCGAATTGCTGTATTTTTTGGCGTGGCGCGACCTGAAGACAAGGTATGCACAAACCGCTATCGGCATTGGCTGGGCTATTGTTCAGCCGTTGTTCACTATGCTGATGTTCACACTCGTATTCAGCCGAATGGCTAATATCCCGTCGGATGGACTGCCTTATTCTGTCTTCGCTCTCACGGCATTGCTTCCATGGGGCTATATGGCGAGAAGCCTGGAACGATGCAGCACCAGCGTTGTAAACGAGGGGGCGCTCGTCCGAAAGGTATACTTCCCGCGACTTATTATCCCGCTCGCGGCTTCGGTTATCGGACTAGTGGATTTCTCTGTAGCGTTTCTCTTTTTGCTGGCCATGATGGGGTGGTATCACATTGTCCCGACCTGGGGAATCTTGCTGTTACCAGTATTTCTTGGGCTTGCGCTATTAACGGCGCTTTCAGTGAGTTTGTGGCTTTCCGCAACAAATGTGAAGTACCGCGACGTAGCGTCGATGGTGCCGCTCGCGACTCAATTGTGGATGTTTGCCTCGCCGGTTGTCTATCCGTTGTCCATGGTTCCCGATCAATGGAAGTTTCTTTATAGCCTGAATCCCATGGTCGGCGTCATCGAGGGTTTTCGATGGGCTTTGCTTGGGAATGCGAGACCGGATTTTGATGCCATGATGCTGAGTGCCGCGGTCGTGCTTGCGCTGTTTGTGGGAGGAGTCATCTATTTTAGGAGCGTCGAGGACACCTTTTCCGACGTCATCTAGCTCGGTCTCCCCAAGGCCTTGGCGTGCGGTCCCATTCATTCTGCGACTGATCGACTGATGCGGTGACGCATCTGAGGAGCGCTGCAAATCTGCCATGAGTGATCTTGTAATCAGCGTTGAAAACCTGTCGAAGCTCTATCGCATTGGCATACAGCAACACAGCCTGCTGACCGATTACCTGACACACCGGGTACGACGGGTATTGGGATCGGACACTGCCAAAACCATGAAGGGCAATCAACAGGCAGATTTTTGGGCACTCAAAGATGTCAGCTTTGAAGCTCGACATGGTGAAGTCATTGGAGTTATCGGCAGAAACGGAGCGGGAAAAAGTACTCTATTGAAGGTATTGTCCCGCATTACTCTGCCAACCAAAGGGCGTGCGCGGATTTTCGGTCGTGTGGGTAGCCTCTTGGAGGTTGGAACGGGTTTTCATCCGGAACTGACCGGACGTGAAAATATCTTTCTCAACGGCGCTATATTGGGCATGCGCCGGGTTGATATTTCTAGAAAGTTTGATGAAATCGTCGAATTCGCGGAGATCGGACAGTTCCTTGATACACCGGTTAAGCGATATTCGAGTGGCATGTATGTCAAATTGGCATTTGCGGTTGCGGCGCACTTGGAAACCGATATTTTGATCGTGGATGAAGTGCTCTCTGTTGGTGATGCGGCATTTCAGAAGAAATGCTTGGGCAAGATGGATGATGTTCGGAAAGGTGGAAGGACCATTATTCTGGTAAGTCATGACCTGCCGACTATCGCAAATCTCTGTCGGCGCGTGATTTGGATGAAAAAAGGCTCGATTGCGGAGGATGGAGATCCGCACCGTTTGATCGAGAGCTATTTGAAGGAAACGTTCAGTCTTGCAAGTACCTCACTGCTTGATCGCACGGACCGATCCGGGGAAGGCGCAATGATCGTGAGTGCGATTGAGTTTTATGATGGGGACGGAAAACGCATCCAGCACGCTATGTCCGGAAAGGAATTGAGGGTGCGGGTTCATTACCACGGTCGTACCAGCAAGATGTTCAGCAACTACAGAGTCCTGGCATCTTTCAATCATGAAGGGCGCGCCTGTTTTGTAATGGCGACGGATCTGGTTGACCAACGGCCATTGTCGCTGTCCGGTGACGGGTATGTTGAGTTTACTGTTCCTGACTTACCCTTGGGTGCCGGCCGGTATTATATGAATGCGGCTATCGAGCACGCGGGAAACACAGCATGCCAGGACTGGGTCGAATCTGCCGGAGAAATTGAGGTCGTAGAGGGGGATTACTACGGCACCGGAAAGCTCTACCCTCATGACGGGTGGCGTGGACAGGGAATGTTTGTCCGGCATACCTGGAAAGCGTCCACTAGGAGCGCATAGGGACACCGGAAAGATGATCAATCCGATGCGGGAAATGAAGCGACGAGTCCGTAGGGTATGCGGCAGTGTGACGCGTGTACAAACGGAATTGCCGCTTGTGGCCCTGACATTCGACGATGGGCCTGATCCCCTCATCACGCCAAGGCTGTTGAACCTGCTGGACAGATATCACGCCCGTGGCACGTTCTTTACGGTCGGCAAGTCGGTTGCTGAGCACCAGGCTCTAATCCGTCGCATGGCGGATGAGGGCCATACGATTGGAAGTCATTCTTGGGACCATTCTGCCTTTCCCTTGATCACAGGAAGGGAGCGGCGGGCACAGCTGATGGCCTGCGAGCGCTCACTGGGAGCATATGGAAGCCGGCTGTTTCGCCCTCCATATGGGGAACTGACACTGGCAGCAAAGGTGGATGCGTGGCGAGCCGGATTTGAAGTCATCGGGTGGAGTGTGAGTTCTGAAGATTGGTATGAGTCCGATGCATCAACTATTGCTGATCTGCTCGTCGAGCGAATCCACTCAGGCGATATTGTCCTATTGCACGATACGATTTATGACCATGGAAAGCCACACCGAGGTCCTGTTCCGGACAGGGATTCATGGGTAGATCGTGAGGCAATGCTGTGCGCGCTTGAAATGATGTTTGAGCGGATTGGATCAAAATTTGAGTTTGTGACAGTTCCTGAATTAATGCGACGAGGGCTACCATATCGTTCTTGCTGGTTCAAGCGGGTCGCACCGTCGCCTGGGCTGGGATTGGTCGAGCGCCTGCTGCAGAAGTGGGGATAGCGGATTTCTGCTAGAACTGAACTGTGTCGATGGTTGTCGGACGATCTGCCGGCGAAGGACGAAGGAATGACCTTAAACCAGACGGCCAATCCAGGTAAAACAGTCGCGGTTGTTGTGCCAGGCTACAACCGTTCTGAGTTTACGCCCGACGAGGAAATCTCGTTTCGTCACCTGGAGCACTTTCTAGGGAAGTACGACAAGTATCTTGTCGTGCCAGAAAGCCTTGCGATCAAACGGTCGGGCTATGAGATTAGTCGTTTCTCCGACAGTTTCTTTGGGAGTGCAATTGCGAATGCGAAGTTGATGTTGTCCCGTCAATTTTATGAGCGATTCGCCGAGTACAAGTATGTGTTGATTTATCAGTTGGATGCGCTGGTCTTTTCTGATCAGTTGCTCGAATGGTGCGACACTGATTTAGACTATATCGGGGCCCCCTGGCTGGCCAGTGCGGATAGTCCTTGGGTTGGCCTGTCTCGTGTTGGGAATGGAGGGTTTTCGCTCAGGAAGGTCCGCAGTTTTCTGCACGTCATTGATTCCAACCGGTATTGGATAGACCCTGATGAATACTGGGCGTCATTCTGTGCGGGGAAACCTGTCTTCCTGCAGTGGCTCAACTGGCCGAGAAAGTTGTGGAAGGGGATTCGTCGTTTCAACGGGGTTCAGCGCGAGCTGTCACAGTGGCATCTTCGTCCTGATGGAACTAAAAACGAGGATCATTTTTGGTCTGATCGCGCCGTCCACTATGACCCGAATTTCAGGGTGGCGTCATTTGAGGCGGGACTAAGGTTTGCCTTCGAAGTCGTTCCACGACATTGCTTCGAACTCAATCATCACAGGTTGCCTTTCGGCTGTCATGCCTGGCCTCGTTATGACCGTTCTTTTTGGGAACCGCACCTACTTGAAGAGGCTAAGTTTAGGGCCTCCTCTGGGTGTAGTGGCTCTAAGACTTTCTCCTCAGCGAAATCGCACCAATAGGTCCTAGTCGGACCCTCGCAGCTCCGTCGATGCCGCTGTCAAAAGTCAGATGTCGTCGCGGGGTGCGAAAATGGATATACGGGAAAATCGGTACTGGTGCTAGAAAGGAATTCTGAGTAGTTCCGAAGCGACGGGAGTGGTGGAGGGGACATGTCGAGCAGTGAAAGTTCTAAACAGGCCAGTAAACGACCTCTTGTCAGCGTGGTGATACCCACCTATAAACGAGCCTCGTTGCTGAAGAAGGCGATAGCATCCGTTTTGGTTCAGGAAATGGCTGGCGAGATGTTCGAGATGGAGATTATCGTCGTCGATGACTGTTCGCCGGACGAGACTCCACAGGTCGTTGCCTCGTTTCCCGGTGTGCGCTACATGAGAATGGAAAAAAACAGCGGTGCATCCGGTGCACGGAACGCGGGAATCAAGCGTGCCAAAGGAAAGTACATTGCGTTGTTGGACGATGACGATGAGTTTTTGACTCACAAGTTGATGGTGCAGGTTCCCATACTTGAAGCACATACCGAAATTGGGGTGGTCTACGGGCAAAGCGTCGTGACCGGATCAGATGTGCCTCTATTGCTGTGGCCTGAAGCCGGCCCATCCGGGCAAGTATTTGAAGAGTTTATTACACGAACCGACGACTTTCTCCATCCGCCTACATGGTTGGTTCGCCGGGAATTGTTCGAGGCCGCAGGATTTTTTGATGAGTCGAAGGCTGGCATGGAGCACTACGATATGGCGCTACGAATCGCCGCATTGACTCCATGGAAATTTTTAGCCGGAGGTCCAGTCGCCCGGGGCCGATTTTCAAAGAAAGGTTTGTGGTACAGCACGATCGCGGATGGTACCAATGAGGTGCAGTTGCCTCAGATTGTTGAGGCGGCATTGGCGAGGTTACCACTAACCGAGGATACTGAGCGGATCAAGCGAAAGGCCAGGGCGGCGGTCTGCGCCAGCATTGCAGGTCAGCGGTGGTTTATTGGTGGAGGCCTCAATCCAACTCGAGAATACCTGTTGACTTCTATTGAACGTGATCCCGGGTTGCTGAATGAACCTTCCGTGAGGACCTGGATCAAGCGTATCACGACGACCTTGGCCGGGAATGCGGGTGAACCCATCGGGGCAGTGAAGGAATTCTGGCGGCAGATTATACGGGCGATAGGGGGGCGATCTGTGGGGCCTCGCTTCAGAGCACGGGCGTTACTTGGCACCATGTTGACTGATGCGGCGCTGTATCTGAGAACCGGATCCCCTCGGAGAGCCTGGCTGGTTGGAATTGGAGCCGTGCTTCATGACCCGCAGTCTTGGATCAGACCCTGGCGTATTATTCGAGTATTCCGTGATCTGAAAGTCGTGCGGGATTCCCCGGTGCCACAGACTGAGGGCGCTGTTTCGTCCAACTAGCGCCGCCTCGCGCGTGGGTTTGTTCGGCCATGAAATTGAGCATCATCGTCCCTTGCTACAATTCTGCTGATACGCTGGGAGAGACCCTTGAGTCGCTATGGGAACAAGCGTGGCCGGGTGAATGGGAAGTGATTGTCGCCGACAACGGCTCGACGGATTCGACAAAGCAGGTGCTTGAGACCTATGTCAACAGAATGTCCGGTCTCAGAATGATCGATGCTTCCGGTAGACGCGGCCCTTCTTACGCACGTAACTGCGGTGTGAAGGCAGCTCTCGGAGAGGTTGTTCTGTTCTGTGATGCCGACGACGTTCCGGCGGATGGATGGGCCGCCGCTATGGCCGAGGCTTTGCTAACAAATGACTTCGTTGCATGCAGGCTTGATACGGAATTGCTGAACCCAGCACCCGTGCGCGCGAGCCGAGGGAATACGCAAGCCTGGGGCCTCCAGCGATTTGCTTTCTTGCCATTCGGGCATGCGGGGGCTGGTACCTTAGGTATCAAACGGTTCCTTCACGAAGCGGTCGGTGGGTTCGATGAATCGCTGCCCATCTGCGAGGATGTCGATTACTGCATGAAGGTGCAGCAGCGTGGAGTGGGACTGCAATTCGTTTCATCGGCCGTCATTCACTACCGATTACGGACGACTCCTCAGCACGTCTACCGCCAAGCGTCGCAGTATGCGAAATACGAGGTGTATCTGTACACCAAGTATGCTCAGGCCGGATCCATGAGTGAAATGTGGCGTTGGCGCAAGTACTTTCAGGCCTGGTGGTTGCTCTTGGGGCGAGCGCCGGAGTTGCTGCGTTCCTCGACCGGAAAGACACTTCTGTTGTGGCGACTTGGCCGCTTAATGGGTTCGTTGAAGGGAAGTATCCGATTTGGCGGTCCTCCTGTGATGGTCGAGTAAGTGTCGGTGGGAGATCTGAAGGCGTACCTGCTTCCTACCAGCGCGGGGGTGAAGTGATGCTAGCTTCGAAGAGTGTTGAAGGGAGTGTGCCAAAGGTAGCCCGATTCCTAGCCGATGGTGTTCTTGGTGGTGCCGGCTTTTTCGTCCTAACACTGGCTGGCTATTGCATCGTGCGTTACGGGATCGCGCCTCACTATGGGGTGCTGATTGTAGTCGGAGGTCTTCTCCTTGCCGCCCTGTTTGGACGCCAAGACCTCAAAGCAAACCTTGCAATTCTGGTTCTCGTAACCGGGCTATCCGTATATGCCGCAGAAGTGGTGATGCTGGTATCGGCCCGAGCCACCCCATCAGATCAGGGCCCAATGTGGCTTCGGTTTGCTTCGGTCTTCTCTGCCGAAGAAGTGTCAGAAACCGCGGGGCGAGCATCGAAGCAAGGAGTGCAATTCGATAGGCGAAGCCGATTGGAGGTTGTCGAAGACTTGGAGCGTCGAGGGGTGCGTGCCTATCCGGCGATGGTCCCGAGCATCCTTCTTCAAGCGAACGCCGAGGGTGTAGAGGAGTCCCAAGTAAAGGCGGGCGGGAAAGAACTACTTCCCTTGGGAGGAATTTCTCGGGTTACGACGGTTTTCTGCAATGAGAACGGTCGGTACACGATCTATGACAGTGATGAGACGGGTTTTCACAATCCGATTGGCAGTTGGAATGTTGCGAGTCTGGAGATGGTCACCGTCGGGGATTCTTTCACGCACGGCGCTTGTGTGCCGTCGGATAAGAGCTTCGTGGGAAAGATTCGGGCAGGTGTTCCCTCTCTGGTCAATCTTGGTATGGACGACAATGGGCCTTTGATGATGCTGGCTTCCATCAAGGAGTATGCTGCCGATCTGAGGCCCAAAATCGTACTGTGGTTTTACTTTGAGGGAAATGACCTCGGCGATTTGCGACGAGAGCGCAATTCGCCTTTATTGATGAATTACCTCCGTCCAGGATTTCGACAACAACTGCGAAATCAGCAGACCCATATCGATGACCTCTTGGCATCCTACGTGGCCAAGGTTCGAGCCGAACAGGTGCCGCAAGTGAGGTTTGAGGAAATCGTCAAGTTACACCATTTAAGGGACAAACTGGCGGTGTTGTTGAAGCAAGTACAGCAACGTGGCATCACACCAGAAGAGCAGCGGTATTTTGCCGAAAATTCAAGCCCGGCGTCGCCGGGTGACATGGAGTTGTTTCGGACCGTTATTGCCGAAGCCCAACGGACGGTTCAAGAATGGGGCGGCCGTTTGTATTTCGTCTACCTTCCACAGTGGGAGCGGTACGCCGGGTCGCCTCACCTGAACCCCAATCGAGACCGTGTGCTTGGCACCATCCAAGAGCTACATGTGCCCATCATCGATGTACATCCGACGTTTGAGTCTATGAAGGACCCATTGAGCCTCTTTCCCTTTCGGCAACGGGGCCACTATAACGAGGTCGGTCACGAACTGGTGGCTTCCCTTGTGCTGAAGGCGCTTCCTGCTGAGCCGGTACGGGCCATCGCGACAGCTACTGGTCGGCTGGAAAACACTGTGTCCTTGCGAAGGCCAGCCCCCTAGCTAATAATAGCAAGCAGAGGTAGACAAGAGTGCGCAAACGGGCTTTGCTGACGGGGGTGGCTGCAGGGGCAACGGTTGTCTTGACTTTGCTTGTCTGCCTTGTCGGTGAGGCTGCTTTACGTATGGTGCATCTACTGAGGGACGGTATTCCGTTTTTTGAAAGTGCGGCCGGTGGCCGCGTTGGGCCGATCACCCTTGATCCCGATTGGGGTTGGCGGGCGACAGATTCCTACGAGGAACAGCTAGTTGAGAAGACGAGTCAGGGGCATCCGTATATCGTCAGACGCTCACAGAAACAATTTGGCTTTCGCCAATTTGGGAATGTGGAATCGGCCAAACCCAAGCTGCTGGTGATCGGTGATTCTTTTACCCAGGCCACGGCAGTATCGGATGAGCGAACCTACCATGCTATTTTGGCGAAGGCATTGGGGGTGGAAGTGTTTGCGTACGGAGCTGGCGGATATGGCACCTTGCAAGAGTGGCTTGTGTTGGATCGCTACCTGGATCTCATCCAACCTGACGCGCTGTTGTGGCAATATTGCGTCAATGATTTCATCAATAACGACAACGAACTCGAGCGGCTGAGTACGATCAATAACAATGGCTGGACGCGCCCTTATTGGCAGAATGGAAAAATCGAGATGTTGTCGCCGAAGGAGTCGGCAGTGCGAATAAGGGAATGGGCCAATCGTAACAGTCGCCTGGCCTATTTCATCCTGAGTCGTGTGGATCGTCTGCGGGCTCGGGCTAGCAAAGACACCGTTGAGATGGAGATTGAGAAGGTTGGGCAATCTCATCCTGGTTTTCGTCGATCAGTGGAAACGACCGACCGCCTGATGGGGTTGGTGCGTCAGCGTGTGGGGAAACGTCCCGTCATGGCGTTCAGTTGCCTCCGCTTTGAGCCATACAGCCAGGCATTTGGAGATATCTCCCGACATCATGACATCGAGTACTGGGATGATGTGGGTGCGGTGGTTCAGCGCGCGGAGGCGGACGGGGAGGATGTGCTCGCTTCGGACAATCATTGGAGCGAGCGCGGTCACGCATTGGTGGCGGAGTCGCTGTTGAGGCACATTCGTGCGCGTGGCGGGCTAATTGCCTCGTATTGAAACTGAAGCAAAGGAGTGAGTCGATATGGGGAACATGCTGGTGACGGGTTCGTCCGGGCTCATCGGCTCGGAGGTCTGTAGCTATTTCCATGGGCAAGGGTGGTTTATTCATGGGGTCGACAATAACAATCGCGCGACCTTTTTTGGGCCCAGCGGTGATACTCGTTGGAATCAACAGCGTCTGGCTGCGCAATTGAAAAACTTCCGCCACCACGAACTCGATATCCGCAATCGGCCTGGTGTGATGGCGTTGATCGGTGAATTGAAACCGGAAGTGATCGTCCATACGGCCGCACAACCGTCCCACGATTTGGCTGCTAAGATACCGTTCGACGACTTTGATACGAATGCGGTCGGGACGTTGAATTTGCTCGAGGCGACACGAATGCATGCTCCAACTACCGTGTTCGCACACATGTCTACGAACAAAGTGTATGGGGACGCTCCGAATGAACTGCCTCTGGCCGAGCAGGCCACCCGGTGGGACTACGCCGCACCAGGCGACTTCGACGGCATCACTGAACAAATGCGAATCGACCAGTCAAAGCACTCTCTCTTTGGCGCGTCAAAGGTTGCGGCTGATGTGATGGTTCAAGAGTATGGACGGTATTTCGGATTGAAGACCTGTTGCCTCCGCGGTGGTTGTCTGACCGGCCCCAATCATTCCGGTGTGGAGTTGCATGGTTTCTTGAGCTATCTCGTGAAGTGCAATCTTGAGGGCAAGAAGTACAATATTTACGGATATAAGGGAAAGCAGGTAAGGGATAACATTCACTCCTATGACGTAGCGCGATTCATCCATGCGTTCATTGAATCTCCACGTTGCGGCGAGGTTTACAATCTCGGTGGTGGGAGGGGAAACAGCTGTTCGATCCTTGAGGCGTTTTCAATGATCGAGAGTATTTCAGGCAAGAAAATGCAATATGAGTACGTCGACAAGAATCGTGAGGGGGACCATATTTGTTACATCAGCAATCTGAATAAAATGATATCTCACTATCCAAGCTGGGGTATTTCCAAGAGCCTAAGAACTATTTTTGAGGAAATTTACCAGTCCTGGGTCAAACGGACTGCCGGAGCCGCATGAGCGTCAGCTGAAAGGGAGAACGACGTCTCTTTATGATGGTGAATGCCACACGATGAAAATTCTTGTTATTTCTGCGGCATATCCGCCCATGCATGCCGGCGAGGCCACCAACACCTACCATTTGTGCAAGAAGCTGGCACAACGTGGGGTTGAGGTGCATGTCCTTACCTCCAGGGACAATGTGGGGCTGGGCGATTCAGAGATTCATGTGCATCCGGTTATGCGAGATTGGGATTGGGCTGAGATGCTTCGCTTGCGGACAGAACTTAAGTCCTGTTCGCCTGATGCCGTATTCATCATGTATATCGGCTTGATGTATCACTATCACCCGATGGTGACCTTCGCTCCAACTCTTTGCAAACGAATCTGGCCGCATATTCCGGTTGTGACTCGGTATGAAAGTGCATTTGTCGGAGCGGATCCATCTAGGTGGGGGCTCCTCTCGCGAGCATTTAGAAAGTTCATGGTCCGATGGGCCGGCGGAAAGGATGTCGCCTACAGTTCGGGCACTTTGCTTCGGGATAGTGATGCAGTGGTGGCTCTCTGCGAACGCCATCAATCAATGATGGTGGAAGAATGGCCCCCCGTCAGGAGTAAGACCGCTTTGATTCCTCCTCCGCCGAACCTTCGTATTGCGCCCAACGTGAACGACGAGGCAAGAGTGAAGGGGCGGGCTAAGCTAGGTCTGTCCTCTGACAACTTCGTGGTAAGTTTCTTTGGGTATCTCTATCCGATCAAGGGTGTTGATACCTTGCTGCGTGCGTTCGCTAAAGTCGCCTCACAACGGCCTCAGGCAAGATTGCTATTCATTGGCGGAAAAGTTGGTCTGGACGTGGCCGGAGGCTCGTCTTATTTCGAGGAAATGCAAGCTCTGGCCAAAGAATTAGGCATCGAGGGAAAAACCATCTGGACCGGGGCCTTCAAGTCTGAAGAGGAGGAAGCCTCGCAATACCTCTACGCTTCGGATGCGTGTGTGCTCCCGTTTCTGGAGGGGGTGCAGCTGAACAATAGCTCATTTGCTTCAATTATGGCGCATGGCTTGCCCACGATTGTTACACGCGGCCCCATGATGGACACGGTTTTTCTGGACGGCGGAAATGTGCTCACGTGCGAACCTCGAGACGTTGAAGCTGTCGCCGGCCATCTCCTCAACCTCATGGATGATCGCGAGATGAGATCTCGATTGACGGCGGGCGCAATACGATTTGCCGAGGAATGGTTTTCGTGGGAAACGGCAACGACACGTACGCTGGAACTTCTGTCTAAGAAATCTGTCGGCATGGCTGCTTGACAATCAATCTATGCATGGCAGCGCTATCATGCCCCGAGTTTCTGTCATCATTCCCACCTTCAACTGTGAGCGGTACCTTGAGCAAACTGTTCAGTCGGTGCTTGCCCAGACATATGCAGACTATGAGGTGATCGTCGTTGATGACGGATCAACGGACGGAACCCACTCCCTCATGGCTCAGTATGGTCGGGTCGTCCGCTATTTTCGGCAGGCAAACCAAGGAGCCTCTGCAGCGCGAAACCTGGCTATGCATCAGGCGAAAGGGGAGTTCATTGCCTATCTGGACGCGGACGATCTGTGGATGCCAGACAAGTTGGCAATGCAGGTTGCCTATATGGATGCACATCCACGCTGTGGACTCCTCCATACGGAAGTTTCGGTCATTGATGAGCAGAATCGAGTTTTGCATGCCCGCTTCAATCAGGAGACCGGCCGTGCCGTCCCGGAAGGAGCCTGTATCCGCGATCTGCTTATACGCTCGCATATCCAAACTCTCACAGTTATGGAGCGACGAAGAGTTTTTGACGCCGCCGGGGAGTTTGATCGACGTCTGCCCGTTGCGCAGGATTATTTGCACTGGATTAGCGTAGCCCTTCTAGGATGGGAGATTGGGTACATCCCAGAGCCATTGGGACAATACCGTTGGCGGCAGGGTAGTCTTATGGGGAACTCGAAGCGATTGTTGGAAGACATAGCCATGATCAACCATATCCTACTGGTTGAACGCGATATTGATCATCGGTTTGGAAGAGACTTGGGTGATTTTCTTCGGGATCAATTGTTCAATACACAGCGACAAATTGCCTATTTGGAGCGACGTGAAGGTAAAGTGGAGTCGGCGAGAAAACGTCTTCGCGGTCTCTTGTCACAGCACCCATGGCAATGGCGATTGTACCTCGATTTTCTCAAGACCTATCTGCATCAACCCAGCACGGGCTCAGTGTCTACGGCCGCTTAGCGGATGAATAGCTCCGACTCGTAAACATGAATGTGTGGCAGCAAAATTCGCTATGAATATTCTTTTGGTTACACCATGGCGACCCTCGACGACCGGTGGAATCAGCACCGTCATCGCCAGCCTCGGCACTGAATTTGAGAAACTCGGACACAGGGTAGCAGTCTTTGTGACTGACGAGAACAACGTTGTGAGGCAGATAGAATCACTGCAAACTATTCCGGTCTATGGAATGTATCTCAGGTGCCCTATTTCAAGGGAGTTCCCGCTGCTCGGGTTTGCGAAGTGGCTGTTTGCGTTCCCGTTTACCATATGGCAGTTGGTCCGGTTGGTGACGCAACTTCAGACGGACGCGATCATTGTTCAGTACCCGCTGCCGAATATGTTTTACTTCGGTTTGCTCACACGATTGTCTGGGGTGCGCCTTGTAGTGACCTACAACGGTAACGATGCACATGATTTGGGAGAATGGCATCGATGGGAACGAGCTTTGGTGGGATTCCTGCTTCGCGAGGCCGACATCGTGTTCGGAGTGTCTAGGACGCTGTTGGCGAAGGTGCAGCAAGCATTTCCTTGGTTCCAGACAAAGAGACAGTCCCTCATGCCAAATGGCGCCCCGCTTGCCCTAATTGAGCGGGTACAGCCTACGCAGACCGAGAAGCTGGGCCATCAGGAGTTCGCCTTGACGGCTGGTCATTTGATTCGCAGAAAAGGCATTGATGTCATCATTTCTGCCCTGAAGCTTGCCAAGGATGCCGGAGTACGAGTTCAGATGATGATTGCTGGAGATGGACCAGAGCGCGAGGCTTTGATCTGGCAAGCGCAAGAATTGGACGTTGCCGGCCAAATCAAATTTTTAGGAAATAGATCGCAGGAAGAAGTGCTGAGCTTGATGAAGGCGAGCGCATTTTTTGTCCTTGCTTCTCGAGCTGAAGGAATGCCGTTGGTTGTGGCAGAAGCCATGGCTTGCGGTACCGCGGTCGTTGCGACGGAAGTCGACGGAATTCCAGATATGGTGCAGCAGGGTTCCACCGGGCTGTTAGTACCATCCGAAGACCCTCAGGCGCTTGCAAGGGCGATGGTTGACCTCGCCACTCAACCATCCCATCGGCAGGAACTTGCGGCGAGGGGGAAGGACTGGGCGTTGAAGCAATACAATTGGACGGTCATTGCCCAGCGGTACCTCGAGCATTTGAGGGCTTAGCTCCGTACCGGGGGGATAATTTAAAAACCTCCAGAGTTTGTCGCCCCTCCCAAAGACGGGGAAGTGGGTTGTCAGCTGTGATGCTAGGATAGGTCCACTTGTTTCTTTTAGGAAAGGACCATGCCATGAACATTCTGGGTATCTCCGCTTTTTACCATGACAGTGCTGCTTGTCTCGTACGCAAGGGTGAAATCATCGCGGCCGGGCAGGAGGAGCGCTTCACGAGGAAAAAGCATGACCCAGGATTTCCCCACAAGGCCATTGAGTACTGTTTGCGGGAGGGCGGCATTCGTCTGGAGGATGTCAAATATCTGGTTTTCTATGATAAGCCGCTCGTGAAGTTTGAGCGTCTCTTGGAGACGTACCTGGCATTTGCACCACGCGGAATGCAGTCATTCGTCGCTGCGATGCCGGTTTGGCTTAAAGAAAAGCTGTTGCTGAAGAGTTTGTTGCAAAAGGAGTTCCTCTCACACGCACCTGGCCTGACGAAGGCGCAGTTGCCGGAAATATTGTTTTCGGAACATCACGAATCTCACGCGGCTTCCGCCTTCTTCCCCTCACCGTACGAGAAGGCTGTTGTACTGTGTATGGATGGAGTCGGGGAGTGGGCGACAACCTCTGCCTGGCTTGGAGAGGGCAATACGTTAACTCCCCTTTGGGAGATTCCCTTCCCTCACTCTATCGGTCTCTTGTATTCAGCATTCACATACTATACCGGGTTTAAGGTGAACTCGGGCGAGTACAAGGTGATGGGACTTGCCCCTTATGGCGAGCCCAAATATGTGAAAGCCATCTATGAACATCTTCTCGACCTTAAGCCGGATGGTACTTTCCGCCTCAACATGGAGTATTTTAATTACTGCACCGGGCTGACGATGACGGGGAACCGGTTTGACGAGGTCTTCGGCGGGCCGCCGAGAAAACCAGAATCCAAGCTGACTCAGAGAGAAATGGATCTTGCTCGTTCTGTTCAGGAGGTCACGGAGGAAGTCATGCTCCGTCTCTCGCGAACACTGCAACGAGAAACAGGGGTTGACCACCTGTGTATGGCTGGGGGCGTTGCGTTGAATTGTGTGGGCAATGGTCGAGTTTTGAGGGAAGGGCCATTCAAGGGGATTTGGATCCAACCTGCTGCGGGTGATGCGGGAGGCGCGCTTGGGGCAGCCCTGACTACCTGGTATCAATATGAACAGCAGCCGCGTCAAGTGACATCAGGAAGAGATTCTATTAAGGGGTCGTATCTCGGTCCCTCGCACACGAATGAAGAAATAGAATCGTACCTCACATCGATCAATGCTCCGTACGTCCGGCTCAGTGATGCGGACTTGTTTAATTCTGTGGCGGGGGAACTGGCGGCGGGAAAGGTTGTTGGGTGGCTGCAAGGCCGAATGGAATTTGGGCCGCGCGCGTTGGGAGGGAGAAGCATTCTCGGGGATGCGCGGAATACTCAGATGCAGTCGGTCATGAACTTGAAGATTAAGTATCGTGAATCGTTTCGGCCATTCGCTCCCTCGGTCCTACGGGAGCGGGTATCCGACTACTTCCAACTCAGTGACGATAGCCCATATATGTTGATCGTCGCTCCGGTCGTCGAAAAGCGACGACTCCCGATGAGTTCTGGCCAGAAAGGGCTCTGGGGAATCGAGTTGCTAAATGTGCCGAGGTCGGATATTCCTGCTGTAACCCATCTGGACTATTCCGCCCGTGTGCAGACTGTTCACCAGGAGACGAATCCCCGATACCATGCGCTTCTCAAGGCATTCGAAGCGAAAACGGGATGCGCGGTACTGGTCAATACATCCTTCAACGTCCGGGGCGAACCGATTGTTTCGACGCCTGAGGATGCCTACCGTTGTTTCATGAGAACGGAAATGGACGTGCTCGTGCTTGAGAACTGTGTGATTCAAAAGTCCGAACAAACCCCGTTGGACGGCGATTCGGACTGGAAGAAGGAGTTCGAGTTAGATTAGCAGGCGAAGCCAGCTTATGAAGGAGGAAGAGTTCGATGCGAATTTTAATCACCGGTGGTGCCGGATTTCTCGGGAGTCATTTGTCGGACTTGTTGATCGGACAGGGACATGAGGTTATCGCTTTAGATAATCTGATCACAGGTCGGGCCGAAAATATCGCGCATCTCATCGGAAACTCCAAGTTCAGCTTTGTAAAGTACAATGTTTGTGATTACCTCCACGTGGACGGGCACTTGGATGCCGTGATGCATTTTGCCTCGCCGGCCAGCCCCCAAGACTATTTGGAGATGCCGATCGCGACGCTGAAGGTAGGAGCGTTGGGCACCCATAAGGCGCTTGGGTTAGCCAAAGCCAAGGGCGCTCGGTTTCTCCTTGCGAGTACGTCCGAGGTATATGGTGACCCCCTGTTGAATCCGCAACCTGAAACCTACTGGGGCAATGTGAATCCGATTGGTGCTCGAGGCGTCTATGATGAAGCCAAGCGCTTTGCCGAAGCCATGACGATGGCCTACCACCGGTACCACGGTGTCGATACGCGGATCGTGAGAATTTTCAATACCTACGGCCCACGTATGCGGCCCAAAGACGGTCGTGTGGTGTCAAACTTTATTGTCCAGGCATTGCAAGGGAAGCCATTGACGGTATTTGGGGATGGCTCACAGACGAGAAGCTTTTGCTATGTGGACGACTTGGTTCGTGGTATCGTGGCCTTATTGATGGCCAAGTCTGACAAATCTCCTGCCGAGCGGACGGACCGGGCAAAATTCCTGACTCAGAAGGCTGATTCCACCTTAGATAGTATTCATGACCCTGTGAACATCGGAAATCCTCGAGAGCTGACCGTTCGTGAGATCGCGAAGATAATTCTGAAGCTGACTGGCTCCAAGAGTATCATCGAGGAACGTCCTCTTCCCGCAGACGACCCCAAAGTTCGCCGGCCTGACATTACGCGCGCAAAGGCGCTGCTTGGATGGGAGCCTCGTGTCGAGCTAGAGGACGGCATCCGAAAGACTACAGAGTATTTCCGGCAAGTTGTATCGCAGTAGGACTGCAGCCTGGCGAGAATCAGTCAATGGTAGGGACCTAGGATGTGCGGAATCGCTGTTGCCCTTGGCGTCGGAGGCAGGCCTGTTCCCCAAGCCGTGGTCGAGCGAATGGCCTCGAGCCTAGTCCACCGTGGGCCAGATGATCATGGGCTCTACATGGATGGAGCAGTGGGGATGGGCTTTCGGCGTCTTTCCATCCTCGATCTTTCGCAGGCTGGGCATCAACCAATGGTGAGCGAGGATGGCCAACTCATCCTTGTGTTTAATGGAGAGATTTTTAATTATCTCGAATTGAGGGGCGAGCTTGAGAGGTTGGGCCATCGATTCCGCTCAAGCGGCGACAGCGAGGTGCTACTGGCTGCCTATCGGCAGTGGGGTCGCGGGTGTCTATCGCGGCTAAATGGCATGTGGGCCTTTGTCATCTACGATCGCCGGGAACGACGGCTTTTTGGATCACGGGATCGCTTCGGAGTTAAGCCATTATTCTACTATCGTGGTGAGCAGACCATTCTGTTTGCTTCGGAGATCAAGGCGATTCGTGCATCCGGTTGTTACTCGTCTGCGATTAACTGGAGCGTCGCGGCCCGATTTTTTCTTGAGCAGCAGCTGGATACACAATGTGACACGTTTTACACGGGTATTCACCAAATTCCCCCTGGGAGTGGCTTTGAGGTCGACTTGGAAGGATCCTGGGATCAATGGATGTTCTGGTCGCTCGACAATCTGCCGTCTGCCATCTGCGGAAACCCGGCCGCAGAGTTCGCGGATCTTTTTGAGGATTCTGTGCGCATTCGCATGCGTAGTGACGTACCAGTCGGGGTGTTCTTGTCCGGTGGCTTAGATTCCACTTCCATAATTTGTGCCGCCGCGCGTCATCGACTAGATTCCGGTGCGGGTTCGCAGGAGTCTTTGCTCGCTTTCTGTTACATGGACAAAGATTTCGACGAATCCAAATACATTGCGGACACGCTAAAGCAAACTGGAGCCTGCCTCCAACAGCTGCAAACTAGTCCGGCCGAATTATGGGCTGACCTCGAGCGCATGCTTTGGTTCCAGGATGAGCCCGTTCATACGATGACAGCGATTGTGGGATACCAGCTTATGCGGTTGGCCTCGTCTCACGGGATTAGAGTGGTGCTTAATGGTCAAGGTGCAGATGAGACGATCGGCGGATATTCGAGCTACTTCATGGACGCATGGGCCACTCTTTTATCTCAAGGGCGAATCGGGTCTGCATATGGTGCAGTCTCCGCATACACGGCTGCACACGGTGGGCAAACAGGCAGCAACCTCGCCTCTGCTTCGGCTCGCGCAACTGCTTGGCAACTGCAGAAAATTGGTCTCTACAGAGAATGGGCTGGTGCGAAGCGAGAAGCAGACCTCAAGCGGAATGGATGGTTCACTCCCGAATTGATTGACCAGTGGAGTAACAAGCCGACAACGGTTGGAGCAAATGCGCTCACTGAGTCATTGAAGCAGTCTGTGCGATCCGCCCCATTGCCGCTGTATCTGAGAATTGAAGATCGCAATTCAATGGCCCATTCTGTGGAGGCTCGGCTTCCCTTCATGGATTATCGCTTGGTGGCGTTTCTGTTCGGCCTCTCTGATGAGTGGAAAATTAGAGGTCCATGGAACAAGTTCGTTCTACGGGAAGGCATGCGCGGGAGAATCCCGGAATCAGTTCGTACACGGGTCGACAAAATGGGGTTCCCTACTAGCAGTAAGAAGTGGTTTGCGCATGATCTGTATGAACCATTGCGCGATCTTCTCGGGAGTAAAGGCATTCGTGAGCGAGGGATCTATAATGCCGATGTTGTGCTAGCCGACCTCGAGCGTCATCGACGAGGAGAGATAGATGTCGCCAACCGGCTGTTTCATGTGGCCGAGTTCGAAATTGTCTCTAACCTCCTGCACCAGAATCCAGCTGTAGCCTGATGGACTTTGACGGAGATTCCCCGTAACGCCGCGTTGGTAGGGGCTGATCAGCAGCCTCAGACTTGGCCGATATTTCACATAGGATGAACGCATGAAAGTATTGAACGTTGTCGGTGCCCGTCCGAACTTTATGAAAATTGCTCCGCTGATCAGGGAAATGCGAAAGCACCCGGGCATCACCCCGTTACTCGTTCATACGGGGCAACATTATGACGTGAAGATGGCGGGTCAATTTTTTGAAGACCTTCAGATCCCTTTACCCGATGTATCGCTGGACGTCGGGTCTGGCACCCATGCGGTTCAGACTGCAGAGGTTATGAAACGAATGGAGCCGATTCTGGAGCGTGAACGGCCGGATCTTGTATTGGTAGTCGGCGACGTGAATTCGACGATGGCGGCCGCCCTTACCGCGGTCAAGTTGCATATCCCCGTCGCGCATGTGGAAGCGGGCCTTCGAAGCGGGGATCGGTCGATGCCGGAAGAAATTAACCGCATCGTTACCGATGCGGTGTCAGATTACCTTTTTGTCACGGAGGAGAGTGGTACGCGGAATCTGATGGCAGAAGGGGTACCCAAGAGCAAGGTTTTCGAAGTAGGCAATGTCATGATCGATTCGCTGGAGGCGTCGCGCCGTTTGTGGGGTCAATCCACCATCCTGACTCGGCTTGGATTGCAACGGAGCCAATACGCCGTGACGACCTTGCATCGACCTTCCAATGTCGACAACATGACAATTCTTAGAGGGCTTGTAGAAAGTTTGCTAGAGGTTGGACGTCGCCTGCCGGTGATATTTCCCATCCACCCGCGTACGAAGAAGGCGCTGGAAGCTATGGGAGAACTCGGGCCAGGGCTGTATTTCGGTCCGCCTCCGACTCCAGTCAAGGGTGTGCATTGCATGGACCCCATCGGCTATCTTGATTTCATGTCACTGGTGGCAAATGCACGGCTGGTGCTGACGGATTCTGGTGGCATTCAGGAAGAGACCACGGTGTTGGGCGTCCCATGTTTGACTTTGCGTGAGAATACAGAGCGACCGGTTACGGTTACTCATGGGACAAACCGTGTCATCGGCTCCTCCCCGAAGCGCATTCTCGAAGAAACCGGAAATGCACTGGATTTGCCTGTTAGATCTTTGCCACCGCCTCCGTTGTGGGACGGTCACGCCTCTGAACGCATCGTGAGGGTGTTGCAGGAGCAGATTAAACTGCGGCAGGTGGCGTGAACACCTTGGCGATGGTGGGCGCAAGGTCAACATCGTGAGAAAGGTTCTGGTTGTTGCGTATTATTTTCCCCCGACGGCTGCCAGTGGAGCCATGCGGCCCTTGGGGTATTGTCGACACCTGCGGTCATACGGCTGGGAACCTTGCGTGCTGACGACCAATCCAGAAAATACGTATCCCTTACATAAACGGGATGCCAATCTGGAACGACGGATTCCCTACGGGGTTCCCGTAATTCGTGTCCCGTACGTTGATAGGCTGAGTCAACTGCTACAACTGCGAGACCGAGTTTGTGGTTTATGGAAGGGTATATCATCGAAGAGTGCTGTGACGGTTCAGCCGAAATCAGGTGAGGGAGAGGGGGCGGGAGACTCGAAAGGTCGCCCGTCGCTGAAACAGGCCCTGCTCGAAGCGATATTTGAGTTTCCTGACCGGCAATGTTCCTGGGCAGCGGAAGCAGTGCAGGCAGGGCGTTCATTCGGGCAGCCAGACATTCCCGATGCCGTGTTCGCCACTGGAGGTCCATGGACCAGCTTCGTCGTCGGACACGAACTGGCCACGCATTTTCGTTGTCCACTATTGCTTGACTATCGAGATCCCTGGACCTGCAATCCATATTATTCTTACTCGAGCCCGTTTCTTCGTTGGAGGGCTCACCGACTTGAGGAGCGACTGTTTCGCTTGGCTAGCCGGGTTGTTGCGAACACTGAGGAATTGAAACAGGAGTTCGCCGTGCAGTTTCCTGCCCTCGCTCAGAAAGTGGTCTGTATCCCTAACGGCTATGACCGTGAAATTGTGGGTGCAGGCGAATCCGTTGCACAGAATTTCGCCTCGTCGGAGGAGAGTGGATATGAATTCTGCCATTTCGGAACAGTGTATGGTCGGCGGACGCCCAAGGCGTTGTTTAAGGCTGTTCTGACGCTCTTTCAGAATCATGCCATCGCGCCCAAGCAGATCAAAATGAGGTTTGTGGGGGGGTGGGATGTAGCTGATGTTGAGTGTAATCGTTTTGCGGAAGAGCTTGAAGCTCATGGCTTTCTGAAGCGTGAGCCAGCCGTGGCCCATGACGCATGTATGAGAGAAATGAGTCGGTCAAATACCTTGTTGGTCCTCCAACCGGATTCCCCGATGCAAATTCCTGCAAAAATTTATGAGTATGTAGCCACAGGGCGTCCACTGCTGTTAGTCGGTGGGGAAGGGGCCACGGCAAATCTTGTCCGCCGACATTCCCTGGGGCTCGATACGCCCAATGATGCAGTCGCGATTCGAGCGTTGCTTGAGGATTTGGCTGGGGGACAGCGCCGCCTTATGCCACCTTCTGCAAAGGAAATCGCCCGATTTGACTACCATCAGTTGGCTGGGGAACTGTCCAGCGTTCTCGATGCGGCAGTTGGTGCCGGTCAGGCACTCTAAGTCGTTCGTGAAGTTAGCCTAACGAGTATGATTTCCACCGCATGTTTGGGCCGTTCAGCTGACGACCTTCGAGCGTGGGATCGGTACGTTCTCGCGTCTCCGCAGGCTTCCGGATATCATCTATCGGGATGGCGAGGGATTGTCGAAACGGTGTTTGGCCATGCCACTCGGTATTTATTAGCTCAGGATGACCAAGGGGTTATCAAGGGCATTCTTCCGCTGGTTTTTCAGTCGAGCCCGATGTTTGGGCGATTTCTTGTGTCCCTTTCCTTCGTTAACTATGGCGGCATTCTGGCGGAATCTGACCAGGTTCAAAGCCAACTGGAGGCTGCGGCCATTGAGCAAGCCAATGCGTTGGGCGTGAAGCATATCGAGTGTCGGCAGGACGCCAAAAGCACAACAAATTGGACGGCGAGTGAGCGGAAGGTGTCCATGCGCTTGGCGCTGCCTGATAGCTTTGAGCAGCTGTGGCAAGCATTCCCCTCAAAACTGAGAAGTCAGGTGCGGCGAGCCCAAAAGGAAGGAATGATCGTCGAGTTTGGGGCACTCGACCGACTCGACGATTTCTACTCCGTCTTCTCGAGGTGCATGAGAGATTTGGGAACTCCGGTGTATCCCAGGATGTGGTTTCAAAATATCCTCGAGGCCTTTCCCGATGATGCTCGGCTCTGTGTCGTCTATCATGAGAAGATCCCGGTTTCCGCAGGGTTTCTCTACGGCTTCGGATCCATTCTGGAAATCCCTTGGGCTGCGGCTGATCGAAGATTTAACCGACTTTCCCCCAATATGCTGCTATACGGGTCGGTGCTGGAACATGCCTGTCAACGGGGGTATAGTGTCTTTGATTTTGGCCGATCCACTCCGGATAGCGGGACCTATCGATTTAAGGAGCAGTGGGGCGCAAAACCACACCAACTATACTGGTATTACTGGGTTCGGGATGGGAAAGCCATTCCTCAGCTGAATCCGCAGAATCCGAAATTCGATTTAGCAATCCGTGTCTGGCAACGGTTGCCTATTCCAATTGCAAATGCACTTGGTCCTCGCATTGTGAAATATCTCCCATGAAATGCCAACGGACCCTTCCCCCTTCCGCAGCTCCACTGAGTTGGAGAGATCTTGCCGCAGGGCTTGCTGGGCTCCTTCGTCCGAGCGAAACGCGTTTCAAGCTCGAGGAGCAGTTTCGCGCCTTTTTCGGCGTACGTCATGCCCTTTTTGTCTCGTCTGGGAAAGCGGCGCTTACAACCATACTTCTCGCGCTGCACCAACTTTCCGGGAGACGGCAGGTCGTGTTGCCGGGATATACCTGCTTCTCGGTGCCATCTGCTGTACGGCGTGCTGAGCTTACGATCCGGTTATGCGATGTGGAACTGGAGACCCTTGATTTTGATTGGAGCCGCTTGGCTCGCATGGTTGACTCCGACACCCTATGTGTCTTGCCGACACATCTCTATGGCTGTATTTCTGATGTAAAGCGCGTACGAGAGATTTGCCGACCTCATGGAGCATTTGTGCTTGAAGATGCAGCTCAGGCGTTTGGAGGAAAATCGAATGGTGCCCAGATTGGGACGCTCGGGGATGTATCGTTCCTAAGCTTCGGAAGGGGAAAGAACGTCTCATGCGGGTCTGGTGGCGTAATACTATCCAATGATGAACGTATTGGAAAAGCGATTGAGGAGCAGTATCAGCGGTTGCCTGAAGAAACGACCGTTGCGGCATTCAAAAATTTTCTGGAAGTGGCCCTCATGCAGCTATTCATGCGGCCGGAATTGTTCTGGCTGCCTTCGGGTTTGCCATTCCTTCGCATAGGGGAAACCAAATTCTATAAAGATTTTCCGATGTTCCGCATGGACCCAATCCGATGCGGGCTATTGCACGGGTGGAAACGAAGGCTGGAATCTACTTCGGGGGCCCGCCTCTCTCGCGGAGCATATTACACGAAGTGGTTTTCTCGGATTGGTGGATTCCTCTTGCCGACGGATCACTCTAAGCAAGGTGTTGTGCTCAGGCTTCCTGTATTATTGCCGAACGCCCAAGCCAAACTTGCAGTCTGTGAAGCGGCGACTCAATGCGGACTGGGTGTCAGTGGGTCCTACCCAACTTGCTTAGGCGATGTTCCAGAATTGTCGGAGTGGACGCAGGGGAGCGAAGTTCCGCAGGCTAGAGAGTTAGCTAGTCGAGTAGTGACCCTACCTACACATGAGTGGGTGACGGAACAAGATCTTGCACGGGTCTGCCAGCTATTTGTAGATATCCCGTGGCGTTCGGTAAAGGTGGAGGGGGTATCTGCCGACGAGGCACCTCAACCTGCCAAGTCTGGTATGTCGGGAGCCAGTCGTTGAAGACCCCAGTTATCTCTTGCCCACAGGCTAACGGTTGGATGATTTGATGATGCTGGTGGAATGGCTGTTTTGGGGGGCGGTGTTCTTTGTGTCCTACGCCTATGCAGGATATCTCCTTGCTTTGTGGGCCCTCTCCCTCGCCAGAAATCGACCGGTTATGAGTGGTGCTGTTTATCCGCGCGTCTCTTTCATCATTACTGCATTTAATGAAGAATCAAGGATCAGAGAGAAGATTGAAAATTCACTACAACAAGTCTACCCGCAAGAACGGCTTGAAATTGTCATAGCCTCCGATTGTTCGAATGACAAAACAGATGAAATAGTTCTGTCGTATGCCGAACGGGGTGTCCGTCTCATCAGAGCGTCTGAACGGAAAGGAAAAGAAGCTGCCCAGAAGCTGGCCGTGGCACAGACCAGTGGAGAGGTTCTGGTATTTTCTGATGTTGCGACGGCCTTGTCGCCCGATGGAATCGCAACGATTGTCAGGCCCTTTCATGATCCAACCGTTGGTTGCGTGAGCAGCGTGGATCGGTTTCTCGATGCTGATGGAAAGTTGAGCGGGGAGGGGGCTTATGTCCGATACGAAATGGCCCTTCGGAATCTGGAAAGCCGAGTGAACTCGTTGGTGGGATTAAGCGGCTCATTCTTTGCTGCCAGGCGAGAAGTCTGTTCTCCTTGGGCGGAAGACCTTCAGAGCGACTTCAATACCCTTCTCAATTCCGTGAAGTGCGGGCTCCGTGGGGTCTCTGATAGCGCAAGCATTGGATATTACAAGAGTATTTCAGATGAAAAGCGAGAGTACCAGCGAAAAGTACGGACGATCTTAAGAGGGATTGCCGTGCTCATGAGGAGCCTGCCATTGTTAAACCCGTTCAAGCATGGGTTGTTCGCATGGCAACTGTTCAGTCACAAGCTTTGTCGATGGCTTGTTCCTTTTGCGCTGATCATGGCCTTTGCGGCGAATGGAATACTGGCGATTCATTCAGATGTTTACCGCGCCCTCTTGGGCTGTCAGATCCTCTTGTATGCGGGCACGCTGATTTATGTATGGCTGGAAAAATTTCCATTGCGGCGGATTCTGAAGCTTCCCGCTTTCTTTGTGCTTGTTAACCTATCGATTCTTGATGCTTGGATCAGATATTTCAAGGGTGAACGCATATTCCGATGGGATCCTTCCAAGCGGTGACTCTTGTGTGGTTATTGACACAACGAGTATCAAGCCTATGCAGTGCATAGTACTGGTCTAGGGAGGCAGGAGAATCGGCTCTCCTGGGAGCAATCATGGGAACTGCTGACGTTGATATCGCACCGAACAGCAAGGAGTTACGAAAGTTTGGTCTTCTCGTCGGGGGTGTGTTTGCCCTGATCGGCTCTTGGCCCGCGATACGTTACGGTGAGTCGATTCGACTATGGGCTTTGGTTCCTGCCGCCTTACTAGTACCATTGGGGCTACTGGCCCCAAGCCTTCTTGCCCCTGTCTTCAAGGTTTGGATGAAGGTGGGCCATGTTCTGGGGGCGATAAATACCAGGATCATTTTGGGTATTCTCTACTTTGGATTGATCACACCTATGGGAATGGTGATGCGACTGTTCGGATGGGATTCAATGCGGCGTGCATTGACGCGAGATGCCGAGACATACCGTGTTGTTCGTGAGGCGCGCCCACGTACCCATATGACTCGGCAATTCTAGGAGGGGATGGAGGCGACGATGGGGGATTTTCTTCAGGAATTGTGGGCATTCATGAAAGAGCGGAAGAAATTTTGGCTGCTCCCGATCATTGTGATGCTGGTCCTGCTCGGGAGTCTCATCGTGTTGACTCAAGGGTCGGCGGTAGCCCCATTCATCTATACCTTGTTTTGAACAGTGTTGCCGGTGAGGAACCTCAATCAAAAGCTAAAAGCTGTTATGCGGTTGGGTGCGGCAGGCTTGTCCTATGCAGCCCAGATGCACCGCTGGCGCCATCGGGGAAAAGTCATCATCCTGATGTATCACCGTGTGCTGTCGACTGAGAATCTTTGCGAAGAGTCGATACAAGCGGGAATGTATGTTCGGGATGTCGTATTTCGCCGGCAAATGGAGTTTGTCCGGTCCCATTTTACCGTCGTTCCGTTGGGTGAGCTCGTACGCTTATGGCAGTGCTCCCAGTTGGACACAAAAGCGACCTACTGCGCGGTGACGTTTGACGATGGGTGGCAGGACAACTACCTCCATGCCTATCCTGTACTGAAGGAGCTTGGAGTTCCCGCCACGGTTTTTCTCCCTACCGATTTTGTCGGAACTGCCCGGTGGTTTTGGCCGGACTTGCTCGCAAGAGTAATCGGTGCTGTGTCGGATAAATCCAATTCCGGTGAAGCGGAAAGTCAGATGCGTGCAGTGCTTGATGAGTACTTCGGGGGGCAGCCGATCACTTTGCCGGATGGGCCAATTGGGAAATCTGGCTTCGCTGACCAATTGATCGAGCACTGTAAGACGATTCCTCCCGAACGAACTCAGCAACTGATCGAAAGTCTTGCGTGCAGTTTCGATGTCCCACTTCCAACTAATCGGGTGATTGTAAATTGGGAAGAAGTCCGGGAGATGTCACAGTTTGGGCTGACATTCGGATCGCATTCGTGTTCCCACCGTATCATGACTTCGCTGCCGAATGATCAGGTTGTGCAAGAGTTGTCCCACTCCCGCCGTGTCTTGCTCGAATCCGGAGCCTCCTACACACCTATATTTTGCTATCCGAATGGGAATAGCAACGAGACGGTTCAGCGATTAGCTCGCGAATGTGGATATGAGGCGGCGGTGGGTGTGGGACCTGGAATTGGCGGTGACCGGCCTGCCAACTGGTTTAACATTCCCCGTGTCGGAATTCACGACGACATTAGCTATACAATTCCACTATTTGCCTTCCGAATGTTTGGTCCGCTACCGGCTGCAGCGTAATTGGGACCAGAAGTTGTGGCATCTCATTCCTGCACTGGCAGGGATCTTCCTCAGTATTGCAGGGCGCGAATGAAACTGTGTGAGGGGCATGAAAAGGTCTACCCATGCGCGTACTGCTGACAGACGGCGATGAGCGGGCGACGCTCGCCGTCACGCGGGCATTGGGTTCCTCAGGCGTCGAGATTGTCGTCGGTGCGGAAACCATACGGTCGCTGGCTGGTGCATCACGATATTGCACGAAGCGGTTTGTTTACCCGTCGCCGTACACCGACCCAGATCGGTACCTGAGGTGTCTTGTTGATATGGCACGGAATTCTGAGGTTAACGCAGTGTTCCCCATGTCCGATCTCGCGATGCACATAATTTCTCCAGCCAAGGGCCAATTCGAGAGCCATGTGCACGTGCCAATTCCCTCTGCGGAGGATTTTGACTTTGTGTCAGATAAGTATCGCCTAACGCAGTTTGCTATTGATCACGGGGTGCCGGTTCCTGACACCATTTTCGTTCCAGATGGTGATGTTGAGCGAGTAATTGCTGAGATTGAGGAATTCCCAGTTGTTGTAAAGCCGGGTTGTTCGCTTGTACTTGAGCGGGGGCGGTGGGCCAAAACGAGTGTGCGGTATGCGGGGTCGCGCGAAGAACTTCTTCGGGTCTACAGAGATCACCCATACCTCAAGCGCCCTTCGATGATCCAACGCCGTATCGTCGGCGAGGGCTGCGGCTTATTTCTGCTTATGGACAAGGGGAAGCTCCTGGGCCTGTTCGGTCATCGTCGGCTTCGGGAACGCCCGCCCTCAGGCGGCGTGAGCGTTCTGAGGGAAAGCATTGTCCCATCCAAGCAGATGGTGGATTCAGCCTTGGCGCTCATGGCACATGTGCGATGGAATGGGGTAGCCATGGTCGAATTCAAGCAAGACGTGGAAACCAAGGTGCCATATTTGATGGAAATTAACGGACGCTTCTGGGGATCACTTCAACTAGCTATCGATGCGGGAATTAATTTTCCACTGCTGCTATTAAAAGCAGCCATGGGCAAGCCCGAAGCTGTTCCCTCCGAAGGGTACCGCGTCGGGGTTCGTTCACGCTGGGTACTTGGGGATCTTGATCATCTGTTAATGCGAATATTCAAAAATGACCAAGTGAAACAGTTATCGCCAGGAATGCAATCGAAATGGCGGACAGTGCTTTCTTTTTTGAACTTTATGGACAAAAATACATTTTGTGAAGTTGAGCGGTTCGGTGATCCGGGACCGAGCGTACATGAGGTTCTTCGCTATGCGAAATTGCGTTGATGATGGTGGTGGCCATGTCTGAGGGTGTGACAGAGAAGTCGTCGGCTGTTACGCCAAGTTCGGCGAGAAGGGTAGCCAGGTCGGTGAAGCGGGGGGTGGGGCTAGGATTGGGGCTCATCCGTCGCATGATTCTGTATACGCGACAGTCGTTTCCCAAACGAGTTGGCACCATCCTCGTCGTGTGTAAAGGAAATATATGCCGAAGCCCATTGGCTGAGGCTTATCTCAGACAGCGGCTGGGTATTCGGGGCATCGCGGCGAAGGTTGAGTCGGCTGGGCTTGAGACCTCGCTTGGCAAGCCCGCGCATCCGTTTGCTCAGCTTGTTGGGTCACAACACGGACTTTCCCTGACATCCCACGCCACGACCCCACTCCATAAGGACCAGGTAGACCGTGCCAGTTTGATTTTAGTCATGGAGTGGCGGCAGCGTCGACGATTGGTGCGACTCTATCCAGACGCGGCGGAGAAAGTATTTCTCCTGCGTCAGTTTTATGATCAGTCTGTGGCAGAGGTTGCGGATCCGTATAGTGGTACGGTGCAGGATTTCGAGCAATGCCTGGCTCTTGTGAAGGCGGCCTGTGACAAGCTTGTCTTAAGAATCGAAACAGGCCAGCTTCCAGGGAGTGTCATCGGTGAAACACCAGATCAACTCAGGAGCGATGAGTCGGAACAGGGCATGTTGAACAGGGGGCGGAGGTGAAATGAGTCTACGATCGAGGTTATTCAACATATATTGGACGATGCGGAGAGTCCTCGTTCCGACGCTACGGTATTCCCAGTACTACTACGAGGATACGCTCAAACGTCATGTGTCTCCAGCCGTGTCCTGGGTCGAGATCGGCTGCGGGCATTCGATCCTGCCCAGTTGGCGTGCAAATGAGGAGCGCCAATTGGTGAAGACGTGCAAAGCCATTTTTGGGATCGATTACGACTTGCCCTCCCTCAAGGCGCATCACAATATTACAAAGAAGTTGAGAGGGGACATTACACGCTTGCCATTCAAGAGTGAATCGTTCGATTTGGCTTCGGCCAACATGGTGGTCGAGCATCTAGACAACCCAGGGGAACAGTTCAAGGAAATTAATCGGATCCTTCGCCCGAAGGGAGTGTTTCTATTTCATACTCCAAATGCCTACGGTTATGGTGTTGTACTGTCTCGGTTCGTTCCTGAGTTCTTGAAGGGTAAGTTGATCTACTTGCTGGAGGGGCGGCAGGAGCATGATGTCTTTGAAACTCACTACAAGGCAAACACCGAGGTGCAGGTCCGCGAACTGGCCCAAAAACACGGATTTGAGGTCGTGCAACTGGACCTTTTGGCCACGGATGCGATTTTTGCAATGGTGCCTCCGTTGGCCGCTTTGGAGTTGTTGTGGATCAAACTGCTCATGACTGAGCCGATGCGTTCCTTGAGGACTAACATGATCGTGGCCTTGAGGAAGGTTGCGTGAACGACCGTGTCCCATCCTTGGATTGAATTGGGAGCATAACGGAAGATGGCAACGGTTGCACGCCAGTGGCCGCGTCCTGCAGCGCAGGGAATGCCTGTGGGGCAGGCGGCCCCAGAGGCGCCGAAGGTTGGGTTCTACCTGGTGCTGCTGGCGCTATTGTTTGAATTCGGGCGGCCTCAGGATTTCTTTCCTCCGCTGAAAATCATTCCCTTCCCCACGTTGATTGATGTGGCCATTGCGGGATCAGTTTTGCTATGGGGCAAGTCTAGCTTGGCGAATATGCAAGGCAAGCTTTGGCTCACGCTGCTAGGGGTCATGGCCTGCTGGGTGCCATTCGCAAACAACAACTACTATGCGTTTATGGTCTTTAAAGACATGACGCTATATTTTTTCCTGTTTCTGGGCATCGTGGCCTTTGTGAACACAACTGAGCGTATGCAAGTTGTGATGGTGGTATGGTTGGCGGTTCACAGTGTGTTGGCCGTGAACGGTTTGCTGCATTCCGGCCGCGGTATCGGTGGTTGGCTCGGGGATGAGAATGATTTCGGCATGGAAATGAACGTGGCGGTACCGTTTGCCTTTTTCCTGTTTCAGGGCTCAAAGACCGCCAAAGAAAAAATCCTCTATTTAATCGTGCTTGGTGTGTTGGTCCTATCGTCAATGTCTACTTTTTCTCGTGGTGGGTTCATCGGTTTGCTGGTGGTCGGTACGTTCTGTTGGTTCTATTCGCCCGCCAAGATGCGCTCCTTGGCGCTTGTTGTGTGCCTGGCTGTGGTAGTAGCCATGACTGCCCCGGAAGAGTACTGGGAGCGCATCGCAACGATTACCGACGACAAGACAACCGAAGTCGGCACTGCGGGACAACGTATGTTTACTTGGGGAATCGGCTGGGAAATGTTTTTGGCTAATCCTATCGTAGGAGTCGGCCAGGGCAATTTCCCATGGACCATAGGTGAGTACCTTGGAGGACGGACATGGCAGTCGAAGTCGTTAGCCGGCCGTCAGGCCCATTCTCTGTATTTTACCTTGCTTCCGGAGTTAGGCTTGGTAGGATTTGGAATTTTCTTCTCGATCATCTATCTAAACTACCGTGATGTGCGAACGTCCTACTGGCTAAGTTTTCGAAAGCGAATAGGCCTTAGACCGAGTGCACAGGCTGAAAAGTTGACTCTGGACAAGATTACCTGGTTTGGCAATGCGATGCTCGGGGCACTTATCGGGTATCTCATCACAAGCACTTTTATCTCGACGTTGTATTATCCGACGTTCTGGATTATGAGTGGATTGATCGTGGCTTTGAGAAATACTACGACTCACCTGGTGGGGCATGAGTCAACACCGGCACCAGTAACCCAACTGCGACGTCCTGTCCAATCATCCCAGCGATTCCGGCGGGGTGCCACATAGTTGGCATCGGGTCACTGCGGTCTCCCGTAAAGAGGTGGAGGCGGCTGTCGCCGGTTCCTGACAGCGCTCTATCCCACGAATGTCAACTAATCATATCAGTGCACGCCTTTCTACGATGGCACCGATAGATCCGATCCCGGTATTGTTCCTATCCAGCAGCAGTGGGCCGGGTGGGGCCGAGCGTATGATCGCGTCACTTGCTGCCGGCCTGGATCGTGCGCGCTTCAAACCGATTGTCGGATTGTTTCGCTCGGGTTGGATCAAAGGAGAATGTGAGCAGCGGGATGTGGAAACGCACGTGCTTCCCGCGGGAGGCCCTCTGCATGGGGCCTGGATGCAAGCCTGTTGGAAACTCGTCCGTGAGAAGCGAGTCCAGTTGATCCATGCTCATGAATTTGACGCTAATGTCCAGGGCGCACTCGTCGCAAAACTCTCTGGCGTGCCGATGGTAGCCACTGTTCATGGGAAGCACTACTATTGGATGAAAATCCGCCGCCGGTTGGCGTACAGGCTTGTCAGCCGCTGGGGGCAGATGGTGGCTGTCTCCCATGAGCTGAAGGATTTTATCGCGGATAAGGTCGGTATCGATCCGAAGAGACTCCGTGTGGTGCATAATGGAGTCTCGATCCCGGTGGAGGTTTCCCGTGAGGATACCGCCGTGTGTCGACGTCTCCTGGGTATCCTCCCAGACGAGCGAGTTCTTGGGGTGGTCGGGAGTCTTTATGCGGTAAAGGGGCACCGCTTTTTGCTTGAGGCCTTCGCGTCGATCCTCAAACGCCATCCGAAAACCACGTTGCTGGTAGTTGGTCGAGGGGATTTGGATATGGCGCTCAAGGCGCAGGCCGCAGAGTTGAAAATTGACCACAAAGTGCAGTTCTTGGGGTTGCGTGATGACGTGCCGAGGTTGTTGGCGATAATGGATATCTTTGTGATGTCCTCCCTGTCAGAAGGGCTGTCTATGGCCATCATCGAGGCCATGATGGCAGGGAAGCCGGTCGTCGCCACTCGTGTTGGGGGAAATCCTGAGCTGATCGAACATGGAAAGACCGGCATTCTGGTGGACTCGGAAAGCTCGTCTTCTCTAGCCTCCGGCCTGGAGCAATTGTTGCTTCAACCGCGGCTGGCGCTGGGGATGGGGGCTAGGGCTTACCAGAGAGCGAGAGCTGAGTTTAGCGTCGGAGAAATGGTCCGTAGCTATCAGGCGCTGTACGACGAATTGTTGCCGGATTCGACCCCTCGATAACGGTGAGGCATCTGGCCCCACGTCCGGTTGGGAAGGGCTCACGTGTTCATGAAGCAATACCGAGTTGGGCAAATGGATTCACAATGAGTGAACGCCTGCGTGTGTGTCACGTGGCCATGGGTGATCTCTGGGCTGGGGCGGAAGTGCAACTCGCCACGCTCATTCGATACCTCAGGAAGGACCAACGCCTTTCCCTTTCGGTCGTGCTGTTCAACGAAGGAAAGCTGGCGGATGAATTGAGAAAGCTTTCCATACCCGTGCGAGTCATCGAAGAGTCTCGAGTCGGTTTCTTCGGCTTGATACGACAACTGATAGTCTGGTTCAAGGAGTTTCGCCCTCACATTATTCATACCCACAAATACAAGGACAATATTGCTGCGTCGCTGGCGAGTTGGGTTGTCGGAGGAGTTTCCGTGGTGCGGATGGTACACGGATTGCCTGAGCCATTCCGGGGCCTGAAGGGGCTCAATATGAAGGCGTATGTCTTGCTTGACGGGTTCATCAGTCGTTGGCGGGTTGGGCGGTTTGTGGCGGTATCAGAGAATGTCAAAGTGGCGTTGACGAAGCAATATTCTGCGGACCACGTCGTATGTATCCATAACGGCGTAGATCTGGAATCCTTGCAGTACGACGAGCGCAAGCGCGATGACGTGCGCTTCCGACTCGGGTTTGGCCGTGAGGATATTGTCGTCGGAGCCGTGGGCCGGTTGTCTCCGGTCAAAGCACCTGATCGGTTGGTGCGGGCAGCGAAGCAGCTGATTCAGGATGGCTACAGAGTTCGCGTATTGCTCGTCGGGGATGGCCCAATGCAGCACGAGTTGCGTCATCTGGTGAGCGAGCTGAATTTGGATTTGCACGTCGTCTTTGCGGGACACCAGGAACACGTCCCCGACTATCTATGCGCAATGGACATCTTCGCTTTGTCTTCGTTACACGAGGGGATTCCCATGGCGTTGTTGGAGGCGATGGCATTGGGACGTCCCGTGGTGGCCACTCATGTTGGAGGGATCCCCGAAGTGATTCAGCATGGGGTGTGCGGGCTCCTGGTGCAATCGGGTGACGATGTCGCCTTGAGCAATGCGTTGAGAGATCTCATTGAACACGCTGAAAAATCCATGCTACTTGGCAGGGCTGGGCGTGCGCGTGTGGAGCAGGAATTCAGCGCCGCTCGCATGGCGGAGCGTACGAGCGCGATGTACCTGGGGTTGCGCATTCCAATCCCACAGACCGTCAGTTCATAGGAAGGGGCTATGACCACTATTCTTGGCATCATCTGCGTCTGTCTGCTGGGTGTCATCTCCTTCGTAGCGTTGTATCAATGGCTGCACGCGATCGTTGCAATGTTGACCCAGCGTCGGCCGCAGGAACAGCAGGTCGACCGCCGGACCAAGTTCCTCATTCTCATTCCCGCACACAATGAGGAAGATGGTCTGCCGGCGACATTGAGAAGCTTGTCTCAGCTGCGTTACCCCAAGGCGCTGGTTCGGATTGTGGTCATCGCGGATCGATGCGCCGACGCGACGGCGAAAGTGGCCCGTGAAGGGGGAGCTCTCTGTTTGGAAAGGAACGACGGGCCGGGTGGAAAAGGTGCGGCCATGTCATGGGCGATGCAGCAGTTGCGGGCGGCCGGTGAAGAGTTCGATGCACTGGTGATCGTCGATGCGGACTGTGTCGCCGATGCCAACCTGTTGATCGCCTTTGATGATGCTCTCGCGAAGGGGCAGCAGGTGCAGCAAGGCTACAACTACCTGTCCAACCCGTGGGAGACTCCGTTTACGCGAGTGATCGCCGTAACCAGTGTCCTCCGAAATTTTCTGTTTTATGGAGGCAAAGAAGCCCTCGGTTGGTCGGCGATGCTCAGTGGAACCGGCATGTGTCTCAGTCGGCAGATTGTCGATCAACATGGCTGGTCGGCATTCTCTGTAGCGGAAGACTGGGAATTTTCCGTGTCGCTGTTGCTGAACAACGTCCGCATCCATTTCAACCCGTGGGCACGAGTGTTTGCTACGGAGTCGAAGGGGCTGAAGCAAGCCTCCCGCCAGCGGTTGCGGTGGGCCACAGGTCGGTATGCCGTGATGACGCATGGGGCAAAGCGTTTGCTGCTACGGGGCATATCCGAAAGGCGCCCTGATTTCGTGGATGGGGCGATTACCTTGGCCGCTCCCAACTATTCTAGCCAGGCATCGCTGACCGTGTTTTCTGCTGTCTGCAGTCTTCTGGTCAGTCAGGTGGAAGGCTGGGGGTTCTTGATGCCCTGGTCGCTGGTAGTGTTGGCTTCCCTCGGCGGATATTTTCTTCTGGGCGCCTTCCAGACCGAGTCCCCATTGAAGACGCTTGCTGGGATTCCCTATATCGCTGTCTTTCTGCCCTGGAGGCTTGGGATAGAGATTCTCGGCATGCTGGGGTTCGGACGAAAAGGCTGGGGACGAACCTTCCGCGACTCAGCTTCACGAAAAAGTTAGTCACTTCTGCGCCGCCGTTCCGGCGGCGCATCACTCCACGAATACGAATCAACCTCTCAAAGACGCATCCGAGTAGTGGCGCATCTCCAGAGCGCCGCTCGACTTGTGTCGCCCGGCTGCCCATTGGCCTCGTCGGTAACCGCGGAACCGGGGTATAGCCACTTGCGTTTGTCGGTGTTAACGGGTCCGATTCTTAGGATCGTCGGCTTGCGGCTGTTCACCGAATAGTCGATAGCCGTGCGGAAATAGGAGAAGGAGCTTCGTCAGGAGGAGGGAGATTGTCAGCGAAGAAAGGGTCAGACAGGCAAAGAAGGTGAGTGAAGTCGACGGGAGAACGCGTGATAGCACCGAGGCCATCCCCTTCATGACCAACGGAATATGCAGGAGGTAAATCCCCATCGTGTATCGGCCGAGCATGGCAAGAAGCCGAAGCGGGGCGGTGATAGACGCGAATGCTGAGTAGCTCCCAATCAGCAGTAGGAATTGCGACGGGACGGCCATGTGTTCAGAATACGCAGGCAGCAAGATTCCGCCCGAAAGTGTTGCGAGCGAGACGGCCAGGCTATGGCTTGTGAAGAGTCCTGCTACGAGCGGTATCATGAGTCCGATCAGATAGAATTGCAGACCCCAGAGCGCATGGTAGATGGGATCGAGTCCCGGGTAAAACCACCCGCGGATCGGCAGAAGATGGAAGGCGCCGACATACAGGATGAGAATCACGGTCCGTGTGGAGAGACTGGATTGGGCGAAGGCGCGCAGCGGTTGGGCGGCGGCGCGAATGAAGAACAGGGATGGGAGGAAGTACATCTGGCTCGAGAATTCCGACAGATAGATTGCCGAGACCCAATCTTGCCAGGGGCGTCCGACGAGGATGTGGGCCGGTGCGCTTCCGACAAGTTCGAAGATGAGACGAAGTACCCAGTAGAGGAAAGTGAACAGCGCCCACGGGACCAGCAACCGGTGCGCGCTTTTGGCCACATACCCTCGATAGTCAAATCCGATCCCGGCGCCCTGACGTAAGGAAAAGAGGAGTCCGTCAACGAGGAAGAATACCGGAACGGCGATCGTTTGAACGATCCAGGCGATGCGACGCTGTTCATCCTCAGGCAGGTGCGCATATCCCAATGCATGGGTTGCCACGACCATGGTGATCGCCAATCCACGGAAATTGTCCAGATATGTGAGTCTGGCGGAGGGCGGTGTGGGCTGTCCGGGGAACACGGTGATTCCTTTTACCAGTCTAGTCGGGTGCTCCGGCTGAAGACGAGGGAGTAGGTGGAGTCGTTAGAACTGAAAATAAATAAACGCCGGGGCCTCAAGCGTGACGCCGGCATAGAATATCAACAGCACGGCATATGCGGCAGCCTGAACGGGGATAGGCCGCGCAATCCACCATTGGCCGAATCGTTCGAGTCGTTCCAGTGGGGACAGGTGAGAGAGGATGCCGGCACACAATACGAGATAAAAGATTCCGCTGAGCCTAGTCCCCACCGTCAATCGAGCGCAGCCCTCGAAAAAGTCCACAAAGTTCTTCATATCTTGCACGCGGAAGAGGAGCCAACCGAACGCAATCAGGTGAAAGCATCCCAGCCGGCGCAGCACTGTTCCCAGGAAGGACGGGGAAGGACCCGATTGGCTTCTTTGGGGCGTCAGCATCAGGAGCAGGCCATGAAATCCGCCCCAGAGTACGAAGTGCATGGCGGCTCCGTGCCACAAACCTCCCAGCAGCATCGTCAGCATGAGGTTGAGTTTCACCCGCCACGGCGCTGCTCGGTTTCCGCCGAGAGGAATATACAGATAGTCTCGCAGCCAGGTCGACAGCGAAATGTGCCAGCGAGTCCAAAACTCGCGAGCGTTCTGAGAGAGATAGGGCCGATTGAAGTTCTGGGGAAGGTCATAGCCCAGGATTCTGGCCAAGCCGATCGCAATGTCGCTGTATCCGGAAAAGTCGTAATAGATCTGGAACGAATAAGCGTAGAGCGCGATCAGTAAGTCCCACGAGGAAAAGCTCAGCGGATCCGAGAACACCTTGTCCACGGCCAACGCTGCCAGAAGATCGGCGAATACGATCTTCTTAAACAGGCCTTTGAAAACGAGAAAGAGCCCGCTGTGAAATCGCTCGAAGGTCACCGTCGGCGGGTGGTGCAGCTGAGGGAGGAATTGCCGGGCGCGCACGATAGGCCCTGCAATCAATTGCGGGAAGAACGCCACAAACACAGCGAATTTCAGAAAGCTGCGCTCAAGGACACGTTCCCCGCGGTATACGTCGATCGTATAACTCATTGTCTGGAACGTGTAGAAGGAGATCCCGACTGGCAGCAGCAATTGGTGCTGGAGGAACGAGAGATCCCACCCGAACGCCGCAACGGCGGGCTTCGCCACGTCCATGAAAAAATTGTAGTACTTGAACAGGGCCAGCAGCCCGAGGTTCGAGGTCAAACTGATAATCAGGATCCAGCGCCTGGACCGAGGGTCTGTGGCACGATCAAGGAGACGCCCCACGCTATAGTCGACACAGGTGGACAGAGCCAGCAGTCCTGCATACTTCCAATTCCAACACATGTAAAAGAAGTAGCTCGACACCAGCAACAACATGTCTCGCCAGAGCACGCGATGAAATGCCAGGGCATAGAGCACGAGGAGGCTGGAGAAAAACACGAAAAATTCGACGGAGTTGAAATTCATGGTCTTTGCCCGTCC
The DNA here is from genome assembly GCA_019637075.1 of Nitrospiraceae bacterium. Taxonomy (NCBI): domain Bacteria; kingdom Pseudomonadati; phylum Nitrospirota; class Nitrospiria; order Nitrospirales; family Nitrospiraceae; species Nitrospiraceae bacterium. The sequence goes on along the minus strand of JAHBWI010000005.1, from coordinate 103,007 downwards.
GCTCCGGCATTGGGGGTGGCGACCCGAAGTCCCGGCGCGGACTCTTGACGGAGTCGGGAGAAGATCGTTTGGGCGACCAGCGCATGTCCCTCTGGGGTGAAATGTACGAAGTCGCGGAAGTATTCCTCCCGGCCGGACAAGACCGTATCCAGTTCTACCAGTCGTAGGTGTTCAGTGGCCGCCATCCTGCGGATCACCTGGTTAAAGCGCTCGACCGTATCCAGCCATCCAATCAGGGAAAGGTACAAGTTGTAGCGAAAGAGGAAACTGCCGACCGTGCTCGGAATATTCGGGAACTGCGATCGCGTATGGCTGGTCGCAAATGTGCAGAGAACCGGCTCGGCGCCGATCTGTCTTGCAGCTTTGACGAAGGCGGCGACCTGCTGTTCGAATGCGGCGTCTCCCTGTTCTCCCAAACTATCGGCCAGCAGCCGTTGCCCCGCCAAGCGATTTGAGAGATTCCCTTTCAGGAGCGCATAAATGGACGTATTTTCGAACACCTTCACGATCATGTTTGGCGCTGGGGGAGGCGGGGGTACTGCCCCGGCGTTTTTTCCTTTGGTCGACTCCGATCGTCGCGGTGACAAGAACATTTTCGACAGTTCAGTGATCTGAGTCGACATCTGATAGAGGATGACGACGTCAGGATGGATGCGATTTCCGCGTGCTTCAAGATCGGCTTGGTTGGCTTGAATATTCATCCCGGCATGGCTGGCGTTGACTACGATGGCCTGTTGGCCGGACTCATGAAGCAAGCCTTCCAATCGGGTTGGGAAAATCAGGTCGCGGCTCAAATAAATGTCTTCCGCGTGTGAGGAGGATGCGATCCAGTATCGAATCTCTCCCGGCTTTTTGTCTCCGACCGGTTCGCCGAGTGTGGTCGGCAGGACAGTCGGGTTGGGAGCAGGGGGATTGGGCTCGTCCCCCTGCCGTTGATAGGTACCGAAGGCAAGGGTATCGAATCCCCGCTGGTAGGCGCGGAACTCCAGTCCAAATTCGGTGACGAGCAGGAAAAACAGGCCCCACCACAATATTTTCAACAAGTGGAAGCTCATACGAGCTGTCCTTGGGGGTGGGGTCGAGAGTGTCCTATGCTCAACTGGAATCGTGGCAGCCAGTCCCGAGAACCCGTGACCTCAGAAGGGTGGCTAGGCGTGCGAGGCATGCTGTTTCAGACCATGGCCTGTTAGAAAAGACGAAGGTCCTGTTGTCGTGAGACACCGCTGAGGGGAACCCTCACCGACTGGTGCAAGCAGAAATGTGCGCGACGCGAGGCACATTGCAACTGTGCCCCGCGTCGCATGCGGACGGGCTCTGCAATCAGCATAGCCTCAAAGGCTCAATCAACAGACGCGCTCACACTAGGGGACGGTGACGCCTCGGATGCTTGGGCTCGCCGGCGGTCCGGGTGGCTGATCCGTTGTCCCGCCTCCATTGGGAATTGACACGTGAAGGTGGTCGAGAAAGTGATTCCACTCGACCGTGGGTGGGGGATTGACCAACCCGTCCCAAGTTTCTGCCCATACCCACTCGTTCAACCCATTCTGAGCGTAATTGAGGTTCGTGTAATTCCCAACCAGGACACCGTTAATCCACCACCGGACGATTCCGTCGCGTGATGTCATCGTGGTGCTTGCCTTCACATAGGCTTCCAGTTTGGTCCAGGTCCCGACGCGCAAGGTGCCGTCACCGACATTGGGATAGCACGCCAGACCCGAATCGAGTGCGCAGACATGACTGTTGTCGAGGCCGCCTGTATTGTGAGCGAAAATCATCGGTGCCGTGCCGCCCACCAAAGCGCTGTTCCCGAAGAGCCAGACGCCATTTGCCCCTGGTCCACGCAAGAAAAACATCTTGTTCCCTACCACGCGACCCTGGAACTGAGGATTGGTACGCCACATCAATCCCATATACATTTCTCGTTGAACCTGTGGCGTTACATAATTCAGCTGAATGCCCCCACCGGTGTTTCCCGGGAGCAGGGTAGATTTAACTACATTGCTCGGTGAGACGGGGGCGCTGGCGTCAGGAACAACCTGAGATGTGGCGTACGCATCAAGGATGCCGCAACCCGAGACGCTATTAAAAGGGCAGTCGAGAACAACACTGGCGCCAGTCGGTTCGTTAGTCCAGATCCCAGCAGCGTGACCTTGTGACGGGAAGAAAATTGTTGCCGTACCTATGGCGACCATAACGACTGCTGTCAAAACCTTGATGCATTGGCGATCTAGCTGTTCTGCCATGATGTTCCCCTTGTAAAACTTTGGCTGCGGCACTCCCTACTTGGTTCCTATCTGTGCGTAAGATAGAATGTGCTACCTGGGTAGAAATAACAATCACGAGTTTCCTAGCTGGGACCCAGTGCTCATTTGCATATTTTATAAGAGCCGGGAAGCAAAACTGATGCCTATGAGTATCATGCACAGGCTAACATAACAAGGAATGATATAACGCTACAATTGATTTCATGTTTTTGCTCAGGGCTGAATCTGAGGGCGTAGGTCAGGAATCTTCGTAGATGCTAACACTGTTGGGGAAAGCAGTCGACCATGAACAATGACGTAACTTGATCGCCCGGGATTTCAATCGCTGGGTTAGCGCTTCAAAGCTGGAATTTCCGAGAAAACGCCTACATCCTTATACTGCTCAGCTCTATCCAGTCCTGATGTTGATACAGGGCGCCCCTATCTGCTGATATGAAATGAGAAAACATCTTCTCGCAAACCTGCTTCTTCTGTGTTTTTCCACGGCCGTAACCCTGGTAGCATCCGAGTATGCTTTCCGGTGGGTCCTTTTCTCTGGTTTGCCAATGCTTGAGCGATTCAAACAGCCCTATCATTTTGCGTACACTTATGAAGAGAACTATTGGAAGCTCTATCATCTCTGGGGCGGCAAGTATCAAGGCCCGGCGACCCCCCATCCATTGCTTGGCTGGGTTGGATATTTCTCGAGAGAAACGTACCTACACGATGATGAGGGACAGCTTGGTGAAAGACAGCCGATCCTTCTCTACGGGGACTCCTTCGCGCAATGTGCTTCTGCTGCATCCGGGGAATGTTTTCATCAAATCTTAAATAGTAATCCGTCGTTCGCCGGCAGTCGTTACATGCTCAATTATGGTGTAGGCGGCTATGGCTTGGACCAGATGTTGCTGTTACTGAGAGAAACCCTCCCTCTCTACAAGCGAGCAATGGCAATCGTTGGCGTTTTTACTGACGATCTCGATCGAAGTGTCATGGGTTTTCGAATAGGGCAGAAACCCTACTTCGAACTCGATGGCCGGGGGCTTCAACTGCACGGTGTTCCAATTGACCCTGATCCTGTTCGCTATCTGAACGACCATCCAGTTGACATCCGATCCTATCTCCTACAATTCGTGTTGCACTCCAACCATGCACCGAGGGTATTGGTGGACTATTTAGCCGGGCGGGCAATCCAAAAGATTGAATCTATTGGCACCCGGCTCTTAGAGGGGACAATAGAACATCTGCGTGCAAGAAATATCCCGTTCCTGTTCATAATATTTAGTTCTCTGGACGAGATGCAAAGCGACACGCGGTCTTGGCGGGAGGCATTGCTGGTCAGGACCCTCGAAGAACATCGAGTGCCTTTCATAGCATCCAAGGAGCTTATTCGGAAGGCCGCACAGGAGCAAAATAAAAAGGTCGCGGATTTCTTCCTGGCCGAGGATATGCATCCGACTGCTGAACAAAACAGGATTATATCCTCAGCAATTTCTGATGCCATTTCGCGGGGCACGTTTTGTTGTGCGAAGTAAGAGCGATGTTGTCTAGAGTGATGTTGAAAACGTACCTAGAAATCAGTCTAAATGCTCCTGTCTCTATACTCCAGGAATCCCAAACTTGTTGAATTGGAGAAGCACCCTGCATCAAGCTGACTGAGTAACTGGCCGTGTCTGGGGCTGAAACTGGCTGCGTTAGTGTCTTGAGCGCCAGAAAAAGCGTTCGACAGTCGCACTCCATTTCATTTAGGCAGAGACACGTTTGTGACTCGGCCAGGTCTTCGTATGGTTCGAGGCCTGGCAATCCTGGATGCCCGCTTCATCCATCTTGTTCGTTGTTTCGGCCATTCAATATAATGCGCCCACCGTAGGGCATATGCAGCGTTAGGAAGAAAAATCTTTCCCGTGCGGTAACTTATGGATGCGCAATACTTGTGCTCAAAGTCCGTTCCTGAAGACTGATAGAGTGTAATCGGTAAGCTAGCCTATAATTTTGAGAGGATTGGCCCATCCTACATGCCTATTGGGCTGATGCAGATTCCACGGCAATCGGGTTCTGCCCCGATTTACGGACACCTCACTGAAGGCCCATACTGGGCCAGGAGGGGTGTCATAGGAACACGACGGAAGTTTTCAGCCGAGTACAGGCGAGAAGCGGTCGCCATGCTCGATGCACCGGGGGTGACGGTGAGTCAGATCGCCGCCGACCTGGGCATCGGGGCCAAAGTGTTGGGACGGTGGCGGCGTGAATTGCGCCGTCAGCCTCAGCAGGCCTTGGTGGGCAATGGGCGCTCGCGGGATGAAGAGCTGAGCCAGTTACGGCGGGAGCTGGCTCGCGTCACCAAGGAGCGGGATGTTTTGCGCGAGGCGGCAGCGTTCTTCGCGAAAGCGTCGACGTGAAGTTTCGGATGATCCAACGATGCCGCGCTGCGTTTCCCATCCGATTACTGTGCCGCTGTTTGCGGGTGTCGGCCAGTGGGTGTTACGGCTGGACCACGCGCCCGCCCAGTCCACGAGCTCCGGAGAACGCCCGCGTACTGGTCCAGATTCGGCGCCTGCATACCGAATCCGACGGCATCAGCGGCAGTCCCCCCGTCTGGGAGGAGCTGCGCAATGCCGGCGAACGGTGCGGGCGGCACCGAGTCGCGCGCTTGATGCGTGGGGCCGGGTTGCAAGGCGTGCCGCAGCGGCGGTGGTGGCGCCGGAAGCCGTCCGGGGCTCCACCCGCGGGGACACAGAACCAGTTGGAGCGGACCTTCACCGCCACGGCGCCCAACACCAAATGGGGCACCGACATCACGTACATTCGGACCGCCGAACACTGGTTGTCTCTCTGCATCGTGCTGGATTTGTATTCGGGCGGGGTCGTGGGCTGGTCGATGAGTCCGAGGCAGGACCGGCAACTCGTGGTCCAAGCCGTGTTGATGGCCGTGTGGCAGCGGCCGGGCCGGACGCCCGTCATTCTCCATTCCGATCACGGCTGCCAGGTTACGTCCGACGACGACCACCCATTCTTGGAGGTGCCCCACATTACCTGCCGCCTGAGTGCGGTGGGCAGTTGTGCCGACAATGCGGCCGCCGAAAGTTTCTTTGGGGTGCTCCAGCGGGAGCGGGGCAACCGGCGGCAGTATCGGACGAGGGCCGAGGCAAGAGCGGATATCTTTGACTACATCGAACGTTGGCACAATCCGCGACTGCGGCGGAGACTGGCCGTTCAGCAAGAGGCGGAGCAACTCTTACCTCAGGTGTCCGTGGAAATGGGGTAGAACCCGTAGAACCCATCATATAGTGTGGTTCCAAAATAGAGCCTCTCCATGACTTGATTGGAGTATATCCTGGATGACCTTCGGTTACTTGGTTACGGCTAATGCTGCACACGGCTGGAAGACTAAAGTAAATCCCATCCGCAGGGCGCCGCACGCGACGGTGCTTCGGGTTATCTTCTTCCTGCCACTGCTCGCCGCCTTGGCGGGGGGGTGCGTGACGCGCGATGGCGGCACATTGCCGCGGCCGTCCGACGATCCCACGGTCGAAGCCGAAACCCGACTCTGGCAGCAGGCGACGAATGCCTTTTCCGACGGTCGGTATGCCTCTGCCATTCAACTCTACAGCCGTTACCTGACGATCTACCCGCAATCCCGCCGCACGGTTGAAGCTCGATGGGATCTTGGGCAGGCCTATGAGCAAATGGGCGATATCCCTGCGGCCTTGAAGGAATATCGCGCAGTCGCCGGTCCCGAAGGTACCCCGAAAAACAAATTGGGCAGCTATGCCGAGCGGGCCTCCGACCGCATCGAAAAAATTCAGCGTTTTCCCACCCCATCGCGTGGGAGTGCGGCCGGGCATACGGCGCTGTATGTGCCGTTCAATGGCTTGCCGGCAATCTCGCAGATCGATCAATGGGTACGACAGTTGAGCGCGCAGGGCATCACGGCAATCTTGCTGGATGCGAGCCCGGACGCGTCCTTCACCAGACCCCGTGCGCAGACCGGCGCTGACAACCCGGCTGTGCCGGATTCTCTCGAGGGAGCATTTTTCCCGACGCAGCAGGCGCCGGTACTTCAAGATTGGTACAGCCAACTTGTTCCGCCTGCCCATGAACTGGGGCTGTCCGTCTATGCGGTGATCGATCTCTTCCATGCGCCGTTGAACAACCCGCGTCGAGAGTGGCATGTCATGCTCTATGATCCGACGCGCAGGACCGTCCACCCGTGGACGCAACTGGATTTGTTATCCTCGCCGTTGCAGCCGTTTCTCAATCAGCTCTTGGTCGATCTCTCGGCGACGGGCGTCGATGGTCTCGTCTTTCGTGCGAGGGGAGAGAACAGCTTTCCCTATGAGGTGAGCGACGGGGTCTTGCGCCAGTTTGAAACGCAGTTCCATCAACCGTCGGCGGACGTGGCTCAGGCATTGAGGGAAAAGATTTCGCTGCGTCAGGATGCCGGGGCGTCGGCTGCGACCCAAACTCTCTGGCGGTGGGTCGGCTGGAAGGCGCGCAAGGAACTCGACGTCCTGACGACCTTCAAGAAACAGATCCAGGCCGCTGCTCCGCGCCTGCGCGTGATCCTCGAAGTTCATCCTGAAGCCTTTTCGAATCCCACGTCGGCGCTCATGAATTTTGGGGAAGATGCCGCGGAAGCGAAGCGTCGCGGATTCGATCTGCTCTTGGGAGGAACGCCGCGGGAGACGTCGGAGGTCGGAGTTCTGGCGACGTCGTTCAAGGGCTGGAGTCAAGAAGTCGTGCAGCCTGTGAAGGGAGTACCACAAAGTCCACCGCAGGCCTGGGTCTTGGTCAGGACGCCCAGCGATGATCGGTCGGGCATGTTTATGGGACTCGGAAGTTTTGCCAGCACAGTGCGGACGCCGGACTTGCGGCATGTGGTGTTTGTGCCCGATGCCCGCGGGACACTTCCTTGACAAAAGCGGGCGCACCTTTTACGATCCGGCGCCATCGGTAGGGCGCCAAAACTTACGTGATATCAAATCAGTCGAGTAGGCGGACGGACAGCGTTTTCGTCCGTGTCTAAAGGAGCAGCATGATACCGTCGGATCTCCGTTACCATGAGGAACACGAGTGGGTTCGCGTTCAAGGCCAACAAGGCACGGTGGGCATCAGCCACTTTGCGCAGGAGGCGCTGGGTGACATCGTGTTCATCGACCTGCCGAAGCTTGGGGCCAAGGTGACCGCGGGACAGCAGATCGGTGAAGTGGAGTCGACGAAGACCACGTCCACGATCTATACGCCGGTGAGCGGCACGATCAGCAAGGTCAACAGCGACTTGAAGGATCATCCGGAAGCGGTCAATGCCGATCCCTACGGCAAGGGATGGATGGTCGTCATCGACCTCGCAAGCAGCGCGGAGGTCGATGGTCTGATGACCGCGGCGCAGTATGAAGATTTCTTAAAGAAACAAAAGCACTAGATTTCGGCAAGCCGGTCATGGGCTGAAGTCGGAAGGCTCGCTCCGTTTACGGCCTCGATCATTCGTCCATTGACCGGCTCAGCAACGCATCACGTCTCGATATTCCCCATGAAACACATTGCGATTCTCGGTGCGGGTCCCGGCGGCTATGTCGCGGCGATCCGCGCCGCACAATTGGGCGCGCGAGTGACCGTGGTCGAAAACCAGGCGTTGGGCGGCGTGTGCCTCAATTGGGGGTGCATCCCCAGCAAGGCGCTGTTGTCCGTCGTCGAGTTGGGCGACAAGGCCAAGAAGGCTCGAGACTTCGGGATTACGCTCGAGGGATCGATCCGGTACGACCCGGCCGTAATGGTGGCTCGTAAGAACAAAGTGGTCGGCACCTTGGTCAAGGGCATCGGCACTCTCTTCAAAACCTGGAAGATTGAGCATGTCGAAGGCACAGGCGCGTTGCTGGACGCAAGGACAGTGCTGGTAAAGAAAGCCGATGGGACGGAAACCCGAATCTCAGCCGATGGTCTCATCATCGCCACAGGCTCCTCTTGGCCGAACTTGCCCCTGTTCCCGATCGACGGCGCGCAGATCATCACGAGCAAGCAGGCCTTGGACCTCCCGCGCATTCCCGCCAGCCTCCTCATCATCGGTGGGGGCGTGGAGGGGTGTGAGTTCGCGTCGCTTTACAGCGGGTTAGGTACGCAGGTCACGATCATCGAATTAATGCCCCGCCTCCTTCCGCTTGAGGACGAAGAAATCAGTCAGATGATGGAGCGGGAGCTCAAGAAGCGCGGCGTGGATGTCCGCACCGGGGTGACGGTGGAGGAAGTCGTCAGGCATCCCGAGGTCGTCACGGCCCATCTGCGGGATGGATTGTCGATCAATGCCGAGCAGTTCCTGGTCTCGGTCGGCCGGGGATTCAACTCTCACGGTATCGGCCTGGAGGTCGCAGGGGTTCAGGTCGGGTCACGGGGACAAATTCTCGTCAACGATCGCATGGAGACAAATGTGCCGGGCGTCTATGCCATCGGCGACGTGGTCGGCAAGGCCATGTTGGCCCATGTGGCTTCGGCCCAGGGCAAGGTCGCCGTTGAAAATCTGCTCGGCATGGAGAAAACCATCAACTATGACGTCATCCCGGCGGGGATTTTTACGTTACCTGAGATCGGACGAGTCGGATTGACCGAGCAGCAAGCGCAGGATCGTTGCGCGGCGGCCGGGCAGGATGCGCAAAAAGCGCTGAAGGTCGGCCGCTTCCGTTACGGGGGATTGGGCAAAGCCCAGGCGAGCGGTGATATCCAGGGCTTGGTGAAAGTCATCGCCGATGCGGCCACGGATCGGATTCTCGGCGTACATATTCTGGGTGCCCATGCGGCCGACCTGGTGCACGAGGCGGCACTGGCCATGCAGGTCGGGGCGACCGCGACGGCCGTCGGTGACATGATCCATGCACACCCGACGCTAGCTGAAGGACTTATGGAGGCCATGGAGGACGTCCATGGCCGGGCGGTACACTTGGCAAGAAAGGCTCCGTAGATGCTCCGGTCGCTCCTGATCAAGCTGAGCATGTTGGGAGTGACGCTGGGAGCGCTCATCTGGATTGGAACCACGACCCCGATACGGCAGGTGACCGAGCCCCCTCCGCGACCGGTATCTCAGCCTCCCGTTCGTTCGGCGCTTCCAGCTGCGATCCCGGCATCTCCCCCGGCGGTCGCACCGGGTCCAGAGGTCAAGGTCAAGCCGGATCGCGGCACAGAACAGGCTGAGACAGTCGCGAAGGCGAAGTCGGTTCAGGAACCGGCACAGACCGACGCTCCGGTTCGCCTCGCGGAATCACGTCGGGTTGATCTGAATCGGGCCAGCGTCACGGACCTTGAAGGACTGCCGGGGATCGGGCCGAAGCTGGCGCAGCGCGTCGTGGAGCATCGTACCTCACGCGGTCCGTTTCATAGCGTGGAAGAATTGCAGCAGGTCAAGGGCATCGGGCGTAAGAAGTTCGATCGTCTGCGGCCCTTCGTGCTGGTCACGAATACCAAAGTACCCTCTCGCCATTAAGGAACACTGTGACATCCCTCGCGCAACAACTCGACTTGATTCTTCGCGGCATCGTGGAAGTGATCCAGCAAACCGAACTCGAGACGAAACTTGCCCGCGCCATCAAGGAGCAGCGGCCATTGCGCATCAAGGCCGGCTTCGACCCTACGGCTCCGGATCTCCATCTGGGCCATACGGTCCTGATCCACAAGCTGAAGCATTTTCAGGATCTCGGCCATCAAGTGATCTTTCTAATCGGCGATTTCACCGGCATGATCGGGGATCCGACTGGTCGATCCGAGACCAGGGTCGCGCTGTCCAAAGAGAAGGTGCTCGAGAACGCCAAGACCTATGAGCGCCAGATTTTCAAGATCCTGGACCCGGCAAGGACCCAAGTCGAATTCAACAGTCGCTGGATGAGCCAGATGACGGCCGACGGGCTCATTCAATTGAGCGCCCATTACAACGTGGCCCGCATGCTGGAACGGGAAGATTTTCATAAGCGGTACACCGAGCAGCGGCCGATCAGCATCCATGAATTCATGTATCCGCTGATCCAAGGGTATGATTCGGTGGTGCTGAAGGCGGATGTGGAACTGGGCGGCACCGATCAGAAGTTTAACCTCCTGGTCGGTCGCGATCTCCAACGGGATTACGGGCAGGAAGCTCAGGTCGTAATCACAATGCCGCTGCTCGAGGGCACCGACGGGGTCCGCAAGATGAGCAAAAGCCTGGGCAACTACATCGCCCTTGAGGACCAACCGGACGACATGTTCGGCAAGGTCATGTCGATCAGCGATGCGTTGATGCACCGGTACTATGAATTGTTGACCACTGAAGATCTGGGGGCGGTCCGTGCGGCCCATCCGATGGAAGCCAAGCAATCGCTGGCCGAATTGATCGTGGCCCGTTACCACGGGGCCGAAGCCGGTCGCACGGCGCGCGCGGCGTTCCAACACAAATTCCAAGCCCGGGAATTTCCCGAGCAGCCGGATGCCCACGTGAAGTTGACCCCGGCCGATGTGAAAGATGCCGCCGCACCCGCCATCGGCCTCGTCGACTTGATAGCCAAAACCGGACTCGTGCCAAGCAAGAGCGAGGCGCGGCGCTTGATCGCGCAGGGTGGGGTGGAAATCGACGAACGAAAGATGACCGATGTGAACGGCACGGTCGCCTTGGAGTCCGGGAAGATTTTACGGATGCGGGTCGGCCGCCGGAAGTTCGCCGTGGCCGAGTACCGTGCGTGATTCCGCCGCGGTTACCTTGACTTAGCTGAACCGGCCAGCGTAGGATTCAACATCGCTTCGAGAGGGGCGGGCGTAGCTCAGTGGTAGAGTCCTTGCTTCCCAAGCAGTTCTAATCCTCCTACAAATTACGTGGCTAATCCGGGGAACCCGCTCTGAAAGCGGCATTGCCTCGCTCTCTCCGCCAAATTTCCTCGGTGGTACTAAGCTGTATTGAGGTGAGTTGTGTTGTCTGGCTGACACCGTAATGACACCAAATTCGTTGGCAGCCGAAGAAGACGCCACATCGTTTTCTCCGGTCTTGTTCACGCCTCAAAGGTGGATGGACTAGACTACTTGGCAAATCATAAGTTCCGTGGCGATTGTTTCTGCAGGGTAGCGGCATAAACCTGACGACTGAATCCTAGCTGTCACACTATAGTCCCGCCATATCAGATTAGCTTGGGAGGGAAGCCCTCCTTCCATGAAGAGCCTCCCTCTGGCGATTTACGGCTTTGGAATGTGATCAGCAATCCACTTCATGGCTTGTTGGGTTACCGTGAGGAGCGCTTCCAAATCGTTCAAACCGAACGACGTGCCATTTCTCCAGACACCCGATTGATCTCTGAACGGACGGGTGAACGTCGTGGAGAAAAACGGACCTTTCTCGCTCTGGTTCCGCCAGATCGTCGCCTTGATGTTGCCGCATCGCAGCGTGTGCATCGGTTTGTTGTTAGTAGTCATGGCGTTTCCTCCTTGGTTGAAATGAAGGTGGCTCTCACACAGGAGGCGGAGAGCCAGCGCACATTTCACGGAGGAAATACAAAGAATGAGCAAGATCCATTTGGATGGCTTAGCAGCATGAGTGACAGCCAAGCTGGCGCGATAGCTGCGCCACGAAGGTGGCCTTAAAAGAGTAGGTAGTCGAAAAGAAAAGTGGGGATTGGTTCATTCCCGTTTCAACCGCCGAAAAGCATCTACGGCAGCTTGAGCTTGTCCACCCAATATTTATTGACCAGGATTCTTCAATCAAGTGCCGCTGATCAAAAGTATCGACAAAAACACTGCCCGCGCTGACCTAGCCTGAACCGTATCGCTTCGCGCTAGGTCTAAGTAGCACTAGCAGTAGGGCCATAATTCATCTTGTGGTTTCGTTGGGCAACGTGTAGAAGCCTCCGCGGTACACTCCGAACGGAGGTGTTGATTGCGAGCAGCGCATCGACGGCGACTCCCCGCATTGGTACTCCATCGGCTGTCATTCGTCACGAGTCTCATCGTCAGCCTCACACTTTCTTTTCTCGATCCCTTTCAGACTAGCGTCCATTTGCTTTACGCGCAGCAGCCGTCTGCATCCGATGCCGTTCGTATTGTGACTGGCCAGGTCCTCTCGGCGCGCGACAAGAAACCGCTCAAGGATGTGCCGGTCTCGCTCGGCACGTTACGAACGCAGACGGATGAGCGCGGTGTGTATCGATTCAGCAACCCGCCTGCCGGAAACCAGCTCGTCATCGTGGAGCCGCAGTGGCTCTTGGCGAAACGGCAGAAACTCGCCGATGCGACCATGACCGGGGCCTGGCATGCGGACCCCGCGATGGTCGAGATTGCCGACAGCGGCCTCACCGAGGTCCCGGCTCCGATCTTTGTCATCGAGCCGACAAAGAAGAGTCATCGGCTGACGCCTGGGAAGGGGATGACGATTCAACCAGCCGAGGTCCCCGAGATGATTGTCACGATCCCCGAGGACACGACGATCCTGGGCCCGGACGGGACCCCGCAGACCGAAATGACCGTGACCCCATTGTCCCCGGATCGCGTGCCTCCGCTGCCGCCAGATGCCGCGCCGCGGACGGTCTATCTCTTCAGCTTCGACAACCCCGGTGGTGGGACCCCGTCGAAGCCAGTACCGGTGATCTATCCCAACGATCTCGGGGCCCCGCCGGGCACACGTCTGGATCTTTGGTACTACGATAAGACCGACAAGCCCGCCAGCCACTCCCATCAGTGGAAGAAGTACGGCGAAGGCACGGTTAGTCCCGACGGCAAGACCATCATCCCAGACCCCGGCGTGGGGCAGCCGAAGTTTTGTGTGAGTTACGCGACCTGGAAAGACTTCATTTACAAATTGCTGGGCTTTCTCTTCGCGGGCGATCCCGTCGATCCCTCGTCGGGCGTGCTGAACATTGAGAAAACGGACATAGGCCTGCCTGGCGTGTTACCGATCGCTATCATGCGGTCCTACCGGACCGAGGCCCAAGGCGTGGGATCGTTCGGGATGGGCGGGGAGTTCAACTATAACCTGTACATCTCCGGGATCGGCACGGCCGCGCTCTCGCTGCTGATGCCCAACGGGAACCGCTATACCTTCTCGCAAGAGGTCGACGGGTACTTCCGCAACCAGAACTACCCGTTCCTCAAAGGCGCCCGGGCCCAGGTCTTTCCCGACAGCCATGTGGAAATCCGCTGGAAGGACGGCATGACCTACGTGTTCGGCCAGCCGACCGGTGGCGCCGCCTGGCTGATGCAGCAGAAGGACCGGTACAACAATATGATTACTATCACGCGCAGCTCGCTCAATCAGCGCATCGACAGCATTGCCGACCAATATGGGCGGACCCTGAAATTCGGCTACACGACCACGGCGAACCAGGCGGGCTCGGCGCTGATTACCTCCATTACTGATCCGATGGGACGGACCGTCGGCTACAGTTACGATGCCCTGCACCGCTTGAGCACGATCACCGCCCCGGATGGCGGCGTCACCATCTACACCTACGACATAAACAATCGGCTGACCACGATCACGGACGCCCGAGGCATTACCTATCTGACGACACTCTATTATCCGAGTGGCTTGGTGGCCAAGCAGATCCTGGCCGACGGCGGGACCTATCGATTTGAATACACCTTAGCGGGCTCGACCATCACCCAAACCAAGGTCACCGACCCGCGCGGGAATCCGACGACGTATACCTTCAACAACTATCAGTTCGTGAGCCAGATCGATGCCCCGGGGCAGACCACGCAATTCCAGTTGCAGTCAAGCACGAACTACCTCACGCAGGTCACTGACGCGCTCGGCCGGACCACTGCCTATACCTACGACAGCAACGGCAACGTGGCCTCGATCACCGATCCGGAAAACAATACGACGGCCTTTGAATACGACACGACCTATAGTCGGCTCACCAAGATCACCGATGCAATGACCCCGGCGAATATCACCACGATCAGTTACCCCTCCCTCACCCAGACGACGATCACCGACCCGCTCGGCAAGGTCGCGACCATCGCTTATAACAGCCAAGGGCAGCCGACCAGCATCACCGATCCGCTGTCCCATGCGACGACCTTCGAATACGACGGCTTCGGCAACCTGAAGGCGACGGTCGATGCACTGAACAACCGCACAGAGCGGACCTACGATGCGATCTCGCGCTTGGTGGGGATCAAAGACCCACGCGGCTTCGTCACCACCTTTCGCTACGACAATGCCAACCGGGTGCGGCGGATCACAGATGCCAAAAATGGGACGACGCAGTTGGCCTATGATCTCAACGGCAATCTCCTCACCGTGACCGATGCCAAGAATCAGACTACGACGTATACGTACGATCCAATGGATCGGCTGGCCACCCGCAAGGACGCGCTGAACAGACAAGAATCTTACCAGTACGACATGGCCGGGAACCTCACGCAGTTCACGGACCGCAAGAATCAAACTACTACCTTTTCGTACGATGCGCTGAACCGCCGGACCGGCGCTACGTACCCCGATGCCATCGTGACCTTCGGCTATGACGCGATCAATCGATTGACCAGCGTGAATGATTCGGTTGGCGGGACCATCACTTGGACCTACGACACCGTGAGTGGAGGGCATCATCCACGCGTGTTGGAGACGACCACGCCAGGCACGGTGACGGTGGAATACGATGAAATCGGCCGGAGGTTCAAACTATCAGCGAGCGGCCTCACGGATACGACTTACAGCTATGACAACAATTCCCGCCTGACCGGCGTCACCCAAGGCAGCCAGACCGTCACGTTAGCCTACGACGATGCCGGGCGACGCACCTCACTCACGTATCCCAATGGCGTCGTCACCAGCTACGGCTACGACAATGCCAATCGCTTGTTGACGATCAACCACGTGAAGACGCCCACGACCATCGAAGCGTTGACCTACCAGTACGATCCGACAAGCAACCGAATCTCTTTGAACAGGGCCAATGCTGCTGCGTCGCTGATTCCTACGGCTGTCTCTTCCAACAGCTACGATGCGGCGAATGAACAGACCCAGTTCAACGGCGTGACGCAGACCTTCGATGCGAATGGAAATCTCACGAACGATGGCACGAACACCTATACGTGGGATGCGAGAAATCGTTTGACGGCGATCAGCGGTGGTGTGACGGCCAGTTTCGGGTATGATGGTCTCGGTCGGCGGAAAACGAAGACGATTAACGGTAACACGACGGGATTCTGGTATGACGGCAACGATATCTTAGCGGAACTGAGCGGCGGGACCCCCTCGGCCACGTACATTCGCGGGCTCAGCATCGATGAGCCCTACATACGCAAAGGAACCAGTGATGAGTTTTATCAGGTCGATGCCTTGGGGAGTGCTGTTGTCCTGACCAATGGTGCCGGATCTGGCCAGACCACCTATGGCTATCAACCGTTTGGGATGACCACACAGAGCGGCACGGCTAGTAGCAATCCATTTCAGTTCACGGGCCGTGAGAAGGACTCGACGAATCAATACTACTATCGAGCAAGATATTATGGACCATCTATCCTGCGGTTTTTCGGAGAGGATCCGTCCCGTGGTCGAACAAGTCTGAACTCGTTTTTCGCAGGTTTGGGTAGCTGGTTGAATAGTTACAGTTATGCAGCCAATAATCCAATCATTTATGCTGATCCGTTAGGAGACGCACCTCAGCCTACTCTTCCTGGGGTAGGCATAGAAGGGTGTAAATATTATGATGAGGTCGCTGGACGCTTCGGCTGTAATTACCACAGTTCTTCTGGTCGATTTTATTGTCAGCGGCCTCAGTTTAACCCTTGTTTCACGGGGTATGGTCCCTACTCCCCAGTAACAAGATTGGTACGTCAGTGTCTGATTGTCCAGGATAAGGAAGCCATGAATGACCCCAGTAGACAGGTGTGTCGAAAACGTCCGTGTCCGAAGCGATCAGCTATAGTGGCTTACCATAAGAAATGTTTCGCTCAGTATGGGATTAGCCCAAGTTGTTTCCCGGAAGGATTCCCATTTGCCAATGATGGTGAGGAGTAAGTGACCACAACCAATCTCAAGCTAGGTGGGCTCACGCTAATCCTGTTGGCTATTGGTACTTATCTTATTTTACTTCTCGTTGACTCCCAGTACGGAGGTAGTTACTTCTTTCTTTTCATGGCGATTGCAATTATCGGAGTGGGACTCAGCTTATTTTTGAGGAATGGTGAGGTAGTATTGCTGGTGCTGGGCTTAATTTTTTGGGCGCAAGGACTTAGCGTTCTGATTTCTTATTGGAGCCAAGGAGCAGATGCGCTCGATTTTCTAGTCGGCCTTTCAGTGCTTGGCATTCCTTTCGGAACGTTATGTATCTCTATTTTCCTGCTGTGGAGGTATCGTTCTGAGCGTTCGCGTGGTCTCGAAGTTACTCAATATGTGACATGTGTACTTATCCACATCGTGAATTTCTCTGTAGCGATGCTTCCACTATGGAGCCAACTCACGCGTTTTGCAGGTGCGCTCTTAGGAATTGTTTTCAGCCTGGTCAACTTCGCTCGGCTTGGCCGAGCCTGGGATCATGGAGTATCTATTCGGTGTGGGTATATTCTTGTATCAGCTGTGCTTTTATTACCTCTCGCCCATATCTCGGCAGATACTGGGAAATATTTGTATGATGAGGTTGGCCGACTTATTGGTGTGGCCGACAGCGCCGGCGTCACGGCGGTCTATAACTACGATACCGTGGGCAATCTCACGAGTATCGATCGCTTCACCCCACCCGGGAGCGGCATCGGAATCTATCTCGCGGCCCCAGGCAGTGGACCCGCCACGACGCAAGTGACGATCCAGGGTTATGGCTTCGTCCGACCCCAGCAAACAACACGGTCCAGTTTAATGGGACCGCTGCCACGGTGACGTCTGCCACTGCGAACACACTGGTCGTCACCGTACCCAGTGCGGCCACGACCGGTTCCATCACGGTGACCAACACGAACGGCACGGCGACCAGTCCACAATCGTTTACGGTTCCTGCCTTACCGGCCGTGACCAGCGTTGATCCGGTGACCGTTCCGCCAGGGGCTACCAGCGGAATACAGATCACCGGGACGAATCTCCTGAACGCCACGGCCGTGACGTTTACGCAAGCGGGGCTCACGGCTTCGATTCGAGAGGGCGGCACATCGACGACGCTGCCCATCAGCCTCACGGTGGCCTCCACGGTGCCGTCTGGGACCTATCCGTTTACGGTCACGAGCCCGGCCGGCACGCCCGGCGGCTCCTACACCACGGCCGATGTGACCTTACCCGGCGGGACGACCAACCCGGTCAGCGTCGTCACAGCGGAAACCAACACGCCGGTCCCAGGCAGCCCTGCGACCACGGTGTGGATGAAAGTGCTGCCGCAATTCGCCGCGCCCACCACGACGAGCACCACCACGCTCACGGGCACGTTCGCGAACTCGACCGCGACGAACTCTGTCACCCTGCCCAACGGCGCCATCAGGTCTTACAGGGGTATAGCGCCATGTTTTTACCGTGATCCGCTTACTGAAAATCCGGCGCCTGAGGCCTTGGTCCCATCGGCTGAATGAATGTGGTAAAGTGCCGACCCGATGCGGATCTTTGTTCTCGGGATTGGCGCCACCGGGTCACGACTCGTCACCCTGCTTCAACGCCAGGGTCATCAGGTCTCCTGCGGCGATCGCGATCCCGTGCGAGCGCGCCGATTCCTCGGCGAATCGTCGACGCTGTCCGTCGTGCCGGTCAATGCCCGCGACGTGTGGAGCATCGTCCGGGCGGCGCGCGGCAGCCACGTCCTGGTAAATTGTTGCCCCGCAGTCTTCAATAAGATCATCATGCGGGCGGCGCTGCGCTTACGCTGTCATTATCTGGATACGGCAGCACACCTCACCGGCCATCCATTTCGAGCGGAGCAACTCTCGTTTGACGATCGGTTTCGGCTCAAGCGTCGCCTGGCGCTGGTGACGGCGGGTGTGGCCCCTGGATTGACCAACCTGTTGATCGCGGCTGCGGCGGACCAGCTTGACCAGGTCGATGACGTGCAGGTGCGGCTCTACGAGCAGACCGACAGCGACGATCCGGTGTCGCAGTGGTCGGCGGAAGAATCGTTCGATGAAGCCACATCGGCTCCACGGGTGTATCGACGCGGAACCTTCGCGCTTGCCCCAAGGTTCGGCGATCGGGAATCGTTTCGATTCCCTCGGCCGATCGGCACGGTCGCCGTCATGCTGGCCGCGCAGGATGAAGTCGTCACGGTGCCGCATTTCATTGCCTTGCAGTCGATGGACGCGAAGATCGGCGGCCCCGACATGGACCAGCTCAGGCGGTGGTACCGTCAGGGCAAACTGCGTAAGTCGCGGGGATTGGTCGAGGCCAGATTTCCGCGCACGCCGACGCCCGGCACGGTGAAGCGATTGGTGGCGTATGGAGTCCTTCACAATGCCCGTTTTGCCGCGGCCGTGATCGTGCATGGGATTCGAGCGAGTCGCAGGACGCACATTCGCTACGATGTCGTCGTGCCGAGTCTGGCGTTGCTGAGACGACGCGGCATTCACTCCACCCCGATCGCCTGGTCGACCGCGCACATGACGGCGTTGTTCATCAAGCATCTGCCGAACCGATTGTCCGGGGCCTTCCCTCCGGAAGCGCTGCCGCCTGCGACCAGACGCGCAATCCTGACCGATGCGCGCCGTATCGGATTGCGAGTCACTCAGCGTAAAGCCCGCCCTACATCAGGTCGGTGACACGGTCCGAGAGGGCTGAGTCTGCCTCTCACGGATTCAACGTTCACTTGACTCTCACGCTCGTTCCCTGTAAACGACGATGTGAGAGCCTGCGCCGGTGACAAAGCCATTCGGCGCACGATGTAGCTGGATCACCTGGTTGAGAGGTTGAATGGCCACCAAGACGTCACTCAAGCCCACTGCTGCCGCGACTTCCGCTTCCCGTTCCGCATCCGACTCTCCATCCGAAGAAGCTCCACGTAAAAAAGCGCAAGACGCCGGCAAGGCTACACCTGCGGTCACGGCGGTGGAGATGGGCGCGCGCCAACGGGAAATTTCCGTTTCCGAGTTTTTTACCAAAAATCGCCATCTGCTCGGTTTCGACAATCCCCGCAAGGCGCTGCTGACCTGTGTCAAGGAAGCGGTGGACAACGCGTTGGACGCCTGCGAGGAAGCGGGCATTCTTCCGGAAGTCACCGTGCGTCTCGAGGTGGCGGCGAACGGAAACGAAGCGACGGCGCCGAGCCAGGCGACGCGGTTTCGCGTGACCGTCACCGATAACGGCCCCGGCATCGTTCGTCAACAGATCCCGCGCATCTTCGCCAAGTTGCTCTACGGCTCCAAGTTCCATCGTCTACGGATGAGCCGCGGCCAGCAGGGGATCGGCATTTCCGCCGCCGGCATGTATGCGCAACTGACCACCGGCAAGCCGGTGAAGATCATTTCGCGAACCGGGCCTCGCGCGACCGCTCATTATTTCGAAGTCCAAATCGACACCAAGAAGAACGAACCGCTCGTGCATGAAAACAAGCAGATCGAGTGGGTGCAGCCGCAAGGCACGGAGGTGTCGTTGGAAGTAGAGGGGCGGTACCAGAAGGGCCGCGCCTCGGTGGACGAGTGGTTGGAGCAGACCTCCATCGCGAATCCGCACGTGCACCTGATCTACCACACGCCGGAAGGGGAGACGAAGGACTACCCCCGCACCTACCACGAGCTGCCGCCCTCGCCGAAAGAAATCAAGCCGCATCCCTACGGCATCGAGTTCGGCGTGTTGCTGAAGATGCTGCAGGATACCAAGAGCCATACGGTGGCAGGATTTCTCGCGACCGACTTCTGCCGGGTCTCGCCGGCGTTGGCCGAAGAGATCTGCAGAGCGGCCAAGGTGTCGCCGAATGCCAAACCGCGCGAGGTCAAGAACCAAGCGGCCGAGATGCTCTACAAGACCATCCAGACCACCAAGATCATGGCGCCGCCGACGAATTGTATTTCGCCGATCGGAGAGCGCGCGATCCTGTCCGGCCTGTATAAACAGATCAAAGGCGAATTTTACACGGCTGTCAGCCGTCCACCGGCTGTCTACCGCGGTAATCCCTTCATCATTGAAGCGGGTCTCGCCTATGGCCGCCCGCCGGAGAATCAAGCGAAGCCCCAGCAACCGGCACGGCCGAAAGCGGAAGGGGAGGACGAAGAGGATGACGCCGAACTGGCCCGCGTCATCCGGTACGCCAATCGTGTGCCGTTGCTCTATCAACAATCCGCCTGTTCCACGTTCAAGGCGGTGCTGAGTACGACGTGGCGCCACTATGGTGTGAGCCAGTCGCGGGGCGCCTTGCCGGGCGGCCCGATGGTAATTTTCGTGCACATGGCGTCCGTCTGGGTGCCGTTCACGAGCGAGTCCAAGGAAGCGATCGCTGACTACGACGAGATTCAAAAAGAGATTACCTTGGCGCTGCGCGAAGCAGGGCGCCGGCTCGGCGTCTTCCTGCGACGGCGTGAGCGGGCCGCGAGCGAATTCCGCCGCCGAAACATTTTCGAACTCTACATCGAGGAAGTGGTCGATGCCTGCAATCGTTTGAAAGGCGGCACCCTCGATACGAACAAGTTGCGGGATCAATTGCAGAAGATTGCCAGCAGCCGGACGGGCGGCCTGAAGACCGACGAAGCCTTGGGGAAAACCGGGGCCGGACCGCAAGGTCTGCCGCATTCCATCATCGTGACGGCGGACGGCCTCGAGGGGGAAGTTGAGGCGGCCGGCGGACAAGTCCAGGCGGCACCGGCTCCCGAGGAGGTTCAGCCCAAGCCCGAGTCCGAAAAGCCCGGCAAGGCGACCGGCGCGAAGACGGCTGCGAAGGCGGCCAAAGGGAAGCCTGCGAAGGGCAAGGCCGCGCAGTTGAGGCTCTACGGCAGCGAGAGCGGTGGTGAGAAAACGGCGGGGAAGGTTGCCAAGAAGACGGCTCCGCGTGGCGCGGCGCGTCGGAAGCAATAGGACGACCGATGGCACAGACCAAAGACAAACGAGCCGGGGTAGTGGAGAAGAAGTTGATCGGGATGGCCGACGTGGTCATCAATGCGGCCCAACGGTCGAAGGACCCGACGTTCGCGATTCCGATCCGAGCCCTGTCGAACGTCTCGTTCAACCCTCGCAAGGGAATGATCGAGATGGGCGATAAGGAACAGGCCCGTACATTCTTCAACGTCGGGATGGCCAAGAAGTTCATGCAGACCATGTTGGTCGCCGATGCCTTGTCCGAACTGCAGCGGGCCGACCTCACGACCTCGCTCAGAGAGATCTATTACCGGACGAAACATACGATCCAGGATTCCCACGAAAACACCTTCGATACGCAGGACGAATCCGATCCGATCATCGAGGACCTCGAAGTGTCGCTTGCGGCGCTTCGTGAAGAGCTCCATGTCCGAGCGGAAAACGGCGGCAGCATCGTGGGCCCGGTGGTGTTCGGAGACGACGGAGACCGAGTGGATTGTGCCAAGCTCGGCAAGGGAGGCTACTCGGTGCCCTCCATCGTCGAACCGGAGTATCTGGAGATCCGCCGCTGCACGGCCGACTTCGTCCTCCTGGTCGAAAAGGGCACGCAGTGGAACCGCCTCTCGGAAGATAAGTTTTGGCGCCGCTACAATTGCGTGCTGCTCACCGGCAACGGCCAGCCGCCGCGCGGCGTGCGCCGGCTGGCAAGACGCCTGCACGAGGAGCACCGGCTGCCGGTCTATGTCTTGGTCGACAACGATCCCTGGGGATATTATATTTATTCGGTCGTGAAACAGGGGTCGATCAATCTGGCATTCGAGAGCCAGCGCATGGCGATCCCCAAGGCCAAGTTTATCGGACTCTCGAGCGCGGATCCGGAGCGGTACGAGCTGCCGCGCAACGTCGGCATCAAGCTGAACGAGAAGGACATCGCCCGCGCGAAGGAACTCCTGAACTACGAGTGGTTTCAGAAACCGGCCTGGCAGCAGGAGATCAAGCGGATGCTGGCCAGCGGGCTCAAGTATGAATTGGACGCGTTGGCCAACAAAGATTTCCAGTACCTGACCAAGAAGTACCTGCCGCGGAAGTTGAAAGAGAAGGATTGGCTCGACTGAGCGGCTTGAGACGTACCAGCAAGGTGTTCGAGATGGGATTCCGTGGCCAAGGAAACAGGACGCTCGCATTGACGGCCCTCTCGGCGCAGGCCGTGGGGGTGGCGTTGCTGCTGTGTTCCGGCATGGCCCAGGCTCAAAGTTCGTCCTCCCCCTCGTTGCCACAGACCCCGC
This sequence comes from Nitrospiraceae bacterium, assembly GCA_019637075.1. Taxonomy (NCBI): domain Bacteria; kingdom Pseudomonadati; phylum Nitrospirota; class Nitrospiria; order Nitrospirales; family Nitrospiraceae; species Nitrospiraceae bacterium. The sequence goes on along the minus strand of JAHBWI010000005.1, from coordinate 80,562 downwards.
CGGGGCAGAATCCTCCGTTACTTGGGACTTTGCCCGCACCGGCGAATTCCGCGACCATCACCTCGACCGCATCCGGTGCCAGTGCGCCGCAGGTTTCGACACTTCCATCCAGCCAAGGGAAGTCGTTCGGCAGCATCGGGGCCGGGCTGCCGGGTATGACCGGTGGTCCCGCCTTGAACCAACCCCTGGGATCTCAGGATCCCGCCTCCCGCTACATGCGCCCGCCCGTCATTCCCCCGTTGTTCTGCGATCCCGCGATCAACATTCCCTGCTGAACACAAGACTACCTCTCTGGGTTTCGCTGTAGAGCGTCGGCTTGGAGCCCATGCCCCAACCCTCGTCGCTCCGTTTCTTGTGCGTCATATTCTGTACGAATGGCCGTATTCGGTTCGCCTACATCCGGCGAGATGCGACCAGCGGAGTCAATGGAGACGCGGGCTGGAGGCTGCGGGGGCATTTGCAGCAGTCGGCAGGACTGTTCAGGACTACGTGGTGGAGGGGCGGAGGTAGTCGATCAGTCGATACAGGCGTCGGCGTTCCAATTCGGGCAGCGCCAGGAACTCCACACCGAACTCCCCAAGTTTGGTCCAGCGGACGGTCGCGGTGGGAATGCGAATCGGGGTGCCGAGATCTTGGCCTTCGATCAAGAGACTCAGGGGGACACCGGGAGGCACCGCGACCGTCGTCGCGACCGCACAGCCGCCGGTCGAGAGGTCGAAGAGGGTCCCTTGCTTCAGGCTGGTGGCTCCGGCGTGGGCAAAGATGACCTGCATGTTGACCGGAATCCGGCGCTGCTGGCGCAACTCAATCATCGGGGTCTCCTTGCAGCTGGAAAGGCACGAGGCCCGATAGCTGCCCCGCACATTCAGTCTATCAAACGATTCAGTTCCGTGAAACAATCGACCCGAAACATCGTCATCGGCTGCTCCTGTTTCCTCAAGGTCTTCTGTCAACGGAACGATCGGTTGCTCGTTGAGGTGATCAGTCCCCACTGGATATCGCTGAGGCATTCCCATGCCGCTCTCCTTCGATGAGGCCCGCCATCTCCTGTCCCGCACGGGATTCGGCGCCACGCCTGATGAGATCCGCCGGCTCATGCCGCTCGATCGGGCGGCGGCCGTGGCCCACATCCTGGCCGTCCCTTCCACGAAGGCGCACACACCGCCACCGACTTGGATCCACCGATTGCCGCCCTTGCCGAGGGATCGCAAGTACTGGAGCGAGATGGACAAGCGGGCCTTCCGCGAGGAACGAAAACTGGAGGGGTTGGAGCTGAAGGGCTGGTGGTATCGGGAGCTACGGGCGACCAAGAGCCCCATCCTCGAGCGGATGACGCTCTTCTGGCACAACCACTTCACCTCCAGCCTCCACAAGGTCAAGTGGCCGGGATTTCTGTATTGGCAAAATGTTCTGCTTCGCCTCCATGCCCTCGGCTCCTTCGGCGACATGCTGAAGGCCATTGCGAAGAATCCCGCGATGGTTCTCTACCTCGACACGCAGACCAATCGCAAAGACCATCCGAACGAGAATTTCTCCAGGGAACTGTTCGAATTGTTCACGTTGGGCGAAGGACACTATACCGAACGGGATATCAAAGAAGCGGCGCGCGCGTTCAGTGGGTGGCATGTCGACCATCGAACCGGGGCGTTCCGTGTGGATCCGATCCAGCACGACGACGGAAGGAAACTCGTCTTCGGCAAGAGCGGAGCCTTCGAGGGAGACGACATTTTGGCCCTGACGTTGGACGATCCTCAGACGGCTCGGCATCTCGTGGTGAAACTCTGGCGGGAGTTTGTGTCGGAGGAACCGGCGGCGGCTGAGGTCGAACGGCTGGCGACCCTGTTCACGCAAGAGCGGTACGAGATTACGCCGGTCCTGCGCGCCATCTTTTTGAACGAGCGGTTTTGGATTCCTGAAGAACGGGGCGCGATGATCAAGTCCCCGGTGGAGTTGATGGTCGGGACCGCGAAATTGTTTGGGTTGCCGGACGATGATCCACTCCCGTTCATCCGATACGGCCGCAGGCTCGGCCAGGATCTGTTCGACCCCCCCAACGTCAAGGGTTGGCCTGGCGGGGCTAGATGGATCACGGCGACGACGTTGTTGGTCCGAACTCAATTGCTACACCGAAGCATCCGAGGGCATGAACTTGGCCATCCGATGACGATGGGTGAACTGGGGCATGGCATCGGCAGTACCTGGCAAGCGGTTGAGCCGATCGACGTCGTGCAGGCCACGTTACTGCCGCTGCCACCGGTCTCTCCGCTTTCTGCCGACGAGGAGCGGGCGCAGTCCGTGGTTCACCTGGTCACGGATCCCGTCTATCAACTGAAATGAGGACCAGCATGCGAGAAGGAGTGAGCCGCCGCGAAATCCTCCGTAGCGCCGCCGCGATCCCATGGCTGCTACTGTCTCCGTCTTGGTTTCAACGACTCTGGGCCGCGCAGGGGGACGGCCACGCTCCGGCCGGATCGCCATATCAGCGTGTGTTGCTCCTCGTCGAGCTGCACGGTGGAAACGATGGGCTCAATACGGTGGTGCCGTATGCCGATGGCGCGTACTATCGTGCTCGTCCGAAATTGGCCATCCCTCGCGAGCAGGTCCGCCAATTGTCGCCGAGCCTGGGGCTTCATCCTGCGCTCACGCCGCTCATGCCGATGTGGGAGGCGAACGAATGCGCGATTGTGGCGGGCGTCGGCTACCCTAAGCCCAACCGGTCTCACTTTCGTTCGATCGAAATCTGGGACACCGCGTCGGATAGTGATCAAGTTTTGGATGAAGGGTGGTTGGCCAGGCTGTTCGAGCGGGCTTCCGTACCGGCCGATTTTGCGGCAGATGGAATACTGTTGGGCAAGGGAGACGGGGGACCGTTGGCCGGCGGTCATGCCCGCGCGATTGCATTGCGCGAGCCCGAAGAATTCCTGACTCAAGCGGCAATGGTTCATCCGGTCGCCTCGGTCGGTGGGAATCGAGCGTTGGCCCATATCCTGGAGGTCCAGCGCGAGATTTCCCATGCGGTCGGTGATCTGCGGGTGAGAATGAAGCAGGTGCCCGATCTCGATGTCGACTTTCCCGTCACCAACATCGGACGACAACTGCAGGTGGCGGCGCAGCTGATCGCCGCGCGCGTGCCGGTGGCGGTGATCAAGGTGACCCACGGGGGATTCGATACCCATGCCGGACAACGTCCCACCCACCAGCGGTTGCTGGAAGAGCTGGCGCAGGGATTGGCGATGTTTCGCCAGGCAGCGGTCCGGCAGGGGCGGTGGCAGGATCTGCTGATCATGACCTATTCGGAGTTCGGCCGCCGAGTGGGGGAGAATGCCAGCGCCGGAACGGACCATGGCACCGCAGCGCCGCACTTCCTCATTGGGGGGCGGGTCAAGGGAGGGCTCTATGGGGCGCAGCCCTCTCTCAGCGATCTTCAGGATGGAGACCTCAAACATAGGATTGACTATCGCAGCCTCTATGCGACCGTCGTCGAGCGATGGTGGCGTATCAGTGATCCGATGTTCGTTGCCGGGCGATACCCGAGCCTGGATTGCGTGAAGCCGTGATCAACTCATGCGAGGTTGGGCAAGTCCTTCCGCATTCTGCCTCAAGCTCAGGGTTATTCCCGAATGTGCCGGGACAGGAGTCGCCGAGCCCGGCTTGATTTTGGCCTGGCGCCTGCCTATCCTACGGCGACTCACCTGGAGGGGACTATGACGAAACATGGAGTGCGCAGGTTGCGTGGGGCGTTGCTGGGTCTGTTGTTCGTGGGGCTTTTCTCCGCGGCGGGAATGGCCTGGTCGGCGGAGCCTGACGCGGAGTCAGCCCCTCGGATGACCCCGGTGCCGGGGACCACCGCACCGAAAAATCACCTGCCGGGGCATGGTCCAGCCAAGACGCCGCCGTTGCTCATGGCCGAAGGATCGAACTCCTGCGAAATCGTGTCTTGCGGCATGGGGATCAAGCAAACCTGTCAGATCACCTGTCCAGCCGACCAGACGCCGAAGTGCAGCTGCGATTGTGTGAAGAACTTCGGTCCGATGTGTACTGAATACAAGGCGAACTGCCGGTGTGAATAGGCGCTAGCCTCAATCCTCGGAAGGAGACTCCGAGGTTGGGACTGTGAGGCTGGGGCCTGCGACTCGGTACTGCTCCCCGGCCCAGGCGCCAAGGTCAAGCAGCTGGCAACGCTCGGAACAGAAGGGACGCCAGGGATTGTCGCGCCAGGCAGTCGGTGTCCGGCATTCCGGGCAGGGGCTCAGGGATTTGGTCGGTTGGTTCTCGCGGTCTGTTTGCGGGGTCTGACTCATCACCCTCACTCTACAATTCTCGTCCCGAATCCCGCAAACAACTGTCCGGTGAGATACAGGGTATCGCCTCCGTCCTGCCAGCGTTTGCGGCGCATATAGTCGTTCAGCACTCGTCCGTTTTGCGCACGGTGGATGCCGGGTTGTGCAAGGTTCATCCGGTAGCGTTGGATGGAGTCCGCCACGCGGCTGATGAAGACGATCGTCCCATCGGATTCCACATGCTCGACGATGCCGACATGGGTGAGGGGATCGTTCACCACTCCATCCCCGTTGTAGTCCCAGGTATTGTCAAAAAACACCAAGTCCCCGGCGTGTACACCGGGCCCTCGGTGGAGCCGGCCTTGGTTGCGCAGATGATTGTGAATGAGCCGAACGCCGTTGTCCGTCCCATTCCCATCGGAGCCTTGGTAGAGATCGATCCCGTGGGCCAGGTAGATGGCCCGCGTGACGCCGGCGCAGTCGTAGCGGATCCGCTGACCGTTGCTTTCGATCGTCGTCGCACCGACCAAACCGGCAGCCGTTTGGACGATCGCCGCCTGGTTCCGGCTGGGCTTCATCGCCCGACAACAATCCGGGAGGGGGGCCACCGCAGTCCGATGGCGCTCGGCGGTCGGGCCGACACAGCCCAACACCGTCAGGGCGAGCAGGATGTAGGGCATAAGGGGGAAGCGCATCGGCATACGGTCTAAGTATACCTGGCGGTCCGAACCTCGTCATGGAGCCTGATCAGACCACGGCAACGGTAAAGAATTGCTTCACGATGTGTCCTGGATAATCCTTCCCCCTCCATATCGTGAATTCCGATTCAGAAAACCAAAGAGAACGTGCCCTGCCATCTGGTTTGTTTCCGCGTTTTTCCGACCGATACTGCATCGAAAAGGTATATTTTGTTGTGGCGTGATACATCGGATAGTAGGATTTTGACGATGAAGTTTCGGGGTGGCCGTCCGGAACATCTTCTCTTTTCATTGGATTCGCAGCGACCGTCGAACGCATGATGTCCATCTTCGCGAACCCTCCGAGGCCTCTGTCCGATCATATGCATCGACCGTTGGTGAGCGTGATTCTTCCGACACGTAACCGGGCGGGCCTGCTCGGTGGAGCGATTGCGTCGGTGCTCGCGCAAGAGGGGGCGGGAACACTGTTCGACCTGGAAACCATCGTGGTCGATGACGCCTCGACGGATGCCACTCCAGACGTGGCACGACAATACCCTGATGTGAAGTACATTCGGCTCGACCACAAACAGAATGTGTCGGTCGCACGAAATGTGGGCATCACCGCCAGCACCGGGCAGTATCTCGCGTTTCTTGACGACGATGACATGTGGCTTCCCCATCGATTGCGGGTCCAGGTGCCGATTTTCGAAGCACAGCCGGAGATCGGGGTGATCTATGGTCAGGGGATCGTGGTCACGGAGACTGGTCACACAACGATCTGGCCGGCCACATGTCCGTCCGGTCGCGTGTTTGAAACATTTCTCACCCTGTCGGAAGACATCCACAACGTGGATACGTGGTTAGTGCGGCGGACGGCCTTCGAGGCAGCCGGGCTGTTCGATGAATTCCTTCCGACGCTCGAGCATAACGACATGGCGCTTCGTTTGGCGTTTCACGTCGCCTGGAAGTTCGTTCCCGGTCCCGTGTGTTACGGACGCCTACTCGCCGGCGGCATGTGGGTGACGAATATACGAAACGGGGTAGCCGTTGGCGCGTTGCGTCGCGTGGTCGACCGTGCGCTGGATCTGCTGCCGAGGGCGCAGTATGACAGGCTTCAACATGAGGCGCGTGCCGCTGGGTTGGCCATGCTTGCCGAGCAACTCTGGCATTTCGGCGGCTTGTCAGCGGTGAGAGACCATGTGAGGGCAGTCGCGCATGAGGCTCCTGAAATGCTGGAAACCGCCTCGATTCGAGTCCATCTTTATCGTGTGGCGCGGGAACTGGCGTCCCTGTCTGCCGCTCCCATCGCCGCGATCCATGACTTCGGCGAGGATTTACGCAACGATTCCAATGGGAAACAGACCTCAGTGCGCATTCGGCAGAGCCACAAACGGCTGGTGGGCGACCTCCTCGCTGAAGCGGCGGCGGCGCTATGGGAGTCGAACTCTCCTCGACTGGCGGTCTATGTGGGTGGGCATTGTCTGTTGCAGGATCTTCGGCATGCCCATCATCGGTTGGTTGGGGCGGTGAGGTATGCAGGCAAGCGAGTCCTTCACAGGATGGAGGTTGCCTAGGCCTGGATACGGAGCGCCGGGTCCATGGACATTGGAGGATTCGTCTTACGATGGGTGATGATAAATTGCCAGGCTTCGAAATACTCGGCAAGAGAGGGAACGCATCCGCCTTGCAGGCCCGCGCCCGCCTCGGAGGCCTTATCCTGCTGTCGCTCACTGCAGTCGCTGCCGTTCTTATTTTGTGCCGTGAATGCGACCTGCAGGGGATCGTGGCGGATGTTCGACGTCTATTCCTCGCCTGGGCGCCGAGGTCCGTGCAACATTTCATCTGGACCATGCTCAATGTCTGGCCCAGTCTGATCGTCAAGCCCCTGCTCGATCCATACCTCTATGCAGTCCTCGGTCTCTTACTCATGTTGGAACGCCTTTTCCCCGCACGCCCGCAACAGCGGATATTCTCGGTCGGCCTGATTCAGGATCTTTGTTGGTTTCTCGTGCATGGGTTTCTGACGGTGGTCGTCATCTCCGTCGTGATGCAGGGGCTCCATGATCTGTACCAACGCCACTTGAGCCTGTTGTCCATCAGCGCGATCCAGTCGTGGTCGCTCGGTGCAAAAATCGTCCTGGTTCTCCTGGTGAATGATTTCTTGGACTGGTTTCACCATCTGGTTCGTCACAAGGTGTGGGTATTCTGGTGCTTCCATGCCGTGCATCACTCTCAACCGGATATGAATCTGTTTACGGACGATCGCGTCCATCTCATGGATGAGATTATTGCCAACTGTCTGGTGTGCATCCCGATGTTCATGTTTGCCGTAGACGCGCCCATGGCTGTCTCCTTCGCCTTGCTCTTAAAATGGTACCCGAAGTTCTACCATGCCAACATCAAGGCCGATCTCGGTATCCTGCGGTACATACTGGTGTCGCCCCAGTTTCATCGTATCCATCACTCGATCGAACCGCAGCATCGCGATAAGAACTTCGGGGTCATCTTTAGCTTCTGGGATCAACTCTTCGGCACCGCCTATCGCGGCGATGGCGGTTATCCGGCCACTGGCATTGCGGATCCGGACTTCCCGCTCGAGCGCCGGATGGCAGGGGGCGCGGTCATACGCAATTATGTGGCTCAGTTCCTGTACCCTTTCACAACGATCGTCCGTCGATCTCTGGGGCTGAGCCCTCGGACAGAGTGAGTGGGTGTCGAGCGCAGAAGGCTACCCAGGTGGTTTTCATTCACGTGCGGGGTTCAGCCTCCTCCTGTCAGACCCCAGCTGCGGCAAAGACTCGCTGCACCAGGGCTTGGGCATCTTCCTGAATCCGTCTCAGATGGGCCGGCCCATTGAAGCTTTCCGCGTACAGCTTGTACACGTCTTCCGTACCGCTGGGGCGCGCGGCAAACCAGCCGTTGGCCGTGATGACCTTGAGCCCTCCGATCGCGGCCTTGTTGCCGGGAGCGGCGGTGAGCATGGCGGTGATCGCCTCTCCGGCCAATTCTCGGCTCTTCACCTGGTCCGGCGACAACTTTTGCAGCACGGCCTTTTGCTGACGGGTGGCGACCGCATCGATCCGCTCGTAGACCGGCTCGCCGAGCTGGCTGGTCAATTCGCGGTACAACTGGAAGGGATTCTTGCCGGTGACCGCCGTGATCTCCGCGGCAAGGAGGTCCATGATGATCCCATCCTTGTCCGTGACCCAGGTCGTGCCGTCCCGACGTAAAAAGGCCGCCCCCGCACTTTCCTCGCCGCCGAACCCCAGCGAGCCGTCGCTCAAGCCGGGGACAAACCACTTGAAGCCCACGGGGACTTCAATCAGCGGCCGTTGGAGTACGTCCGCGACCCGGTCTATCAGGCTGCTGCTCACGATGGTCTTGCCGACTCCGGCCGTGGCTTTCCAGCCGGACCTATGGGTGAAGAGGTAGGAAATGGATGCGGCAAGATAGTGATTCGGATTCATCAGGCCGCCGTCCGGCGTGACGATGCCGTGGCGATCCGTATCGGTGTCGTTTCCGAAGGCCAAGTCGAAGCGATCCTTGAGTCCGATGAGCGAGGCCATGGCGTGCGGCGAGGAGCAGTCCATTCGGATCTTCCCGTCCCAGTCCAAGCTCATGAAGCGGAACGTGGGATCGACCGACTCATTCACGATCGCGATGTTCAGCCCGTACCGTTCGGCGATCGGTTTCCAGTAGGCGACCGCCGAGCCGCCGAGCGGATCGATGCCAAGCCTGAGTCCCGCCGCCTTGATAGGTTCCAGATCCACCACCTGCGCCAGGTCGTCGATGTATCGGCCCACATAATCGTGCGTTTTCGTCGTCGAGGCCTTGCGCGCTTCTTTGTAGTCGAGCCGGCGGACGCCCGTGAGGTTCGAGGCCAGCAATTCGTTCGCGCGTTCTTCAATGGCCTTGGTGACCTGGGTGTCGGCCGGGCCGCCGTTGGGCGGGTTGTACTTGAAGCCGCCGTCTTCCGGGGGATTGTGCGAGGGTGTGATGACGATGCCGTCGGCCAAGCCGGATTTCCGTTCGCGGTTGAAGGTGACAATGGCATGGGAGATGACCGGGGTGGGCGTGTAGCCGCCGTCGCGGTCGATGCGAACCTCCGCGCCGTTGGCCGCCAGGACTTCGAGTGCGGAACGCATCGCCGGCTCCGACAGGGCATGGGTGTCCTTGCCGACAAACAGGGGACCGTTCGTTCCGGCCTTGTGCCGGTATTCGCAAATCGCTTGGGTGATCGCCAGAATGTGGGCTTCGTTGAAGGTGCGGCGGAGGGACGACCCGCGATGACCGCTCGTGCCGAACGCGACGCGCTGCTGGGGATCGGCAGGGTCCGGCCTCAACTCGTAGTAGGCCTGTTCGAGCTGTTTGAGATCGATTAGCTGGTCGGGGAGCGGGCGTTGTCCGGCGCGGCTGTGCAGGCTCATGGTCTCCGTTTCCGTTAGTGGTGGATGACTCTTCGCCGAAGTATATAGAACCAGCCCTCGCTTGTCAGCGTCGCGGGCGCGTCCTCGGCTCACGCTTGCTTGCGCCTCTCTTTCGACAGGTGTTAAGATCCGCGCACGATCAGCCAAGAGGGAATGTATGCCGAATATCACGTTGCTCGTGTCTCCATCCTGCGGTGCTTGCCCCTCGGCCAAGAGCCTCTGGAAGGAATTGAGGGTGAAGTATAGCTTTAACTATCGGGAAGTCGACATCACCACGGCGGATGGGCAGGAATTGGCCAATCGCCACTCGGTTCGTGCGGTCCCCGCGACCATCATCGATGGGCGGCTCACCTTCGTCGGCGTGCCGAGTCGGCAGAGCGCCGAGAAAGCGTTGCAGCTGAAAATGCGTCCGCGGGAAACCTGAAAGGATCGAGTATGACTGTGCCCGATGATGATGATTTTGAATTGCCGGAGCTGCCGCTCATCGATAAGGGGCCGCCGCCGGATTGCGGAATTTGCGGCGAACCCATGTCTTTCATCGACGGGGATTGGGCCTGCGTCGATTGCAACGGAGAGATTCTCGGCCCGGAGACGGGCTAGCCGCCGCGTCGTTCGTCGCTCGTACGTCGTGAAGCGACCGATGAATTCCCGAGAGTTCACCGCTCGTTTCCTGCTCCACGTTCCACGAATCACGAACTTCCGCCCGCATGCTGCACGTCGTCACTGGTCCCTTCCATCCTTCCCTTGAGACCGCCTTCCTGCATGACCTGACGGCTTTGAAACGCGACGATCCCGCCGCTCCCGTGGCCGTCGTCGTGCCGTCCGAACCGCTCCGGCAATACCTCACGCGCCTGCTCGTGCTCAAAGAAGGGCTGACGCTCTTCAACGTGCATATCCTGTCGTTCCACCAGCTGGCACTCCACCTCGATCGTGAGCGGAGGGCCGGACTTGCGGGGCACGACCAGGGAGGCGAGCTGCATCTGGTCTCAGACCTGTTCTTCGAGCACCTGCTGCGGCACGTCGCGCAACGCAAGCTTCCCTATGTCGAGGCGCTCCGTCTGTCGGGCCTACCGCGTGGAGCGTGGTCGGCCCTCTGGGCCAGCCTCAGGGATCTCAAGGATGCGCTGGTCGATCCGGCCGTGGCGATCCGAGCGGTCGATGAGGGGCAGTTCGAGCCGGAAGATGCCGAGAAGCTCAAGGGATTATTTACGTTATTGGCCGGGCTCCGCGATGGGCGCCAGGCTCTGCAGGTCGGCTCGGCGGACGATCTGGCTGCGCTCGTCACCGAGTTCGCGCCGGCCTCTTCCTTTCTCGGCAGTCTCAGGCAGCTCTGGTATTACGGTTCCTACGACCTCACCCAGACGCAATTGAGTCTTCTCGAAGCGCTGGGGAAACGGTTGCCGGTGACCCTGTATCTTCCGCTCGCCTCCGTTCCCGCCTATGGATTCGCGCAGCGGTTTCTTGAACGGTATCTTCATTCCCTTTCGTCGAGCTTCCGGGATCTGGCGGCTGAAGAGCAAGCATCCGGCCATCGGTGCGATCCAGTCCCGATCGTCACGATGAATGCCGCCGGGGCGGAGGATGAATTGACGCTGGTCTGCAAACAGATCCTCACGCTGGTGGAGACCCACGCCTATCGCTTCGATCAGATCGCAGTCGTGGGCCGAAGTCTGACGCCCTATCAGGGGGTGCTCAAACGCGTGTTCGATCAGCATCGGATTCCGTTCGTCTCCAACGCGGCGACACCCCTGCTGCAGGAGCCGGTGGTCAAGACGTTGCTGGTGGCTGCGCAACTTCGCCTCAACGGCTTCTACCGCTCGGACGTGCTTGATGTGGTCGCCTCGCCACGGTACCGCGGCGAGCAAGACGGCGCCGGTGCCCCTGAGGCCCGTCCGGACCTGTGGCGCATCGCGGTGCTCGCGCTGGGGATCACGCGAGGGACGGAGGAGTGGCGGAGGCTCTCGCGCTGGCAGCAGGTCGAAGCCTGTCTCGGCTCAGACAACGAACTCGAACCGGACTTACCGTCCGTGGTGGCGGTAGAACCGGCGCAATTGAGCCTGCTTTGGGGAAGGGTCGATCGGTTACTGGCGGATGCGGCGCTGTTGCCGCAAGAGGGGACCTATGCGGAACTGACGGACGCCTACCTGACGTTTGCGCAACGACACCTCTCATTGCCCGAGCTTGGGTACGGGTCTGATAAGCCGTCCGATCGGTTGTCCGGCAGTCCGGCCATCGCCGAGGCCTTGGATGCCATCTTCGTTCAGCTCTATGACCTGGATCGAGTGGGGGGCAGGGCGACGTGGGAAGCGTGGGCTGAAACCTTCGGCGAGCTCTTGGAGCGCGCGACCGTTCCCCTTGCACCGCCTGAGTTCGGTGGGGTGGAGGTATTGGATGCGATGGCGGCGCGCGGACTCGGATTCCGGGCATTGTTTCTGATCGGGCTGAACGAGAAGCTCTTTCCTCGCTTCATCCATGAGGATGGGTTTCTCCGTGACCGCCACCGAGCCGTGCTGGACGTAACACTCGGCTACAAAGTTGATCAAAAACTTCAGGGTTATGCCGAGGAAGCGTTGCTCTTCGAGCTGCTTCGAACCTCTGCCAGGGATCGCCTTTACGTGTCGTACCAGCGGGTCGATGCGGATGGGCGCGTACTGGCTCCCTCCAGCTATCTCGATGCGAGGCATTTGCCGGGCTGGAACCCGGGTGACAGTCCGGAACTGTCGCTGCCGCGACGGTGGCGGGAGCGGAGCGCCGTCCCTCTTTTTGTGCCTCCGCTGCTCACGCGCGAGGAATTGTCCGTGGCCATGGTGCTGGAAGGCCACGACGTCAGCGGTCTGCTTTCGGCGATGGCGCGAGAAGGCGAGGTCTTCTCGCACGGAGTGGCCGCGCAGCTTCGAATCGAGGGGGACCAGCTTCATCTGGGTGCGTATGATGGGCTGCTCGACGGGTCGGCGGGCCATTGGGAAACCCTGCGCGGGAAAGGACTCTCGCCGACGGCGCTGGAAACCTACGTCCGTTGTCCCTTTCAATACTTCGCCGAGAAGGTTCTAAAGCTGGAATCGGTGAGGCCGCTGCCTGCTCGGGAATTGCCGCCCTCGGCGCTGGGTGATCTCTGTCACAAGGCACTGCGGCATTGTGTCGATGGGCTGATCGAAGGAGCGTGGCTCAGCAAGGCCATGCTTCCGGAGGAACTGCGTGCGGCCGTGCGCGATGCGGTGGCTCGAGTGTGTGATGCGTATGAAGCCAACCACGGAACGGGCTATGCGCTCACCTGGCGACTGGCACGGGAATTAGTCGAACAGGTCGTGCTGGCGACCGTTCAGGCGGAGGAATCGGTATGGCGGGCGAGCGGGGCGCTCCCGGTGGATACCGAGACTGAAGCGGCCGGCCGGCTCCCGGACGAGGTGGCCGATGAACCGATCGCGATTCGTGGCTACTGGGATCGGGTCGATCGTGTCGGCGACAGCGGCGCGCTTCGGATCGTCGACTATAAATTTCGTGCAGCCGGCGAGTTGAAGCCGGAAGATCGGAATCTTCCTCAAGCGGCGCTACGGGGCAAGAAGCTCCAACCGGCGTTCTACTCGTTGATGCACCCCATCAAGCCCTTGCCTGATGGGGCGACCGGAAATCCTGAACTGGTCGAGTTTGTCTATCTTCTGCCTGGCGGTCAGCCGGCCATTGAGCGGGCGCAGTATCCGGCCGAGTCGTGGGCGGGAGCGATCGGCGCGCAACTCCGGAGCTCCCTGCGGGAAATGATCGCCGGATTGCGGGAGGAACAATTTTTCATCCTCCCGGACAGTTACTGCACGTACTGCGATTTTGCCGTGGCCTGTCGCCGCGATCATCAGGCGACCTGGTGGCGGTCCTATCGCGCTGAGGAAGCGAGGGCGCTTCGGAGGTTGAGACGGAGGAAGCTCGAGCATGAGTGAGCCGGGACTGTTGCCGGACTCCGGCGCGCGCCTTGCGGCTGCGACGACCTTCGACCGTAACGTCGTCGTCATCGCAGGAGCGGGAACCGGCAAGACGACCTTGTTGGTGAGTCGCCTGCTGCACCTTTTGCTGCGAGAGCCCAATCCGCTGCCCCTGTCGCGGATCGTCTCGCTCACCTTTACCAACAAGGCCGCGACTGAAATGAAGGTCCGGCTGCGCGAGCGGTTGAGGGACCTGGTCCAGCCTGGCGCGGCGTCCGCCGGTTCCTTCGGCGGAGCGCTGACGCATGCGGAACTGACGCGCATGTACGGACTGGCGAGCGAGGAGATCTGCGCCAGGGCCGAGGCGGCGCTCAGGGATCTCGAACGGGCACAGATCGGCACCCTCCACAGTTTTGCCTCGCATTTGCTGAGGCTGTACCCGATCGAGGCCGGTGTGTCGCCGACGTTCCGGACCGACGAGGATGGCCTGGCCTTCGAAGAACACTTCGCCCGCGAATGGGATCTCTGGCTCGATACCGAACTGGGCGCCGGAGGGACGGACCACGGGCGCTGGCGCGCACTCATCGAAGCATTCGGGTTGGAGGGGGTGCGCGACGCGGCCTTGAGCCTGATGAGCGAGTTGGTGGAGGTGGCGTCGCTGGCGAGCCAAGTCAGGGAGTCGGCCCTGCATCCGGCCATGCGTGTTTGGCTGGAAGCGCGGCGCGGGCGGGCGGAAATCCTCCTCCGCGCACACGATCGGCCCAAGAGACGAAAGATCGAGCACGTCACCGCTGCGGTGATCGACCTGTCGACGCTGCTGCTTGCGGAGGGGTTGCCGGGACTGGCGAGGCTGTCTCCCGAAATGCGTGACTGGTTGACGAAGGATCTCGGGGCCCTTCCGAACGGCTGGTCGGAAGAGGAGGGGGAAGAGGTCCGGTCGCTGCAGCGCGTGGCGGAGCGACTGCTGGAAGTCGACCCCCATCTGTTGCCGACGCTCCTGGATCTGGTGGGGCCGTTCGTGGAGCGGGTCAGGCGAGGGTTTATCGAAGAGGGCTGGTTGACCTTCGATGGGTTGTTGGCTCGCGCCCGCGCGCTGCTCCGCGACCATCCCGAGATTCGTGAGCGCTTGAAGCAGGAATATCGCTCGCTCCTCGTGGATGAGTTCCAGGATACCGATCCGGTGCAGTATGAAATCGTGCTGTACCTGTGCGAGCGGCAGGGGCGACGCGCCTCTTCTTGGCGAGACACGGAACTCGAACCGGGGAAACTGTTCATCGTCGGCGACCCCAAACAATCGATTTATGCCTTCCGTCGAGCGGACATCGAGGCTTTCGACCATGTCGTTTCCCGGTTGGAGCGGGAAGGCGCGCTGGTCTGCACCTTGGCCACGAACTTTCGGAGCGATGTGCAGGTGCTTGATGTCGTGAACGGGGTCTTCGACAAATTGCTGGTCGCGCAGGCTTCCGTGCAACCGGGGAATGTCCCGCTGGCAGTCCAACCGAATCGCGCCAGTCAGTTTCCCGATCCCGGTGTCCGGCTTCGTTTCATTGCAGGCGGCGAGGAGGAGAGCGATCTGGACGCCGCGGGTGCCACGCGGGCGGAAGCGGAATTGGTTGCTGCCTGGTTGGCCCGCCTCCTGCCGGTGAAGACGAGGGACGGCGCCAGTCCGCCGGAGCGGAGCCTGCGGCCGGGCCAGACGGCGCTGCTGTTCCGGAAGCTGACCCAGGCCGAGGTGTACCTGCAGGCCTTGCACCGCCACGGCATCCGCTACATCATCGACGGCGAAAAGCATTTCTACCGGCGGCAAGAGATCATCGATCTCGTGAACCTGCTGCGTTGTCTCGAGAATCCGCACGACCAAATCGCCTGTGCGGGACTGTTGCGTTCTCCGCTGGGCGGTCTTTCCGATCCCGAGTTGGTCGCGTTGCAGCGACTCGATGCCCTGGACTTTCGACGGGCCGAGCGGCTGGCCCAATGGGAGGCTCCCTCGGCCCCCACGGTCCGACGATTGTATGCCGTGCTGGCCGAACTGCATGCAGGGTCGGCGGATGTGCCCTTGCCGGAATTGCTCGACCGGATCTTCGCGCGTTTGCCGATTTTAGAATTGGCCGCCGCGTCGCTGCACGAGGAACAGGCAGTGGCGAATCTGCTGAAGCTTCGCCAGATGGCCGTCGAACTCGCAGATCGACCGGCCTTGTCCCTCTCCGGCTTCGTGGAACTGATGATGGCCCGCTTGGTCGAGCAGCCTGACGAAGCTGAAAGCGCGCTCTCCGAAGAAACGCTCGATGCGGTTCGGGTCATGACGATTCACAAGGCCAAGGGCCTCGAGTTTCCTCTGGTCGTGTTGGCGGGACTGCATCATGGCGACGGGGCGTCGCGAGGCTACGCCGGGCCTGTGATCCGGCATGACTGGTCCACCGGCATACAGGGTTTGGAATTCGGCACGCGATGCAGTTTGGGTTCCGTGCTCGTGGCCGAAAAGGCCCGGACTCGTGAGCAGGCCGAACGGCGCCGGTTGCTGTATGTCGGCATGACCAGGGCCAAGGACTGTCTCGTGCTGTCCGGCGCCGTGGGTCGGAAACGCTCGCGGGACACCTTCATGGATTTGCTCCAACAGGCATTCGGTCAAGGGTTCGGCGATCAGCGTGCCACGCAGGTCGCCATCGCGGGGGTGTCGGTGCCGCAGGTTGTTGCGCCGGGAGAGGAACCGGACTCACCGCGCCAAGCAGCCAGGCCGACGAGGCTCGAAGCGTTTCCGGAAGGTGCGGTCCTGTCCATTCGCTGGGCACAACGGGATCGGGATTGGGCCGCCTGTCGCTCGATGGCGCGGTCGCTCTCTCCCTCGCGTCTCATGCAAGCAAATCCACCGCAGGGTTTCAGTGGAGGGGCGCCTGTCACCGGTGTCGTCGGCGGTGCCCACGTGGGCCGGTTGGTTCACCAGGCCCTGCAGCATTGGGATTTTGCCGCTGACGTGGAGGAGCAACTGTCGAAGCTCCGCACCGCCGGCTTCGATCGGGGAGACTCAGGGGAGTACCTGGGCCAAGACGACGTGGATCGCGAGGTTCGGGACCTGCTGCGACGGTTTGCAGGCGGCGACTTCTATGCCCGTCTTCGGCGCGCCGAGATCCTGGGCCGAGAAGTGCCCTTCTTCCTGCCCTGGAACGAGGGGCGCCAAGTCATGGAAGGCGTGATCGATCTGGTCTATCGGTTGGATGGAGCCCTCTGGATTGCCGATTACAAGACGGATATGATCCCGGCGGATCAGGTGGCCGAACGAGCCCAGGCGTACCGTGAGCAGGCGCGAATCTACTCAGAAGCGGTTTCTCGTTCGTTGCGGGAACCGGTGGCGGGCTTTGAGTTCGTCTTTCTGCGCCACGGGCTGAGTGTTTCGGTGGTCCCATGAGTCGCTAGCCAAAGGAGCAAGAGCATGAACTCTCGATGGTTGGTTGCGGCAGCAGTCGTTCTCAGCATGGGATGCGCGACGCAGCAGAAGGAACAGGCGGTCACGTTGCATGCGCCGGCGGGAACCACTGCCGCCGTGAGTCAGCAGTTGGAGCAGGGCAATGGGTTGTTCAAGCAGCAGGACTGGCAGGGAGCCAAGGCGGTCTACGAAGCGACGATCAAGGCTGAGCCCTCCTTGGCCGAGGCCCATTACAATTTGGCGCTGACCCTCGAACGACTCGGGGACAAGGCTGCGGCGAGGGCTCAATACATCCAGGCAGCCAACCTTGCGCCGGGCAACAAAGTCATCTGGGATGCGCCGCCGCTGAGAAAGCACGAGACTACGCTGGGGTTGGAAAAGAAGTCCTTCATGGACGCCAACCCGCGTTGAGTCAGGAAGACGAAACGCGGTAGGCGATACGAAGCCGGCCGTTCCGTGGCGCCATCAGAAGTCTTGTGGCGGCCTCGCTCCCAATCACACGGTGCCGTGCTCAGGCGCGCGCCGCTGTGCCGCGATGACCAGGATCACCGCGCCACCCACCAGCATCGGCAGGCTCAAGAGCTGTCCCATCGAAAGGGTGCCGAACAGGAACCCGATCTGGGCATCCGGCTCCCTGAAAAACTCCACGATGAAGCGGCAGATCCCATAGCCGATCAAGAATGATCCGAAGACGGTTCCTGCGGGGGGCATTCTCCGAGCAATGAGCCACAGCACCGTAAACAACAACGCGCCCTCCAGGGCCGATTCATAGAGCTGGGAGGGATGGCGGCAGACCGGTCCCCCGCCGGGAAAGACCATGCACCAATCCACGTCGGTCGGCCGGCCGAACAACTCGCCATTGATGAAGTTCCCGATCCGGCCCAAGCCCAGACCGACGGGCGTGACCCCGGCAGCCAAGTCGGCAATTGTCAGGACGCCAATGCCCCGTCGCTTGGCGAAGAGCACCAGTGCGATGATCGTGCCGATCAATCCGCCGTGGAAGCTCATGCCGCCTTCCCACACAGCCAAAATCTTGAGAGGATTCTCGAGGTAGTACGACAGGTTATAGAACAGGACATAGCCCAAGCGGCCGCCGGTGAAGACTCCCACCGCCGCATAGACGATCATGTCGTAGACCTGGTCTTTATTCAGGGGAAGGTTCTGCGCCTTGGCCCTCGCACCGATGATGAAGTAGGCCAGGGTGAGTCCGATCAGATACATCAGCCCGTACCAGCGAAACTGCAATGGACCGAGATGAAGAAAAACGGGATCGATATTGGGATAGGGGATGGTGTGGTACCAAGCCAACATGTGAAGACTCCGAATTGTTTCGCGATCTTATGTGAGCGGGCGGCGCAATGCAAGGTGAGCAGGGATGCGCGTGACTGCTGGTGGCGATCGCCTTCTTATACGAACGTATGTGGATTTTCTGTAACGCTTGTCTCCCCTTGATGTCGACAAAACTACACCGTTTATTAGACCGACTTAACGCTGAGAAAGTCGACGATGCGATTTCCGCGGCCTTGCAAGATGACGACTCGTGGCACGCTTGATGCTGTATAAAACGGTAGCTCTCGCCGAGCCGGAGACAACAAACCTTGTAACACCAGAGGGAGGCACACCATGTCGACGAAGGGGCGTGAGGCGGCAAAAATAGCAGCAATGATCGGTGGCGGCGCGGTGGTCGGGGCGGCGTTGGGCTTGCTCTTTGCCCCCAAGGCGGGGACCGAGACCAGGCGCGATGTGGCACGTTACGCGCGGCGCGCGCAGGTACAGGCCACGCGGTTCAGCCGAGCGGTCAAGACCGGTGTGACGGATATGGTAGAGCGAAGCAAAGCGATGGTGCAGAAGAAGTCGGACAAGCATATCGTGGAAGCGGCGTAACGCTCAACAAGCGCAGTCGAATACAGCGGAAGCAGCAACTGCAGCGGCCTGTCCTGCAAGGGACAGGCTGTTTGCTTTTGACAGGTTGGTGATAAAGCCCGCCAGCGACCCAACTCACCTTGACCCTCCGTAACCCCGGTGTTAGATTCGCTCCGGCCTGCCCCAAGCCGGAGTGGCGAAATTGGTATACGCAAGGGACTTAAAATCCCTCGGGCTGAACAAGCCCGTACGGGTTCGATTCCCGTCTCCGGCACCATACAGAACTGCTCGAAAAGCGGCCACTTCGCGGTTTCATTTTAGTCGTTTCCCCCGTCGCTCCCCCGTCAATCTTGAGGCCATTTTCCCTTTGCTATACTTGATTCGTCTGCGATTGTTTCCGTGGAGGGCAGGATGCCCGAACCGTTGCAGACGAGACCCTATTCGATGACCTGTGACACTCGGGGTTAACCCGAGAGGAGGCCATGGATGGCAGATCCAGCCCGCATACTCCCGACGCCGGAGCCTTCATCTGCCCCTCGACGCGATCCCGCGTCCAACTCGTCCGGGATGATCTCACCTATCGGCGAGGCCAGACGGCCGCCGCTCGGGTGGTGTCCTTCCGCCGAATGCGCCGGGCTCATGCATTGTGAGCCGCCGTCATTCGACGACCGGATGGGGGTCGACGCGCTTCGCTGCGATCGCTGCGGCACGCAGGGCCTTCAGTCCCACGAGGGCGTCATTCTCCTGTTTCGCGGTGGGTATGAATACAAGTTCAGCTTCGGCCCTTCGGTCGAAACCCTCACGGTGGTGTTGTCGTCGGCTGCGGTGAATCTGTGGAGCACGCATGGCGTGTCGCCGGATCACCTGGCGATCTATGCGGCTGAGTGGGCTTTACTGAAGGGGATTCGCAACCGGCCGGTTCGTTTAATGATCGATTCGGAGGATTTCGTCGAGTTCTACCGCTACTTCACCAAGCACTGACCTGCTGTCAAACCCGCTCCGGTGAATCGCGCCGGGAAATTGCTACCACCGTCCGAGCCAGCCCCTGGATCCCGCGTAATACGACGCTATCGCCACAGCTAGCACGAAAAGGATTTGCATCACGTGCTGCACGAGCACGCTGGGTTCGACCGTTCTGGTGACGAAGAGAATCCCGGCGGCAATGAGCGTGACGACGAATGTCGTACGCTTCGGGCAGAGACTGCCGTCTCGTTTGCTCTGCGCCGCCAAGGCAATCCAGACGCAGGCCCATCCGATGGCCCCGACGACGAGGGCGCCTGCCAGGTCGGTGAGTCCGACCATCAGACTGCTGAGCGCCAATTCCATCTTGGGCCGTCGCGGCAGCTCCGCCCGGATGCGATAGAGTTCGCCGACGCCCAAGGCCAGCCAGATCAAGATCATCCCGACCAAGAAACTGCCGCGGCCCATTTCATGCGAAAACAGGCGGCCGCGCTGGGCTTCCGGCGGCTTGGCAAACCCCAGCCCCTCGAAGTGCGGCGTGAAATCGTAGCCGCATTCGCAGAACTGAACCGAATCCGGATGGGTGAGCAGGCACCGGGGACATTCAAACGGCATGACCGTTCTCATACCACGGGAATACTCGTGATACAATCGCGCGCCCTGACCGGCGGCGGGATTGTAACGATGACGGGGAGGTCTTCATGACGGATGACAAACGGCCTTTTGTATTTGCCGCGCTGGGCGGCCTCGTATCCGGAACTGCAGTGGCGGCTGGGGCCTTCGGCGCCCATGCGTTGAAGGCGATCCTCGACGGCCCGGCGCTCGCGGTGTACGAGACCGCAGCGCGGTACCAAATGTACCATGGGCTCGCGCTCTGTGTCGTCGCATGGCTGCTGCGAGAAACACAGGATCGAAAGGTGGCTCGGGCGGGGTGGCTGTTCTGTCTGGGACTCGCGCTTTTTTGCGGCAGCCTGTATCTCGTAGCGCTGTCGGGCATCAAATGGCTGGGCGCGATCACGCCGCTCGGAGGCGTTTCCTTCATGGCCGGCTGGCTGCTGGTGGCCTGGTCGGCGTGGCGGGCGAGAACGGCTCAGTGATGCCGGCGGGGAGTGGAGGTGGGTTTGTCTACGCCTGCGCAGGTTGCGGTCTGCTTCCCGGTGATCGAACCCCACCCACCGGTCGAATTGACGAAGGTGCCTTCGAGTCGCTGTCCTTCCCCTGAGAACACGAGACTGTCTTCCTGCACACCCACTTTCGTTTCCCAGCGGAGATACAACGTATCGCCTGCCGCGATGATTTCCGCAGGGCTGGCCGAGGGCTCCGCTCCCGGCGGGGCAAAGATCACGGAA
Organism: Nitrospiraceae bacterium; assembly: GCA_019637075.1. NCBI lineage: Bacteria > Pseudomonadati > Nitrospirota > Nitrospiria > Nitrospirales > Nitrospiraceae > Nitrospiraceae bacterium. The sequence goes on along the minus strand of JAHBWI010000005.1, from coordinate 59,671 downwards.
GTCTTGTCCTCGCGGTGGTTCTGGTGATTGTGAATCATCCATTGCCAGGTACCGCAGAGGCGGGCCAACGCCCGTTGCTGCCGCACGGCGTCTTTCCAATTGTGGAGTTTGAACCACTCGCGATTCACGGTATGCATCGCCCAGCTTTCAACCGTGACGGCGCGGAGTAACAGCTGAGAGGAGTCGGCGGATCCCGTCGCAAATGCCGACCCGTCGGCCGTCGCCTGCTGCTGCAGTTGCGTCAGCAGTTGGCGAAGCGCATGGTCCGATTCGAGTTCTTCCGTGAGCCAAACGGTTCGGGCTTCCGTAACTTGAGGCGCGGGACCGCCGGTGGCGGCGGCCTTGACGCTCTCCGCGAGTTGCCAGGCGGCGAGCCCCTTCATCAGGCGGCTCACGGCTTGTTTCACATCATCCAAAATCAATTCCTTGGCCATGGCAGCGGGAAGGTTCTTGACCCCAATCGTCAGCGCCGCATCCTTCAGCCCGAGGCGGGGAGCGAATTCCTGACGGAAGAGGGTGGTGGCGTCCTGTCCGCTCGAGAGGGCCGACAATGGCGTTCCCAGTTCCTTCACGAATTCCGGGAACGCCGGGTATCGGTCCGGGATGCCTGGCGCGGCGGCGGTCGTGGCCGAGCTGTCCGCTGCCGAAGCCTCGGATGAATTGAACGGGGCAGCCCCGATGGTCAGCGCGGTTCCGAGAACCAGCGCGAGCAGGGGATGCGGTGACAAGCCTTGCATGGGTGATTTCACGATTCTCCGCCGTCGGCCCACGCGTCAGGTGCCTTGGAAGCAGGATTTGAGGAAGCTCACGGTCGCATCCCACGCCTGCGAGGTGGCGGATTCGTGGTAGGTGGCCGGCCTCGTTTCATTGCTGAAGGCATGCTGTGTGCCGGGATAGGTCTTGATCTCGATCTTTTTCCCCTGAGCCTGGGCCGCCTTCAAATGGTCGATGTCTTGCTGCGTGACAAAGGCGTCCTGCTCGGCTTGGTGGTACAGGATCGGGCAGAGAATGGAGCCGAGGCTCTCCGGCGCGGTGACCTTTCCATAGTACGCGACGGCGCCGCGCAGCCGTTTCCGTTGAGAGGCAAATCGGATCGCGAGCGTGCCGCCCATGCCGAAACCCACGACGGCATGGATGTTGCGCTTGATGTAATCGCGGGTGTTGAAATATTCGCAGCAGGAGTTGATGTCCTGCAACAGCATCTGCTCATTGCACTTGGCGGCCAGTGCTTCGGCGACTTCCGCGTTCGCCGTGACCATGCCACCCAACCGGCCGTAGAGGTTCGGGATGATGACGCCGTACCCCTCGCAAGCCAGTCGCGCACCGAGATCCTTGATCTGGACGTTGAGTCCCCAGGTTTCATGCAGGAGGACGATGCCCGGATAGATGCCTTTTTCCTGCGGCCAAAATTGAATGCACTCGACCTGCACGTCCTTCGTGGGTCTGGTGAGAATGTAGGGATCGACGGCGGCATCCGTGATCGTCGGAATGGCGACGCCGCTGGGAAAACGGGCCGTCCCCGTGCCGATCTGCTGAAGCGAGAAGGGTGTTGCCTGGGTGGTCATGCGCGTCGAGATCCTTTCTTTCGGACAAGGCCGAGCGGTTTCTGATCGCCGTACTATAGGGAGCCGATTTGGCCATTGTCAATGAAGTCGGGCCCGGATGCAGCTTGACCGCCGTGGCGACGGTCAGTAGAGTGCCGCGCATCGATGACGGTCTTGAAACCTAGCCCTCTGAATCTCGGTGTGATCGGCCTGGGACGCCATGGCGGCCGCTACGTGCGGCACCTGCTGGCCGATGTGCCGGAGGCGCGGCTGACCGCCGTATGCCGCCGCAACCTCGGCGCCGGCACCGGCGTGCCGGATGGAATCGAGGTCGCAGTCTATCAGGATTATCGACGCTTGATCGCGGACCCGCGGGTGGACGCGGTGGTGGTTGTGACACCGCCGACGTTGAATCGCGAGATTTGTCTTGCCGCCGCCGCCGCAGGCAAACCGTTTCTGGTGGAAAAGCCGCTGGCTGTGACGGTGGAGGATGCGGAGGCCATTGTGTCTGCGGCCGAGCAATCCTCTCTGCTTGCCATGACGGCCCAAACCCTGCGGTTCGATTCAGCGATCCAGGCGGCGATGCAACAACGGCAGACAGTCGGGGCGTTACAGTACCTGAGCCTGGCGAGCCGTATGGAGCCGTCTAGCGGGGAGGTTGCCGGATTCGACGGGCGAGGCTGTTTGCTGGAGATCGGCGTGCACCTGTTGGATCTCGTGCGGCTCGTCACCGAGGATGAGGTGGCCGGCTTGAGCTGCGAGATGGATGTGGTCCCGCCGGAAGGACCGGAACGCCGGGTGTTCGGACGGCTGCTGACGGGGCGTGGGATCCCCTGCCTCTTCGAGGTCTCACGGGTCTCGTCGGGACGGGTGGGGCGCTTGGAATTGATCGGGACCGAGGGCCAAGTGACGGCCGACTGGTGTGGTCACCGGGTGACTCGGCATGCCGCAGGCCTCGTGCCCACGGATGAGCCGACCGGGGCAGCCCCGACCCTCATTGCCACGCTTCGCGCCTTCGTGCAGGCCGTTCGCACCGGGACGCCGCCGCCGATCACGCTCCGCGACGGACTCCGCGCCGTCGCGATTGCCGAGGCCTGCTACCGTTCCGCCCGGCAGGCGGGGCGTCCCATCCCACTCACCTAGCGATTTGATCCGGCCTTAGGTCTCCGCGACGATGTGGGTGTCGGTTTCCTCCACCCCTTCGATCGCATGGATGCGGGAGATCACGACGTCCGAGAGCGACCGTTCATCGGCCACGTTGATGAAGACGAAGATGTCCGGCTGTCCGAAGCAGGGATTGGCCTGCTCGACTCCGGCAATGCTCTTGAGCGCCTGCAGCACGGGCTTGGTCTTCCCAGCCTTCACCTTGATCAGAATGTACGCTTTGGTGGCCATGTCGTGTCCTCCTGTTCGTAACGGTCGTTGTTGCGATGGAATCTTCCACCCTGCTCATCGCGCGCCGGGCATCTCGCGCCGACGAGCGGCGTAGACTTCCGAGAGCGACGTGCCTTGTGCGGTAAAGACCTTGGTCGAGCGTTGATAGAGGTCCGCGAGAATCTCGAAATCCTGCTTGCCGATATTGAATTCGCTTAAGCCTTCCTGCAGGCCGTTGGTCGTCCATACCTGTTCTTGACGGGCGAGTCCCGCCTGGACGACGGCCTCGAAGCTGTCCGCGGTCCAACCGCTGCGCTCAAACGCGTGCTCCACCTCCGGTCCTCGGTCGCCGAACTTGGCCTGATGCGCCTCCGTGAAAAAGTGCCGCACCGCCGGATTGCGGCTCTTGAGAAAGGCGGATTGGAATTGGATCACTGCCTTGATGATGTGGTTGGCCTCGGGCGTACCTTCGGGCGGCAGGATGCCGGCGTCGCCGAAGACCGCCAACAGGGCCATCGCCGCCCCGACCTGATGGGAGGAAGCTCGCCCCTGCGGTGGCATCTGAGCCGAGGCAGCCGGTGGGAGGAACGTGCCGGCTAGGACTGCAACGGCAAAGATCCCGACCAGAAGCCTTGCGGTATGGAGCAGGCGAACGGGCATCGATCATCCTTCCACGTTGGGGGCGGTGCCGCTGATCCCCCACCGGCAAACAGGGCGCATTATACAGAAGGTGTTGGGGGCAGGCTACCGGCCGTTCGTCTCTGTCAACGATCCGTTCACTGACTCGTTTGTGTGACGGCACGTCTGTTCGTGACCTTGCTTCGCACGGCATTGACGGCGAATCAATCGAGAAAAGCATTGGTTCCACCCGGAACCGGGGAACGGTGTATGTGCTGGCTAATGTGCTGAGTGCGGCCATCGTCGGAGTCGACGCTCATTTGGTGGACGTGGAAGTCGATATCTCGGCCGGCTTGCCGCAGTTCTCGATCGTGGGCTTACCGGATGCCAGCGTGCGAGAAAGTCGTGACCGCGTTCGCGCGGCGCTGAAAAATTGTGGCTTTCAGTTTCCGGTCAAAAAAATCACGGTCAATCTCGCGCCTGCGACCATCAAGAAGGAAGGGGCGGGATTGGATCTCGCGATCGCCCTCGGCATTCTCACCGCGGAGGAGATCATTCCTCGTGAGGCGGTGGCCGACCACGTGTTTGTCGGGGAATTATCCCTCGACGGCAGGCTCAAACCGATTTCCGGCGTCCTGTCGATTGGGTTGACCTGCCGGGGGAGCCACCGTTTGCTCGTGCCGGCCGAGAATGCCGCCGAGGCCGCGATGGTGGAGGGGTGCGAGGTGTTTCCCATTCGTACGTTGCCGCAGGCGGTGGAATTTCTCCGCGGCGTCCAAGCCATCGAGCCTGCCGACGGTCTGCGACTGGAGGCCGAAGGGCAGAGGCGGGAGGACGAAGACTTTGCCGATGTGAAGGGGCAAGAGCATGCCAAGCGAGCGCTCGAGGTGGCGGCGGCCGGCGGCCACAACTTGCTGATGGTTGGCCCGCCTGGGTCGGGAAAGACCATGCTTGCCCGAAGATTGCCCGGCATCCTGCCGCCCTTGGGACTGGACGAGGCCTTGGAGGCCAGCCGCGTGCATAGTGTGGCGGGGACCTTGCCCCGTGAGCGACCGTTGCTCAACCGCCGGCCCTTTCGTTCGCCTCACCACAGCATCTCGGAAGCCGGTTTGATCGGCGGGGGATCCGTGCCGAGACCCGGCGAAGTGTCGCTGGCGCATCACGGAGTGCTCTTTCTCGACGAAGCAGGGGAGTTCGGGCGGGCCGTCCTGGATAATTTGCGGCAGCCGTTGGAGGACGGGACAGTCACGGTCACCAGGGCCAGCGGCTCGCTTCGCTTTCCCGCCCGCTTCATGATCGTGGCGGCCATGAACCCCTGTCCTTGCGGGTACTTTGGGACCCGTGCCAACGAATGTGTGTGCCATGCTGCTCAAGTCAGGCGATACAGGAGTCGGCTGTCCGGTCCGTTGCTCGATCGGCTGGATCTCCATATCGATGTTCCGGCCCTGCCTATTCAGGCGCTGCGGGAGGAATCGTCGCCGGCCGAGGCCTCTGCGGTGATCCGTGCCCGGGTGGTAGAGGCGAGGGAGCGACAGCGGTCCCGGTATCGCGAAGACGGGATTGCCGCGAATGCGCAATTGAAACCGCGGCACCTGAAGCAGTATTGTGGGCTTGATTCGGCGTCCCGAGACCTGTTGGAACGAGCGATGACGAAGCTTGGGCTTTCGGCCCGTGCCCATGGTAGGATCCTCCGCGTCGCGCGGACGATCGCCGACCTGGCCGGCGCAGAGCGCGTTGCCTTGGCGCATATCGCCGAAGCCATTCAGTATCGGAGTTTCGACCGCCGCCTCGAGCTATGAAATCGACCCCTGTCATCCATACCGTCAAGGTGTTCGCCTGGTGGTTCATCGTCGGCGCGACGATGGCCTTGGCCGTCATCATGTTGCAGGGCGGCATTCGTGAAGTGATGCAGGCGCAGGGGTCCGTGTGGGAATTGAAACTGGTCGAGTTGATGACCACCATTCTCGGGGGCGGGTTATTGGGCGGGTGCATCGCCCTGATTTTGGATCGGATCAAGAAAGCGTAGGGCGTTGTCTTGAACCTACGTTGGATAAAAGGAGTGGTGCGGAATGGATATTGAAATCGGCTCGAATCTCTACCGAAACGTCAACGGAGTCATCGATATCGAAGGTGTGCCCCAGTTCGAGGTGAGCATCAAGCAGCCTTCGCGGGCCTTGCTGGTGAACTTTGCCCTCTTCGACGAGGTCGGCCGCATGACGGCGAAGGTCGTCGACAGCACGCTGATGTTCAATGAACGGCGGACGTACGAATTGGCAAAGACACCGACATCGGTCACGCTCAAGCACGGTGAATCGGGGGCGGTCGTGTTCCAGATGGAATTGCGCGCGAGCGATTGCGTTGCGCTGCGACAGGGGAGTTTCTATACGATGAAGGGGCATAAGATGGACGTGTCGCCCACCGAGTGCCGGATCGACAAGAAGCGCTTCACCGGAAAAGATACCGACGCACAGGGCGGCCCCGCGTCCCTGGGCTAGCCCCTCGTTCGGTCACGCCCGGGGCGCGATCGACCTCTCTCCGTCCGATTTACCCGTTGGAGGGCGCCACGGTCGGCACAATCACGATGTGGCCGTCCTTGAGATCCACCGTGGCCGTATCGCCGTCCCGCAGCTCTCCCTTGATCAATTGTCTCGCCATCGGTGTTTCGATGTCCTGCTGAATGAGGCGCTTCAGGGGGCGTGCCCCGTAGATCGGGTCATAGCCGCGCTCGCCGAGGTTCCTCAATGCTGCCGGCGTGATGTTCAGGGTGATGCGACGCTCGGCCAGCCGGGCGTGCAGCCGTTCCAGCTGAATCTCCACGATGCGGCTCAAGTGATCACCCGTCAACGCGTGGAACACCACGATCTCATCGACACGGTTTAAGAACTCGGGGCGGAAGTGCTTCCGCAACTCGCCCGTGACCTGCGCGCGCATCGTCTCGTAGGACGCGCCCGCCTGTTGTGCATCCAAGATATGATGGCTGCCGATGTTGGAGGTCATGATCAACACGGTGTTCTTAAAATCCACCGTGCGACCTTGAGAGTCCGTCAACCGACCGTCATCCAAGACCTGCAGCAGGATATTGAAAACATCGTGGTGTGCCTTCTCGATTTCATCGAACAGGATGACCGAGAAGGGATGTCGTCGGACGGCTTCCGTCAACTGGCCGCCTTCCTCGTAGCCAACGTAGCCTGGAGGCGCGCCGATCAAGCGGGCGACGGTGTGCTTTTCCATGTATTCGGACATATCGATCCGAATCAGGTTGGCTTCGTCGTCGAACAGTGTGGCAGAAAGCGCCCGTGCGAGTTCGGTCTTGCCCACCCCGGTCGGACCGAGGAACAGGAACGAACCGATCGGGCGGTTGGGATCTTTGATGCCGGAACGGGCCCGCACCACGGCGTCGGCGACGGCGGATACGGCTTCCTCCTGACCGACGACGCGTTTGTGAAGCAGCTCGTCCAGCTTCAACAGCTTTTCAAGCTCGCCTTCCACCAGGCGCGTGACGGGGATGCCGGTCCACCGACTGACGACCTCGGCGATGTCTTCTTTGTCCACTTCTTCCTTCAGGAGACGGCTCTCACCTTGTTTCTTCCCGAGGTGTTGCTGTTCGAGTTCCAATTCGCGCTCCAGCCGGGGTAACTCGCCGTACCGGAGCTCCGCGACCTTGTTCAGGTCGTAGGCCCGCTCAGCCCGTTCAATCGTCAGTTTCACTTCTTCGATCTGTTGCCGGGTCTTTCGCAATTTGGCGACGGACGCCTTTTCGGACTCCCAACGTGTTTTTAAGGCTTGGAGATCCCGATTGCGCTCGGTCAGTTCTTTTTCAATGGCCTGAAGCCGGGTCTTGCTGCCCTGGTCCGTTTCTTTTTTGAGGGCCTCGCGTTCGATCTCGAGTTGGAGGACCTTCCTGGAGACTTCATCGAGTTCGCCGGGCAGGCTGTCGATTTCGGTGCGGAGACGAGCGGCCGCTTCGTCCACCAGGTCGATGGCCTTGTCCGGCAGGAAGCGATCGCCGATGTAGCGGTTCGAGAGTTTGGCCGCCGCGACGAGCGCCGCGTCCTTGATCCGCACCCCGTGATGGACTTCATAGCGCTCTTTGAGACCGCGCAAAATCGAGATGGTGTTTTCGACGCTGGGCTGATCCACCAGAACGGTTTGGAAGCGGCGCTCCAGCGCGGCATCCTTTTCGATGTGTTTGCGATATTCGTCCAAGGTGGTGGCGCCGATCAGGTGGAGTTCGCCGCGTGCCAACATCGGCTTGAGCAGGTTCGCCGCATCCATCGAGCCTTCCGCGGCGCCGGCTCCGACTACGGTGTGGATTTCGTCGATGAACAGCAAGACCTGTCCCTGCGAGGCCTGGATCTCCTTGAGCACCGCCTTGAGCCGCTCTTCGAACTCGCCCCGGAACTTGGCCCCAGCAACGAGCGCGCCCATATCGAGGACGATGAGCCGCTTCTGTTTCAGTCCATCCGGGACGTCGCCCTTCACGATACGCTGGGCGAGGCCTTCCACGATGGCGGTTTTCCCGACTCCGGGCTCACCGATGAGGACCGGGTTATTTTTGGTGCGCCGGGAGAGGATCTGAATCGTGCGCCGGATTTCGTCGTCCCGCCCGATGACAGGATCGAGCTTGCCTTGCCCGGCCAAGCGGGTGAGGTCGCGACCGTATTTCTCAAGGGACTGGTAGGTGCTTTCGGGATCCTGGCTTGTGACCCGTTGGTTGCCTCGCACCTGTTGTAGTGCCCCCAACAACTTGTCTTTGGTGAGGTTGAGGCGCCGGAATATCCCCCCCTCTTCGACCATGGCAAGGAGGACGTGCTCCACGCTGATGAACTCATCCCGCAGCTCCTTCATGCTGTCCTCGGCCTTGGTGAGGATCTGGGCCAAGCGCGGGGTGAGATGAATTTGCCCCGGGGCGGCGCCGGGGCCTTGGACTTGGGGAATTTTCGACAGGGCCTGTTCCGCGGCTTGCTTGACCGCGCCGGGAGATACACCGGCCTGTTCCAGGAGGGCGGTTGTCACGCCGCGTTCCTGTTCCAAGAGCGACAATAGGACATGCTCGGCGTCGATGCCCTGGTGGCCTCGGCGCATAGCGTTGGACGAGGCGCTTTGCAGGGCCTCTTGAAGCTTGACGGTCATGCGATTCATGTCCATCGGTGACTCCTGGATGGTTCAATGCCTTGTTGCACAAAGGATAATCACCTGGCCGAACAAGTCAATAGCGTGATGGGTTGGGACGGCTCCGGCCATTTTCTGCTCCACGCCTGACTTGACCTCTTCGGGATTTCCAGACTATTGTCCCGGCTTCGTCCGGTTGGAAGACGCCCGTCCACCGTCGTGTCTCCGACCGAGCTATTCCTGGCAGGGAGCGCGAATTGACTCTGGTGACCTTGACGCTGCGCCTGTATCGCGATGCCTTTCGCGCGACGGTGCGCTCACTCGTCCGCGGGTGGGTGACGATCGTCGCGGTGGTGGTGTTCGGGGTCTTGATGGTGCTTGCGGGGATGCTCGCTCGGCCTCTCGGCATGGCCGGCGGATTCATCCTGGGCGCGGTGAACGCCTTGTTGATCGGGGCCACGCTCAGCCTCGTGGAGCAATCCGTCCGCGGCATGCGGTCGATGACCCCGCGCGACGTTATGGACAGCATGGGCCATTACTTTTGGGATGTGATCAGCGTGGGCTTTGTGTTGTGGCTTCCCACGCTTTTACTCGACACCAGCCTCCAGGCAAATCCGGACAGCCAGTTTCTGGTGGCCGCCTGTTTCCTCCTCCTGTTCATTCTCCTCAATGCCGCCCCCGAGGTAATTTACCTCACGAGGCATGATTCGCCGCTGGATGTCCTTAAACGGAGTTACGACTTCGTCTTGGACAACTGGATCGAATGGTTCTTGCCGCTGGCCCTCGTGTTGGCCCCTTTGGGGCTCTCGTTGTTTTTCAAGCTCTCCAGTCGGTTGGGGCGGGGCGCCGGTTTGGATTTCATGCATCTGCTGATCTTGCCGTTCACCATCTTGACCGCCTGGTTGACCGATCTCGGGATCGCGGCCGAAGTGACCGGTGTGATGGCGTTTCTCCTGACCCCGCCGCTGACGGTTGCCATGTTGCTGTTCCGCGGGCATCTGTTCCTGGCACTGACCTCGACTTCCCGCCGTCAGCGGCTCTACCAAGCGCAGTTCGACGAGCGTCCCCGGTGAGGCTCGTCGGGATTTCCCTTCACTCCCGGTCGAAACATCGGAAAAAGTTGAGCCCCTTGCAGTTCTGGTGTATGGCTGGACCTACAGGTGTAGGCGTCTTCCACTGCACATCTCCGGTAAGGGGGCGGCGTGCGGCTTTCCATCTTCTGGCGGTTGGTTCTGACCTATCTCGTGATCATCGGTGTCATGGCCGCCGTGAATGTCTACGCCCTGCTGCAAATCAGAAATCTCGCGGATCTCAGCTCGGAGGTCGTGTCACGGCATCATCCGGAAATCGAGTCCGCCAAGCATCTTCTGGCTTCGTTTTACACGCAAGTGCAGAGTCAAAAGAAATATCTCGCCGTGCCGGCTGCGACGTTTCTCGAAAGTTTCGACGAGGAAACGAAAGAATTCCAGCATGCGCTGCAGATGCTACAGACGAGGGAGTCGGCCGAGCAGGGCATTCAGCTGTTGAAGGAGGTCGAACGGGTGCAACAGGAGCATTTGGCCCTGTTCCATTCGCAATTGGCCGGTCCGGCCGCGTCCCCACAGGAGTCGGCGGCAGGGTATGAGGGGCGTCGGAGCGCCCTGGCCGATCGGATGGCCTCCGCGCTGCAAAGTTACATTGGGCTGCACGAGGCGCAGATCACGATTGGGGTGAACCAGTCCCGAGCCAGTTCCGTCCAGGCCGAGGCGGTGACCGAACAACTGGTGCTGGTGGCGTTGCTGTTCGGTCTCGGGTTGGCGGCGGTCGCCAGCTATAACATTCTCCGGCCCCTGAGACGGCTTCAGGCGACCATCCAGGAGATCGGGCAGGGGAACTTCCAGGCGGCCCTGGACATGCGTGCTCCTCGGGAACTGCGGGAACTCAGCGAGACGGTGCATTGGATGGGGAAGAAACTCCAGCAACTGGACGACATCAAGAGCGAGTTCTTGGCTCACGTGTCGCATGAATTGCGGACTCCGATGGCATCGATTCAGGAGGGGACCCACCTGTTGTTAGATGAGATTCCTGGTCCGCTCACGCAGGACCAACGGACGACGTTGCGCATCATGTCGGACAGCAGTCGGCGGTTGATGTCGCTGATCTCGACCATTCTCGATCTGTCCAAAATGGAAGCGGGGATGCTGGAGTATCGCTTTGTGCCGACGGACCTTCGCAAGATTGCGGAGGTGTCGGTGAATAAGATTCGTCTCCTCGCCGATGCAAAACATGTACAATTGGTCGTCGAGGCTCCCCGCGAGCGTCACTGGGTCAAGGCCGATACGGCACGCATTGAGCAAGTGCTCGACAATTTGCTTTCCAATGCGCTCAAATTCAGCCCGGAGGGCGGGGTTGTCAAACTCAATATGACCGCTGGATCGGAAGAGGGCTTGCTCTTCGTGTCGGTGACGGATGCGGGTCCGGGAATTCCTGCCGAGGAGGTTCCCCATGTGTTCGATCGGTTCTACCAGGGCCGGACCAAGGCCCGGCACGCGACCGCCGGCAGCGGGTTGGGACTGGCGCTTGCCAAGCGCGTGGTGGAAGCGCATGGTGGAAGAATTTGGGTCGAAAGTGAAACGGGCAAGGGCACAACGGTGCGGCTTATCTTGCGACTGACGAAACCGGGCGCATTGGTGGGATGATGTTCCGCTACTCGGGATATGCACTCGCGGTCCTGCTGAGTTGTCAGGGATGCAGCACCATTGCTCCGCCTGCCGCTCAGACACCGTACTTCCTTGCTGATCCTGCAGAAACGAAGGCATTGCAGACGTTGACGAAGCGGGAAGAAACGTTAGCCTCCAAATGTGCTAGTAAAAACACGTGCGATCATGTATTCTTCACGCGCGCGTTGGCGGCCTTGTACGAAAACCGGGAAACGGCTACCCGTTATTTCGAAAAAGTGATCGCTGTAGCCCCCAAAAGTCAGTTGGCGGCGTCGAGTCGTCTGTGGCTTCAATTGCTGCAATCCGGTGAGATCTCCGAGAACCAGTCCTGGGTACGCTCCGTCCTCACGGGCCCTGCTTCGGCCAAAGCTCATAGCATGTTGTCTCAAGCGACCGAGCGCGCGGTGAGGGATTTGCTCGATCGCGAACTTGTTATTCAGCAGCTGAGGGCCATGCAAGAGCTGGAAGCCCAATCGGTGGAAACGCTGCAACGGGAATTGCAGGAGCAGGAAAAGCGGGTTGAGTCGCTGAGTTCCAGGCGTGAAAGCGTGCGACCCGCGGCGGAGCCGCTCACGGTGCAAAGTTTGCAGCGCCAGATCGGTGATCGGGACCGGAAGATCGAAGAACTCACGAGCCAGCTCGAAGCCCTGAAGCGAATCGATCAAGAAATGCGGGAAAAGATTCGGCCGATCAAACCGCCGGCCGCGGTGTTGCCTGTTCAACCGATGGAACAATTAAAACCCTAGGAACCTATATGGAGCAAGAACGCGTTCTCATGGTGGATGATGACGAAGGGTTGTTGCATCTTCTGAAGATGCGGCTGTCCGCGATGGGGTTTGCCGTGACCCCCTGTACCACCGGGCAGGATGCCCTTGCGGCGGCGCGGCAAGAGACGTTTGATATCGCGGTCACGGACCTGCGGCTTCGCGGGGAAGACGGGCTCGACTTGACCGAAGATTTGCTGCGAACACAGCCGGGGCTTCCGGTCATCATTCTCACGGCGCACGGCAGCATTCCTAATGCGGTCGAAGCGATGCAGCGGGGCGCGTTCGGCTATCTGACCAAACCCTTCGATGACAAGGAACTGAAGGCCACGCTCGATAAAGCGCTGTCTCAGCAACGGATGTCCCGTGAGATCCAGCGTCTCAAGTCTCTGGTCAAGGAACTGTATGGACTGGAGAATGTGATTGCGCGCAGTCCGGCGATGCAGCGGCTGTTTCAGCAGGTGGCGCAGGTGGCCGACTCGGACGCGACGATCCTCTTGGTCGGCGAGACCGGGACGGGGAAAGAGGTTCTTGCGCGGGTGATCCATACGAACAGCCGGCGATCTAAAGGGCCGTTTGTCGCGATCAATTGTGCTGCCATTCCAGAAACGCTGTTTGAGAGTGAACTGTTCGGCCATGTTCGCGGGGCCTTTACCAGTGCCATGGCGGCCAAGCGTGGCTTTTTTCAGAGTGCCAGCGGGGGCACGCTTTTTCTCGATGAGATCGGTGAAATGCCCTTGGCCATGCAGGTCAAATTGCTGCGTGCGGTCCAAGAGCGGGAGGTTCGCGAGGTCGGGGCGGAGCATGCGACAAAGGTCGACGTGCGGATCATCGCGGCGACGAACAAGGACCTTGGTGAGGCCGTTAAGGCGGGTACGTTTCGCCATGACCTCTACTACCGCATTTCCGTGGTTCCCCTCGCCATTCCCCCCTTGCGGGAACGTAAAGAAGACATCCCCTTACTCGCTCAGCACTTCCTGAAGCAGAGCGCGAAACTGTCCAAGAAGGATGTCCGTGGGTTCACTCCCGCGGCCATGCATCGGTTAACGGTGTATCCCTGGCCGGGGAATGTCCGTGAATTGGAAAATGCCATTGAAAAAGCTGTGGTCATGTCGCGGCAGGATATGGTTACCCCCGAACTTCTGCCCAATGTCGGGACTGCACCCGATGTCGCCCTGAAGCCACTGACAGAGGCCAAGGAGGAGTTCGAACGGTCCTATCTCAGGAATGTCCTGCAGTTGACCGGTGGGAATATTTCGCGCGCGGCCCAATTTGCCGGCCGGTACCGGGCTGATTTTTACAAGATGCTCAAGAAATACGGACTTCATCCCTCTATGATGAAAGGGCGCACTGAGTCTGAGATCGCGGAGATGGCTGATGAGGAGGATCTGAAGGAAGCCTAGCGCCTGACCGCGTAAGACTCTTGGCGGCTGGTACCAACGAGTTGTCCCAATCGCTTCGCCGCGAGCGCACCGATCTTTTCAATACGAACGCCGAAATCCAGCCCCCGTACCCACTGAACCCTTGCTTGTTCGACTTCAATCGCTCGGGTATGGGGAGCCAACTCAATACGCAGCGACAATTCCATCCCCACTCTAACCTGATGGTCGCCTTGCAGGTGCCACCCTCCTGTCGAGATGTTCCAGACCGTCGCCTTTCCGAGGAAGTCTCCTGACAAATAGTAGCCAGGCACACAAATCGGTTCCCGATGGTACGTCCGAATCTTAAAGTGTTGTGCCATGCGATGGGCCTCAGGGTGGTCGTGTTGAGAAACGTGGTCAGGACTGCATGCCATCAATGACCGCAAGACCTTCCGTCCACGTCGCTGTTGCGTTTCGCCGCATTCGTTGCTGCACGAACTGCTTGAGCCGTCGTTGTTCCTCTTGTGATGTCCGGATAAACTCGACTCCGACTCGGGATCCATCCACCCATCGCACCGCCGCAAGAGGAACATGTAGTGGAGTTTCGAAATCGGGGAGAAACAACCGCAGTTGGACATAGTCTCCGGCGATGAGGGGAGTGGCACTTTGGAGCAGGCAGCCAGGCAGGGAGAGATCGAGCGTGCGTCCTTCACCAATCGTATGGTCACCGGCAAATACGACCCCGCATTCAACCGAGACCCGTTGGCTGTAGCGAGCTTCCATGACGGCACTCCATTTGCTACCCGTGAAGGTGCCCAGAGTATCTGAGGGGTAGGAGCGAGACTAGTCCCTAAACTGGGTACCTCCAACGGGGGGATCGTCTGGACTTGGATTGCCTATACCGGGCGGTGCACTGCCCGAGGGGAAGCCGTTTAGTACGATGAGGGGAAGCGGAAGGTGTGGAGCTGGCGAGAGGAATTGAACCTCCAACCGGCGGTTTACAAAACCGCTGCTCTGCCATTGAGCTACGCCAGCCCTCTGAGACTACCGACCAGTCTGATCAGCGGGGTAACTACCAAAACGAACGGGAAACCGTACATCTCCCAAGCCGGCCTGTCAAGGTCGTTAAGGCGAACTCGGCCCCAAAGCGAGGAGTAGGGCCATCTCGTCCTTGAATTCAATTGAAATTCCCCATAAGCTGAAGCCAACTTGTACGTCGCTGACAACGGAGCTTTCGAGCCGCTCGCTGGTAAAAGCCGGCGGGGAGCCCTGTGCGGACTATGACGGGAGGCCAAGCCATGAGCCAGTCGCATATCCTCGTGATCGATGATGACCCCGCTGTTCGCGAGGTGTTGAATGAAACGCTCGCCGCCGAAGGGTATCAAGTGACGGTTGTATCCGATGGTCTGGCCGGTGTGGAAGCTGTGAAGGACCAACCGGTTCACGTCGTGTTGACTGACCTGCAGATGCCCGGCATCGATGGGCTCGAAGTGATCGATCGAATTTCAAAGGTTGATTCCAAAGTCATTTCAATCGTCATGACGGGGTTTGGGACGGTCGACTACGCCGTGCGCGCGATGAAGGCCGGGGCGTTTGATTTCGTCACCAAACCGTTCGAACCGGAAACCGTTGCCGTGATCGTGAAGAAGGCCCTGGATGTGCACAGGCTCAAGCAGGAAAATCATCTCCTTCGCAAAGCGGTTCGCGATCAGTATCGACTCGAGCACTTGGTCGGCACGAGCGCTCCGATGCGGAGGGTACTGGATTTTGTTGAAAAGGTCGCAGATAGCGATAGCACGGTATTGATTCAAGGGGAAAGCGGGACGGGGAAAGAACTCATCGCGCGTATGCTCCATTTCAATAGCATGCGGCGGGACAGGCCACTGGTTCCAGTCAATTGCGGCGCGATTCCAGAAAATTTGCTGGAATCGGAGCTATTCGGGCACGAAAAAGGCGCCTTCACGGGAGCGGCCCACACGCGCCTGGGACGTTTCGAACTCGCTCACGGAGGCACGATATTCTTGGACGAAGTCGGTGAAATGAGTTTGCCGCTTCAGGTAAAGCTCCTCCGGGTGCTGCAGGAACGGTGCTTTGAGCGAGTCGGAGGGACGCGCACGATCAACGTGGATGTTCGGATCATCGCGGCTACGAATCAGGATTTGGAACAGGCCGTTCAGGAGAAGCGATTCCGGCAGGACCTGTTTTACCGTCTGCACGTCATTCCCATCCATATTCCGCCGCTTCGGGATCGGCGGAGCGACATCCCTCTGTTGGTCAACCATTTCATCGGCCAGTTCAATCACCTGCGCCACACGGACATTGCAGGGGTGGAACCTGATGCATTGGCGAGGATGGGGGAGTATGAGTGGCCCGGCAACATCCGCGAACTGGAGAATATGATCGAGCGGCTGGTTGTCTTGAAGAAGAAGGGCTGGATCACGATGAGCGATCTGCCGGAGCGAACGCTCAAGGTCGCAGCGTCCAAGGCAGCAGAACCGCAAGAGCAGTTTATTCGATTCTCCGAGGACGGCATCAATTTGACGAAGGAACTGGAGCACTACGAGAATCGATTGATCGGAGAGGCCCTTCGAAAAGCCAACGGCATCACCAGCCGGGCGGCACAACTGCTGCAGTTGAACAGGACCACATTGGTTGAAAAGCTCAAGCGCAAAGGCTTTGACCCGAAGAGCCATGGGTACCCGGTCCAGCACTGAGCCTTCCAGTCTGCTGACGGCTGTCATTTTCTTGACCGCCCGGCAGGCCCTGTCTGTCGGGATTTCTGACGGCCTGCGTCAGGTGGGCCAATTTCCCTTTCAAATCACGCGTTGTTTCCACTGAGTTTCTTGCCGGGCGAGGGCACGGGACTTGCTGACTTTTGACTTCCGTGCAAAAGTCGCAGGTCTCTACATTGCTGGCGGTGGGTGCGCTCCTTGTCGGGCTTGGTTGCCTGCTGACTATTGCGGACTCAACCCTAGGGGCTGGTCGGGACGTCGAGGTTCGGACTATTCCTGAATCCCTCCCGGAACCTTCGGAACTCCTACACGCACAACTCCCGGACGGTGGTCCTCGTTTCGAACGCCTAACCCTCAGTAAAGACTGGGAGCAGTTCGATCACGGCGCCGCGGCCTTCTCAAAAGGCGATGTGCTGGATGCGCGCCTGACCTTCCTGGCGTTTGCCAAGGAGAACCCCGACCATCCGTTGATCGCCGCCGCTCAGGCGTTTCTCGCAGAATCCCAACTCAAGCTTCAGGGCACCGAAGGGAGCCGTTCTGAGGTTATCGAACGCTATCGGGCTCTGCTACGGGACGATCCCAAGTCCACCAACGCCAGACGCGCGGGATGGAGAATCGGCGACCTCTACCGGGAGCAAGGCTGGTATCAGGAGGCACAGGTCGCCTATCAACGGACGTTGGGACATTCGGACGTCGATTCCTACGATGCCAATCGGGCCCTTCTCGGGATGGGGTACGCCTTTCTCGGCTTGACGAAGTGGCGAGAGGCCGGTCAGACGTTCGAGATGGTCCGACGTCATACGACCGACCCTGTTCTGGTGGCAGCCGCCATGCTGGCACAGGCTCATGCGGTATATCGAGAAGGGCGCATGAAGGATGCGGATGAACTCTTTGAAGCGACGTCGAAGCGTTGGCCCAGCATCTTCCGTAAAGATCCCTACGCCCTCCTCAGATACGCGGATACCGCCACGGAATTCAAACGTCTGCCGGTCGCCCGGCAACAGTTGTTGTTGTTCTACAACGTCTTTCCTCACAAACAAGAAGCCCCATTCGTCCTGATTCACTTGGGCGATACCTTCCGCGATGCGGGCCAATGGAACTCCGCCAGATTCTTCTATGCCGCGGCGACACGCCAGTATCAAGGCACGCCGGTCTCCGGCATGGCGCGGATTCGTTACGCGGATGTTGACGCGCGCACCGAGCCGGACGACGGCGCCGTGAACCTTCGGCAAACCGTGACTGCGCTCATCTCGGATGTTCCGCTGCATCCCGGCGAGACAATGAGCCAGCACGAAGTCTTTGAGACGATGGGAAAGGAATACGAGGACACGACCGTCGGCAGCGAAGCGATGTTTCACCTCGGTGAGGCGCAGGAGCGCGCGGGCAAGCAGGCCGAGGCGATCGCGATTTACCAGAAGGTGGTGGAGCGAGCGGGAAAAATCGAGGGTGATCCTTGGCCGGAAAAGAGCGGCGCGCGTCTGGTGGCACATTTGCAGCCGCGGTTGGAACGGGCGATCAGAGAGGGCGACGACTTTGAACTCTTGACCATGTACCACCAGCACGGACCGTTCGCGGATCGACTCTATGCGGGAAGCGAACTGATCGTCCGGATCGCCGACGCCCATCGACGGGCCGGCTTTCCCGTCGAAGCCGCACGGATTTATCAGTCGGTCATTCGTGACCCCGCCGCCGAAAAGCTTCAGGAGGCGGCCTTGCTGGGCCTGGGGGAAAGTTATTTGGACCAGAGAGACCCGCAAGCGGCACGCGCAGTGTTTGAGCGGTACCGGTTGCAATATCCGATCGGACGGTTCGGCGCCGAGTCTCTGCTGGGATTGCTGGCCGCGTTGGGTCAGGAGGGGAACCACCTGGCCCTCGTCAAGCTCGGACGGCAATGGTTGCAGCATCACCCCAAGGACGAACGGCGGCCGTTGGTGGTGCTCAAAATCGCCAACGCTCTAGCGCTGGCCAAGCGATTGGACGAGGCCATTGTGGCGTATGACGAGGTGACGAAGACCGGTGCCGTGCTGAACGCGGGTGAAATGGTTCTGTATGCCGATGCCCTCCATCGTCTCAACCAGCATGCCAAGGCGATGACGATTTACCAAAAGGCGCTGGGGGTCTCTCCGACAGCTGATCAAACGGTCTGGATTCGGTTTCAAATCGTCCGTTTGGCGAAAGAAGCCAAGCAGCCGGAACTCGCTCGGGCGGGGCTGCAGGAACTCAAGGAGAATGACGACATTCTGGTGCAGCGAATCGCCGCCGTGCTGGCGGCTGATACGTCGTCGCCTGCCAAAGCCGAAGGAGGTCGTCCATGACCGCGTTTCTGCCGATTCCTCAGCAAGGCCAGAGCGAGCTCCTTACCCGGGCCTTCCATGACTTCGATCAGGCCGCGACGGTCCTGCAGCAATCCTACGCCGCACTCACGACACGGCTACACCAGATGGATTTGGAGTTGGCGCAGACGAACGCCAGTCTGCGCGAGCATCTGCGCGAGACCGAGGAAATGCGCGCCCATGTGACCGCCGTGCTGGAGTCTCTCGATACCGGCGTCATTGTCGCGGACCGCGGCGATATCATCGTGCGGTGTAACCAGTCGGCCGAACGGTTGTTGAGCATCCCGCAGGAGCGGCTTCGTGGAAGGACCGCCACGGAAGTCCTGCACGAGATCACGAAGGACCATCGCGCCTACCCGATGATCCTCCCCAACGGTGTGGCGATTGCGCTTTCCCAGACCGACTTGACCGACGCATCCGGTGCCTCTATCGGTCGCCTGGTCCTCATTCACGACGTCACTCGCATCCGTCAGCTGGAGGAACGACTCCAGCGACGAAACCGCTTGGAAGCCATGGGCCAGATGGTGGGCTGTATCGCCCATGAGATTCGAAACCCCCTGGGAAGCGTGGAACTGTTCGCCTCGATGCTTCGCAAGGACCTTCGGGAATTTCCTCACCTTCGGGCATATGCCGAGCACATCTCCGTCGCAGTCCAATCCATGGATCGTCTGTTATCCAATCTCCTTGTCTATACGAGGCCGGATTGTTCGAAAGCCGCTTGGCACGATACCGAGCCGTTGATCGTCGACGTGTTGACGCTGGCGGCCCACGCGATCTCGACCGCGCCGATCGAAGTACGATTTCATCTGGATCCGCTCGTGCCGCAGCTTTGGTGCGATGCGGCCAAGATGAAGCAGGTCTTGTTAAATCTTGTGTTGAATGCGGTGCAGGCCATGCCGACTGGGGGCACCTTGACGATTGGGGTGACGCTCCAACGGGCGGAATCCGCGGATCTATCCGAAGTGCAGGTGACGGTCAGCGATACCGGCTGCGGGATTGCGCCGGAGCACCTCTCGCGGGTGTTCGACCCGTTCTTTACGACGAAGGATCACGGCACTGGTTTGGGCCTTGCCATCGTGCATGCCCTGATCGAGGCGCATCACGGACGAATCGATGTGGAAAGTGTCGCAGGTCAAGGCACGACCTTCATTATCGTCCTCCCCAAAGGACCAGTCCAAGGAGACAGCCGGCCTACCTCTCATGGTGACAAGAGCCCTTATCAACACTTGTTGGTTGCAGATCCGGTATCGGCGGAAGAGGAGAATGAGGAATGAGCGTCAATCAAGGCATTCAAGGCCCTGGATCGTCCGGCGAGGAGAGCCGCTTAGTGTTGATCGTCGACGATGAACCCTCTATGCGGACGGCTCTGTCTGAAACGGTCAGGCGCATGGGATTCCAGGTGAAGGGGGCTATCGATGGGGCCGATGCTCTCGAGCAGGTGGAGCGTCTGAAACCCTGGCTCGTGGTGACCGACCTGAAGATGCCGCGCATGAATGGGTTGGAACTGGTCAAAGAGATCAAACAGAAATCGCCCCAGACCGCCATCGTGTTGATGACCGCCTACGGGACCGTGGAAACGGCCGTAGAGGCCATGAAATACGGCGCGAACGACTACATCCTCAAACCTTTTTCCACCGACCTGCTCGAGCGTGTAATTCTGAACCTGCAGGCTTGTTCGGTGCCCGATGAACAGGCCGGCTCGGTCACGATGGAAGCGCGGGCCATCCTGACGCAAGATCCCGGCATGATTCGGCTCCTGACTACGCTGGAAGGCGTGGCTGCAAGCCAGGCCACCGTGTTGATCAGCGGAGAGAGCGGTACCGGCAAGGAGCTGATGGCCCGTTACATCCATGCGCGGAGCCCGCGTGCCCATCGCCCCTTCGTGGCGTTGAACTGCGCGGCACTTCCGGACAGCCTCCTGGAGAGCGAACTCTTCGGCCATGAACGCGGCGCGTTTACCGGGGCGATTCAGCGCAAGCTCGGCAAATTCGAAATGGCCCATACGGGAACGCTGTTTCTCGACGAGATCAGCGAAATGAATCTCGGTTTGCAGGCCAAGCTACTGCGCGTGCTCCAGGAGCGCGAAGTCGATCGCATCGGCGGGCGCGAGCCGGTCCCGGTCAACATTCGAGTGATCGCCACCACCAACCGCTCCCTTTATCACGAGGTCACTCAGGGGCGGTTCCGCGAGGACTTGTTTTACCGGTTGAACGTGTTTCCCGTGACGGTGCCGCCGCTGCGCGAGCGAACGGGGGATATTCCACTGCTGGCTCGCCACTTTCTCAAAGCTTCGGCGGCGCGTAATGGACTGACTGCGCCGACACTATCGGAGCGAGCCATCCGGGAGCTGCAGGGCCGTACCTGGAAGGGTAACGTGCGCGAACTGGAAAACGTCATGGAGCGCGCAATCCTCGTGGCCTCCGGTGGCGTCGTCGATGTCGAGCATCTGCTGGGGGGAGACGGCTCTGTGCCGCCGAGGGACCCGGAGGTTGTCGAGCCCGTACCGGCCTCGTCTGCGCATGGTTCGCTCTGGGAGATGGAACGGGACCTGATCTTCAAGACCTTGGCACGGGTGAAAGAGAATCGGACCCATGCGGCCAAAGAACTGGGCATCAGCATCCGTACGTTACGGAACAAACTCCGCGAGTATCGGGATCTGGGGTACCAAGTGGCGGCAGAAAAGCCCTAAAGCCTATAGGCGGCAAAAATTGCCCGGTTTCAGCGAAAACTACCCAGGGGATCCATTTGCCCGGTTGTCGGATGAGGGGGTTTTCAGCAGGCTCGGTGAACGGGGCGGGTATGCCGATTGCACCGTATTGTTGCAGGAAGGGGGGAGCGGATGAACATCATCGACAAGACGATGCATCTGTTGGAGCGATCGTTGGATCTCCGGGGGGCCCGGCAGAAGGTTATCGCGGCGAATATCGCGAACGAGGAGACGCCCCGATACCGTGCCACGGAGCTGAACTTCGGAGAAGCGTTAGCCTCGGCTCAGCGAGGCAAGCTTCCCATCACGCTGGTATCGACTCATCCCACCCACATCGGACCCAAGGGTGACGGCTTCCAACGGGTGACGGGACGGATTGAGGAAGTCGGGGCGGGAGATCTGCCGCTTGACGCGAATACCGTCAACATCGAGTTGGAAATGGCCAAGATGTCAGACAACGCCATGCAGTACAACACGGCGGCAACCATCATCAGCATGCGGTTCCGGTCGTTGTTGGCCGCGATCCGCGAAGGACGTTAACGCCCGGAATCCGGGCTTCAACCGCGAGGTGACCGATGGATATGACCGATAGTCTTGCTGTGTCGGTGTCGGCTCTGGATGCGCAACGGCACCGTTTGAACGTCATTGCGAGCAACCTGGCGAACGCCCAATCGACCAGGACGAGCGCCGGCGGGCCCTACCGGCGCCGCGACGTCGTGTTTCAATCCGCTCCTGTGGGAGGGGCCTTTCAGCGCGCACTGCGCCAGGCGGCGTCGGGACCCGGTGCGCATGCGCTGGACGGCGTCAAGGTGACGCGCGTGGTTGAGGACACCAAGCCCGGACAAACGGTCTACGACCCGCGCCATCCCGACGCCGACAAGAACGGCTACGTCAAGATGCCCAATGTGAACGTGATGGAGGAAATGGTCAATATGATCGGCGCTTCCCGCGCCTATGAAGCCAACGTGCAAGCCATCACCGCCGCGCGTACGATGTGGAATCGCGCGCTGGAGATCGGGAAATAGTCATGACAGACCTCAAACTCACGGGCATGAGCGTGCCTCGTCCGCCCGACGTCGCCGACATTCTTGCTCCGGGACAATCTGCGGAACCGGGCGCCACCTCGCAATTCATGGGCTCGCTCAAGGATGCGATCAGTTCCATCAATCAGGCCCAAAGCGGCGCCAGCAAGGCGGTTGAAGATTTGGTGACCGGGCAGTCGCAGAACATTCACCAAACGATGGTCGCTTTGCAACAGGCCGACGTGTCGTTTCAATTGATGATGCAGGTGCGCAATAAGCTGATCTCCGCTTACGAAGAAATTCAGCGCATGCAGATCTGACGACAGGCCCTCCGTACGCAGGCGTCCGGACTAAAGGATTGTTCTCGCTATGTTGCCGAACTTCAGCCAATTCACGATCAGCCAGCGCTTCATCATTCTCCTTGCCCTTGCCGGGTCCGTGGCCGGTCTGATTGCCGTCACATTGTGGACCCAACAGCCGGACATGCAGGTGCTCTTTGCCAACCTGGCGACGGATGACGCGGCATCGATCATCGACAAGCTCAAGGACGGCAAGGTGCCGTATGAGACCACCAACGGCGGCACGACCATCCTTGTGCCGAACGCGCAGGTGCATGACCTCAGGCTGGAATTGGCAAGCCAAGGACTGCCGCACGGCGGCGGTGTCGGCTATGAGATCTTCGACCGGTCGACGCTGGGCATGTCGGACTTTGTGCAAAAGCTCAACTATCGACGGGCGCTTCAGGGAGAATTGGCCAGAACCATCGCGCAAATGCCGGAGGTGGAGCGCGCGCGCGTGCACCTGGCGATGCCGGAACGAAAGCTCTTTGCAACGGAACAGGATCGACCCCGCGCCTCCGTGGTGATCGCCTTGCGGGCCAGTCAATCTCTGAGCCGCGCGCAAATCCAGGGTGTGGTTCACCTCGTCTCGAGCAGCGTGGAAGGGCTTCAAGCGCGTGACGTGACCGTCGTCGACGGGCATGGGAATTTGCTCTCGAACGTATCCACCGATGAAACGGCCGGTCTCTCCGGGACTCAGCTGGAATACCAGCGCACACTCGAGAAGGACATCGAATCCCGTATCCAGACGATGCTCGAAAAGATCGTCGGCCTGAACAAGGCCGTCGTGAGGGTGTCGAGTGTCTTGGATTTCCGCAAGATCGAAACGACCGAGGAGCGGTTCGACCCGAACGGGCAGGTGGTGCGAAGCGAGCAGCGGGGGCAGGAGAAATCCAGCGGCGTGAATGCCGCATCCGGCGGAGTGCCCGGCGTCGAATCGAACGTGCCGGGAGGCGCCGAAGGCGAGGGCGGCCAGACCAGCTCGAACAGTAATCAGACGAAGAACGAGACCGTGAACTACGAGATCAGCCGGACCGTGTCGCGCATCGTCGAACCGACCGGAACGATCAAGAAGTTGTCCGTCGCAGTACTCGTCGATGGCAGTTATGAAGCCGCGAAGGCCGCCGAGGGTGCCGCCGAGACGCCGAAGAAGTATGTGCCGCGGACCGAGGAGGAAATGAAGCGGTTCGAGGAGATCGTGAAGAAGGCCATGGGGTACTCTGCGGAGCGGCAAGACCAGGTCGAGGTGGTCAACGTGCAGTTCGGCTTTGCATCCGAAGAACCGGCCGGACCCGGCGTGGAAGCGGCGGTTGAATCGACGAAGATGTGGATGCCCTACGTGCGGTATGCGGTCGGTGGCGTGCTCTTCTTGCTCATTCTCTTCATGGTCGTCCGTCCGCTCTTGGGAATGCTGGCCGCTACGGCGGCACCGCCGATCCCGGCGGAGACTCCGACATTGCCGGCCTCGGTGGGCCAGGTGGAAGCCGCCATCGTCGGCAAGCAACCGGCCCAGATCCTGGAGATGGCCAAGAGCAACCCCGCCAACACGGCCGTCGTCGTGAAACAATGGCTGAAGAATAACGCATAGGCAGACTCCCTCTATGGCCAAACAACTGACCGGTGAGCAGAAAGCGGCGATTCTCCTGAGGGCGATCGGGGAGGAAGCCGCCGCGGTGGTGATGAAGTCGCTCGATCCGCGGGATATTCGCAAGCTCGGCACCTACATGCGCGACACGGCGAATATCACGAAGGAAGAGGAAGACAGCGTGATTACGGAATTCGAGAAGGCCAGCGCCTCCGGTGAGGTGGCGTTCGAGGGCAAGGAGTTCATGAAGGCCATCCTGATCAAGGCTCTCGGCCCCGAAAAGGCTACCCGCATGCTGGACTCCCTCAATACGAAGACCTATCCCGGCATCGATTCCCTGAAGTGGGTGGACGCAAAAACCGTTGCCCAGCTGATGCGAGCGGAGCATCCGCAGACGATTGCGGTCTGCCTGGCGCAGATGGAGGCCGAGCAGGCCGGTCCGGTCCTGGGTTTGCTGCCGGATCAGCTGCGGAACGACGTGGCGATCCGATTGGCGACGATGCAGGAAGTACAGCCGGAAGTCTTGACCGAGTTGAGTGACAGTCTGCAGGAAGTCCTGTCCGCCACGACCGGCACTTCCAGCATGACGGTCGGCGGGCCTGAGCTGATGGCGGATATCCTGACTCGCCTCGACAAGAACACCGAAGGCTCGATCATGGCCAAGATTACGGAGCGTGATCAGGCCTTGGCCGACAGCATTCGCGCCCTGATGTTCGTCTTCGACGACCTCGTGAAGCTGGAAGATCGGGCCATGCAGGAGCTGATGAAAGAAATCAGCAAGGAGGATCTGCCGATCGCTTTGCGGGGGTCTTCGCCGGAGATTCGGGACAAGTTTCTCAAAAACATGTCCAGCCGTGCGGCCGAGATGCTCAAGGAGGATATGGAAACGCGCGGGCCAGTCAAGGTAGCCGACGTGGAAAAATCCCAGCAGAACATCCTCAAGGTGTGCCGCAAGCTGGAAGAGGAAGGACGAATCGTCATCGCCGGCGCCGGCGGAGAGGAGATGATGTAAATGGGGACCGTGTCGGCCGGATTTCAAGCGCATCCGGCCCTTTCCGGCGTGCCGGAAAAAGAGCTGACTCCCAGGGCGATCCTCGTCGTCGACGACGAGGAGGCGATTCGTGATCTGCTCGCGGAAATGTTGCGCAGCACGGGACATCTGGTCTGTACCGCCGGGAATGCTCAAGAAGCGATGGCCCAATTGCGTCGCGAACCGGTGGCGATTCTCATCACGGATGTCCAACTGCCGGGAACGGACGGCATTACGATTTTGCAGCAAGCCCTGGAATATGATTCGCGGATTCTCGGAATCGTGATGACCGGATACGGGAACGTCGAGACGGCTGTGCGAGCGATGAAGGCCGGAGCGTCGGATTTTCTGAGCAAGCCGTTCCAGAACGATTTCGTGCAATTGACGGTCACGCGGCTGCTCGAGCTCTACCGCCTGCGCCAGGAAAATACGGTTCTGAAGAACACACTGATCCGATCCGGCAATATCAAGCTGCGATCCGTTCCGTTGGCCGATTTCGGACGAGGCAATTCGCCGGTGGGCGAGGACGGCCTGACGGATTTCGAACGCGGTGTCATGGAGGGCGAGCGGAAAGTGACGGAACGTGTGGCCGGCCAGCGGCAACGAGAACAGGGGCTGGTGTCCTCCGTGGTCGGCAAGCTTGAAGAGACGTGGCGTGGGTTGGTCGATACGGTGGAAGAGGAAGTGGCTTCCCTGGCATTCCTGATCGCCCAGAAAGTGATTCACGAGGCTGTGGCCGAGAAGCGTGAAGTGATCGTGACGCAAGTGAAGACAGCCCTGTCGCACCTTCATGAGAGCGGCTTGGTCCGTGTCCGCGTGCATCCGTCTGATCTGCCCCATCTGGAAGCGATACGGGCATCCCTCGCGCAGGCGCCCCACGGGCTGCTGACCGTGAAGCTGGAGAGCGATCCGTCTGTGACACCGGGCGGCTGCATGGTCCAAACCGCCAGTCTCCTGATCGACGCGACCTTGGATACGCAACTGTTGCGTTTAGGCGAAGCCCTTCGAAAGCGAGAAGCCGGTGAAGCTGCGTGACCGTCTAGAACAGGTCGAACCGCTTTCCGTTACCGGACGCGTGGCGCAAGCGGTCGGGATCGTGATCGAGGCCTCCGGGCCGTTCACTTCCGTCGGGGAAATCTGTGAGATCACCCGGGAAGACGGTCATGGGACCGTCATGGCCGAAGTCGTGGGATTTCGTGAAGAACGCGTGCTGCTGATGCCTTTGGGGGAAATGCAGGGGATCGGGCCTGGTAGCCGCGTTGTCATGAAAGGGCACGCGGCCTCCGTGCCGGTCGGCCCGCAGGTGTTGGGCCGCATCCTGGATGGATTGGGGAATCCGCTCGACGGTCTTCCGCCGTTGCGCTCGGATCTGCGCTATCCGCTCCATGCCGTGCCGTTGAACCCGTTGCATCGGACCCGCATTACACAGCCGATCGACTTGGGGATTCGCTCGATCAATTCGCTTCTGACCTGCGGGCAGGGGCAAAAGATCGGGGTCTTTGCCGGATCCGGCGTGGGGAAGAGCGTGTTGCTCGGCATGATCAGCCGTTACACGAGGGCGGACGTTCGCGTCATTGCCTTGATCGGCGAGCGGGGCCGTGAGGTGAAGGAATTCCTGGAGCGGGATATGACGCCCGAAACCAGAGAATGTTCGGTGGTCGTAGTGGCCACGTCGGACCAGCCTCCCTTGGTGCGTATCCGTGGTGCCTTGGTGGCGACGGCCATTGCGGAATATTTTCGGGACTGCGGCAAGCAAGTCCTGCTGATGATGGATTCCCTGTCACGGTTGGCCTACAGCCAACGCGAAGTCGGACTGGCCATCGGAGAGCCGCCGACGACCAAGGGGTACACCCCATCGGTGTTCGCCGTCTTGCCCAAGCTGCTCGAACGGGTCGGTACCGCACAAAGCGGCGGGGCGATTACGGGGCTGTATACCGTGCTGGTCGACGGAGACGATCTCAACGACCCGGTGGCGGATGCGGTGCGGTCGATCCTCGATGGGCATATCGTGCTCTCGCGCGAACTGGCGGCGCGCAACCATTTCCCCGCGATCGATATCATGCAGAGCACAAGCCGTGTAATGCGGGACGTCGTGTCGCCGACACACTATGCCGCAGCGCGGCTGGTGGTGGAACGGACGGCGTTGTATCGACGATCTGAGGATCTGATCACGTTGGGTGCCTACAAACCCGGGACGAGCAAGGAGTTGGACAAGGCCGTGGCGGCACACGACGATATCACCCAGTTTCTCCGGCAGGAGATCCAGCAGCCCGTCGGCTATGCGAAGTCGGTGGAAGAGCTGCTCCAGTTGGCTCAGAAGATCCAATGAAAGTGGACGTGCTGCGGGCCTACGCCCTTCAAGTCGAGCAGGTGGCGAAACTGGAATTGGCCGAGCTCGCGGAGGCGCTCAGGACGGCTGAAGAACATGTTGCGTTGCAAGGTCGGCGGGCTGACGAGGCGGCCGAACGCTATCTTTCTCAAGCCCGGAGCGGAAGCACGGTCGATGAGTTGAGCGGTCGTTTGGGGGATATGGACGCCTCCTTGTCGGCCAAAGCCGCTGCGGAGCAGGCCCGGGCGGTGATGCATGGGCGGTGGATGACGAAGCGGGACGAGGTGCTCGAAGCCTCTCGGTACAGAAAGAAGCTTGATATTTTGCACGAGCGGGCGTTGCGAGACTTGCGCCGTCGAATCGACCAGGCTGACCAGCGGTTGATCGACGATCGGAGTTGGGGACGGAAGGCCGCGAGGTAGGGGACTCAGGATCATGGCGAGTGAAGTGTCAGAGCTAGCGACCGGTCAGAGAAGGCACGCAGGGATGATGCGGGGCAGGGCAGGGGTTCTTGCTGCGGCGCTGTTCTCGCTGGCTGGCATGCTCAACCCATTGCCTCAAGCATCAGGCTCAGAATCCGCCGCCACCGGTGGCAAGCCGATTGAAGGCGGGGCGGGTGATTCCGGCCAAGGGGAGTCGAATGCGACTCCGAAGGAGGGCGGCGCGCACGGCACAGAGGCGCCGGCCATCCATGGTCCCGCCACGTCGGCTCCCCGTGAGATCCTGGACATGCTCGAACAGCGCAGGCGTGTACTCGATAAACGGGAGGCGGCATTGCGTGGCGCGGAGACCCACCTTCTCGAACTCAAAGCCGAGCTCGAACAAATCGTGACGCGGTACGAGAAGACGGCCGAGGGTCAGAAGCGGCGCAGCGAAGCCGCTGCCAAGGTCGAGGCCGACCGTAAGGCCAAGGAAGAGAAGGTCGCGGCGGATACCCGCAATGTGAGCCAGGCTCAGCTCGCGAAAATCTACGAGGCAATGCCGCCGGAAGAGGCCGCATCGCGTATCGAGCGCATGCCGGAGCGCAAGGCTATCGAACTTCTCCGTCTCCTGAAAGGCAAGTCGGCCGGGGCGATTCTGGCCGCTGTGCGGCCGGAACGCGCCGCACATCTCACCGAACAGTTGCTCAACGCTCCCTGATCGTTCCCATCTCACGTGCGGCACGGCAAGTTTTGCCGCCGACTCCCTGCAGAATCTTCCTCTCGCTCTATGCTCCGATCTTGTTCGTTTTCAAACAGGCGACTGACGGCAGGATTTCGTTCGAGGGCCGTTGGCACGCCGTTTGTAAAGTCTCTCCGGTGAAGAGCTGAAATCGTTCATCGAGAGAGTGCGATACCATGACACCAACATCACAGCAGGCAGTCACGACATCGGTCCAACAGACACGTTTGCCTCTTCCTGACTTCAATGCCCGCGTCGATACTCCAGACGAGTCGCTACAGCAAAGCGGCTTCGGCAGGGTGTTGGAACAGGCGAAAGCCGGGGCGAACCGTGGCCGCGAACGGGCTGACGGCGCCATCGCCGCCCATCACCAGCACAATTCCGGTTCCAAAGAAGCGCAGGACGCGCATCGGGCCTCGCGGTCAGGGCGTCGCGCTGACGCGTCTCATGAGGCTAGCAAGCCGGAACGAAGCCGACGGGATGAGCCGATCGAGGCGCGACGCCAGGATGAGCGCGATGAGGACGCGCCCGCAGAGAAAGAGAACTCTTCGCCGGATGCGCAGACCGTGAGTCTGGCGGCTGCAAACGCCCAGCCCAAGCAGGAGCAACAGAGCGCCCCCGTCGATGCGCCGGATGACAAGGCAGGGCCCAGCGAGTCCGCAAACGAAGCGATGCCTACTGAGGCTTCCGTCACGCCGCTTGCAAATGGACAGCAGGTCCTCACAGCCCAAGCGCTGAAAGCTCAAGGAAACGCGCAGGCGCCGGGCCAGGATGCCGCTTCAGCGACGGCACTGCCTCAACAGGGCGAGGGTGCGGAAGCGACCAAGGAGAATGTCGCGGCGGTTTCCCCATCGATGGAAAAGCAGTCGGAGGAGAAGGATGGAGAGTCCTCCCTGCTGTCGAAAGTGACCGACTTATTGATGCAGGCTGATCGAAAGATTCAGGAGCTCAAGGATGCCATGTCATCGTCTCCTGCGTCGAGCAACCAGGACGTTGAGCTGTCTTTCGCCGAATTCAGGGCCGAAACGGCCCACTGGACCTCGGGAGACTCGTCTTCGGGCGAGACATCCAGGCAATTCGACATGACTTCGCAGGCCGAGCAGTCGAAGACCACGGGAGCAGCCGGACCTCCGTCGGGCCCTCAAGCGAGCTTCGGCCACACGATGGTGGAAGCCGGGACAAACGGGACGGCTGCTTCATCCGCGACGGGAAACGGGGAGCCCCGGAGCCTGTCCGCTCCTCAGGCCACGAGCACGGTGCGTCAGCCCGAGGATGCGTCGCCGCTGCCGCAAACGTTCAAGAGTGTCACCGTTGATCTCGATCCACTGGATATGGGGCCGTTGCGGGTCAGGGTCATGATGGCAGAGCAGACGGTCCATACCCACATTCGGACCGAGCATGGTGTATTGGGCCAAGGGTTAGTGCAGCAGGGACACCAGTTGGAATCGTCTCTGCGGACTACGGGATTGGAAATGGGCTTTCTCCGTGTGACGGTCGATCAGCAACAACAAGGACGGGGTGACGCCGGGACTGGGTACCAGCGGCCCGGACAGACCGCCGGCCGCGCGGTGGAGGGGAGCGCAGGAAAGGTCGAGGAGGCCGACGGCCCGCCGACTCCGCGTCAGGTGGGAAACGGCCGCATGAGTTACTTCGCGTAAGGGGAGGACCTATGGATATCAGCAATGCCATCACACAGACGAGCAGTACGACCTCCGCATCGAGCACCACTGCGGCCGACGGCCAGAAGGCCTTGGGGCAGGCCGATTTCTTAAAGCTCTTGGTCACACAATTGCAGAATCAAGATCCCCTGAAGCCGATGGAAAATACCGACTTCATCGCCCAGACGGCGCAGTTCAGCCAGATCGAACAGCTGACGAAGTTGGTGAGCTTGACGGAGCAGAGTGTGCAATTGCAGCAGGCGGCGCAGGGACAAACGCCTTCACAGCAGACACAGTCCACGACGAAGACTGCGTAGCGAGGCCATGATGTCGACGCTCTGATAGGAGCGGCCGACCGGAGGAGGAACGCACGATGGGTATTCTGACGTCCATGTTTACCGCAGTTACGGGGCTGAGCTCCTATGGGAATGCCATGGGAGTCATCGGTAACAATATCGCCAATGTCGGTACGGCCGGATTCAAATCGAGCCGTGCGACGTTCTCGGATTTGATCTCTGCCAGCCTCACCGGCGGATCAGGCAGCGATCAGATCGGCTTGGGCGTGTTCATGAACGACGTGCAACGGAACTTCTCGCAAGGTTCCATGACCACGACGGGCAACACGTTCGACCTGGCGATCGACGGGAACGGGTTTTACTTGATGCACGATTCCGCCGGGGCCACCTACTATTCCCGGGCGGGACAGTTCAAGGTCAACAACCAGGGACAGGTGGTGGATGCCGCCGGCTTTCTGTTGCAGGGGTACCAAGCTGATACGAACGGCAATATCACCAGCACAGTCGGCAACATCACGTTGAACACGACGGCGTTTGCGCCGAAGTCTACGACCACGGCAAACATCGTCGCCAACCTCAATGCGAACGCCACTGCTCCGTCGACTGCGTTCAGCGCGACCGACCCGACGACGTACAACTTCTCGAACGGCGTGACGTTCTACGATTCATTGGGCAACGCGCACCAGTTGGAGATGTTTTTCCGGAAATCGTCGACGGCCTTGACCTGGAACGTCTACTCGAGGGTCGACAGCGGCGCGGCAACGGCGCGCACCGACTTGGTCTTTACGGCGGCCGGAGCCCTCTCGACCGGCGGCTCGCAAGCGATGGCCCTGACCATCCCCGGCGGAGCCACGACGCCGCAGACAGTGACCGTGGATTTCACCGGCATGACCCAGTATGGGTCCCCGTCAGGCGTGATCAGTCAGACGCAGAACGGATACGCGTCCGGCACCTTGGAACGGATCAGCGTCGACAAGACCGGACAGGTCGTGGCGCAGTTCACGAACGGTCAGACGCACGCCTTGGCGCAGATCGTCCTGAACCGGTTTATCAATCCGGACGGGTTGGTGAACTCGGGAGACAACCACTACCTCGAGTCGGTCGAATCCGGCAGCGCCTTGGCCGGCGCGCCGACGACGAACGGTTTGGGTAGCGTCGTATCAGGCGCGGTCGAGCAGTCGAACGTCGACCTGGGGAAGGAATTCGTCGACATGATCATCACGCAGCGGGCGTTCCAGGCCAACTCGCGGGCCATCACGACCAGCGATGAGATGCTGCAAGAGTTGGTGAACCTCAAACGGTAAGCCTCGCCACTCGCCCGGGCGGCTCCCCTGAGTCGCCCGGGTCTTCACTGGATACTTTTTGCCTAGTCCTGCTTTCTCGAGCCGCGCGCTCTCTCTGATTCTTTCTCGTCAAGTTTCTGTCGGTCTCCCGTTTCGGCCCGTCACCGAGCTGACGTCAGCCAGCGGCAAATCATCAGGTCCTGCATGTCTATTCGAGCGCTCAGAATAAAATCCCTGGTTTTCTGAGGACCTGACGCAACGACAGGATGCGAATCGCCGCGTCCAGCGCGTCTCGAGGTGGCACATGCATTGCAGTCCTGGTCAGTTCTGGCAATTAGCGTCTGCAGGAGGACCATTATGGCAGAAGCAGCACAAGAGAAAGTCGCGGCACCGGCAGGCGTCCCCATGAAGATGGTGATCATTCTTCTCGCAGGGATGCTCGTTCTGATGCTCGGGGGCGCGTTCGTCATGATCAAGATGATGGGGGGCGGAGGCGGTGGGGGACATGCGGCCGAAGAGAGCAAGGCCGAGGGTGCCTCCGACAAGGGCGGCCACGGAGATGGGGGGAAGGGCGGTCACGGGGGAGGAGCCAGCCCCGGTGCTATCGCGGACTTGGATCCCTTCATCGTCAATCTCGCCGATTCACCGGAGATCCGGTACTTGAAGATCAGCATCAAGCTCGAGGTCGACAGTCCGGAGACGGTGGAAGAGATCAAGAATCGCACGCCTCAGATCCGCGACAGCATTTTGGTGCTGCTGACGAGCAAGGACTCGACGACGATCCGGGCTCCTCAGGGGAAGGCGCAGCTGCGCGACGAGGTCACACAGCGTGTCAACGGCGTGTTGCCCCGTCGATCGGTCAAGTCGGCGTACTTCACGGACTTCGTCATTCAGTAACCCGGAGCAGTCGGCTGGCGCCATGGACAAGATACTCTCGCAGGAAGAAATCGATGCCCTGATGAGCGGGGTGGTGTCGGGCGAAGTCGACACCACGCCCAAGGAGGAGGA
Source organism: Nitrospiraceae bacterium (assembly GCA_019637075.1). Taxonomy (NCBI): domain Bacteria; kingdom Pseudomonadati; phylum Nitrospirota; class Nitrospiria; order Nitrospirales; family Nitrospiraceae; species Nitrospiraceae bacterium. The sequence goes on along the minus strand of JAHBWI010000005.1, from coordinate 26,717 downwards.
GGATCCGTCGGGGGTCAAGTCCTATAGCCTGACGAATCAAGAACGCATCATTCGTGGGCGTATGCCCACGATGGAGATGATCAACGACCGGTTCACCAGGCAGCAATCCGTGTCCTGGTCGTCTCTGTTGCACGAAAAAGTCGAGTTCAGCGTGGTCGGCACACAGATCATGAAATTCGGCGACTTCATCAAGAAGGTGCCGCTTCCTTCGTCCTTCAACGTGTTCATGATGGAGCCGCTCAGAGGGAACGGCCTCTATGTCATGGATGCTTCGCTGGTCTATTTGATCGTCGATTTCTTTTTCGGCGGGCGGGCGCAGACACATGTCAAACCGGAGGGACGCGAGTTCACCACGATCCAAGTGCGGTTGATCAAGAAGGTGGTCAAGCAAGCGCTGGCCGACCTGGAAAAGGCCTGGCAGGCCGTGATGCAGGTCAAGATCGGCTATACGCGGACCGAGAGCAATCCTCAGTTTGCGATGGTCGTCACCGCGACGGAGATCGTGGTGGTGGTGACGCTGCAGGTGGTCGTCGGCGAAGCCTCACGCGATATGTTCATCGCCTATCCCTATTCGATGCTCGAGCCCATCAAAGAAAAACTGTACTCCGGTCTCTTCGCGGACAACGTGGAACAGGACAGCAGTTGGGGCAGCCGATTCAAGGAATCGTTGCAGGATTGTCCCGTTACGATGACCGTGCAGTTGGGCACCGCGAGGATCAACGTGCAGGACCTGCTCAATTTTACTCCCGGCGACGTGTTGATGCTGGATCAGCACCCGGGAGATCCGTTGCTCTGTCTCGTGGAAGGCGACGCGAAGTTCCATGGGCAGCCGGGCGTCTTCAAAGGTAATCATGCCTGTCGCGTAACCAAGGTGTTGAGCTAATCCGACGCAGGAAGAGGAGAGTCGTCCATGGCCAATGGAGATGCAACCGCAGGATCTGGTGCAGTCGGAGGCGCTGACGCCGGAGGAACTCCGCAGGCGACGTCGTTCCCGACGATGGATACCACCCCCGCCATTCCTGGAAACAAAAACATCGATTTCGTGCTCGACATTCCCCTCCAGGTGACCGTGCAGATCGGGTCGACCCGCATGCTGATCCGCGAATTGCTTCAGTTGGGGCAGGGGTCGGTCATCGAGCTGAATAAATTGGCAGGCGAGCCGATGGAAGTTCTTGTCAACAACAAGCTGGTCGCGCGGGGCGAAGTGGTGGTTGTGAATGAAAAGTTCGGCATCCGCCTGACCGACGTCGTCAGCACCAATCAGCGCATTCAGCAATTGGGATAATCGATGCGCCCAGGGTTCCGACCCGGGCCTGTGGAGCCGGCTGAAATTCCATGGATGTTTGGGAAAGTGCAATACGGATGGCCTCGGCGCTCGGAGTGGTGCTGGCCCTTGTCCTGGGGCTGTTGGCGCTCCTGCGCTCGCGATTCGGCCGCCGCTTCCTGATTCAGGACGGATCATCGCTGATCCGAGTGGTGGGCAGCGGAGCCATCGCTCCCCGCAAACATGTGGTACTGGTCGCCGTCGGCGGGGAAGTCTTGATCGTCGGGACGACCCCCACCGAGATGGTCTCCCTGGGCCGCATCACCGATCCCGCACAGGTCTCGACGTTGTTGGAGAAGGCCGCTGAGCGGCCTGTGCCGCTCGGGCTGTTCGGCATGGCGGTGGCGGGCCACGAGGACAAACATGTCGGGTAAAGCAAGAACCGGTGCGGAGCGAGGGGCGGCGACCCGCGTTCGCGGGCTGGCCGGTATCCTCATGGGCCTACTCGCCATCCTGCTCATCCATTCGGTTCATGCGGCCGAGGCGGCGCAGGGGCCGTCCCTCACGATCGACTTAGGGGAGGGCGGCACCAAACAAACAGCGGTGGTGCTTCAGATCCTGGCGCTGCTGACCGTGCTGTCGCTCGCGCCGGCGGTCTTCATCATGGTGACCTCCTTCACCAGGATGGTCATCGTGTTGTCATTTCTGCGGCAGGCCATGGGGACGCAACAGGTTCCCCCGAACCAGGTACTGGTGAGCCTGGCCCTGTTCCTGACCATGTTCGTCATGGCACCGGTCGGGCAGGCGGTTTACAAGGACGCCATCCAACCGCTGATCGCCGAGCAGATCGGCTACGAGGAGGCCTGGAATCGGGGTATTCAACCCATCCGTGGTTTCATGCTCAAGCAGATGCGGGACAAGGATCTTGAGCTGTTCATGGAATTGGCGCACACGCCCAAGCCCGCCAGCGTCGATCAGGTCCCGACCCACGTCGTGATTCCGGCCTTCGTGTTGAGCGAACTCCGGATCGCGTTCCAAATCGGTTTTCTCATTTACATCCCGTTCTTGATCGTCGACATGGTGGTCGCCAGCGTCTTGATGTCGATGGGCATGATGCTGCTGCCGCCGGTGGTGATTTCGTTACCGTTCAAGCTGATTCTGTTCGTGCTGGCTGACGGATGGTATCTGGTCGTCGGATCCATGGTGAAGAGCTTTCAATAAAGGAGCGGCGTTATGACTCCGGAGATGGTTACCCAGATCGGTCGACAGGCCATTGAAACGGCCATCGTGGTGTCCGCGCCCGTGCTCGGGCTGAGTCTCATCGTGGGGCTCGCCGTCAGCACGTTCCAGGCAATGACGCAGATCAACGAAGCCACGCTCTCGTTCGTGCCGAAGGTCTTGGCGGTGTTCGCCGCGACGATCCTGTTCCTGCCCTGGATGATGGGCGAGCTGATCAGCTTCATGACGCAATTGATCACGCGCATTCCGGAACTGATCCACTGACTCGGGATTTGCGGACGATGAATGTGACGCAGGCGATCCATCTGGCCCTTCCGCAGTTTCAATCGTTCAGCATCCTCGTGGTGAGGATTGCGGGGATCATCAGCGTGTTTCCGATTTTGAACACGAAGACGATCCCGGCTCCCGTGAAGGCGGGTTTGGTGACGATGCTGGGCCTGGTGCTTACCCCGATCATTCAGCTGCCGAAGTTTCCGGAGGATCCCATGTTCGTGATCGCTGGGGTCATGAGTGAATTCCTGGTGGGACTGACGATCGGGTTGGCAGTCCGCCTGCTGTTTGCCGGGTTTCAAGTCGCCGGTGAATTGGTGGGGAGTGAAATGGGGTTCAGTGTCATTCAGTTGCTCGATCCCACCACTCAACAGAACACCCCCTTGATTTCACAATTTCAAATGACGTTGGGGTCCCTGGTGTTTCTTTCGATCAACGCCCATGTACTTGTCGTGCATGCCATCGGACTGAGCTACGAACTGGTGCCGCCGTTCGCGGCGCACCTGTCCGATAGCCTGGCCCAGGACATCATCCAGTTGGCGCAAAACATGCTCGGCGTCGCCCTCAAAATGGCGGCGCCGGTCTTCGTCACCTTGCTGATCGTCAACACGATCCTGTCGATACTGGGGCGGGCGGTGCCGCAGATGAATGTCTTTGCCTTGAGTTTTCCGATCACGATCTCGGCAGGCCTGTTTGCGATGGGGTTGGCGTTGCCTTACACGGTGTCCCTGTTCGAGCACGAATTCACGACGATGATCGAGCACATGCTCGGATTGATGAACCTCTTGGGTCATGGCTGAAAACGCAGCGGATCGTACAGAACAGGCAACACCCAAACGGAAAGCGGATGCGCGCCGCAAGGGACAGATCGCGTTCAGCCGCGATGCGATGATGGCGGTCGGCCTCCTGGGCAGCCTCGGGGCCCTGTCCTGGTTTGCGCCCGCGCTGGTGGAGAACCTCAAGGGCGCCTTGCAAGGGTGGTTGCTGAAGGCGATGCAGGAGTCCTCTCAGCGCGCATTGACTTTGGACCATGTGCATCTCATCCTGCGCCAGATCGGCCTGGATGTCTTCATGATTCTGGCGCCGCTCATCGGCGGGATCGCGGTGATCGGCATCAGCGCCAACGTCATGCAGACAGGGCTGTTGTGGCGTCAGGACGCCATGTCCCTGGATTTCTCCCGCATCAATCCGCTCTCGGGTTTCTCCCGCCTCTTCTCGTTCCGCGCCGTCACCGAACTGATGAAATCATGGATCAAGATTTTCGCCATCGGCGGCATGGGCTACTTGGCGATCCGGGGTGACCTCGACCAGCTTCCGGCTTTGAGCCAGTACGGCGTGCAGCCGCTCCTGCTCACCGTCGGCAGCGAACTCATGAAAGCGTCCCTGATGATGGGTGGGGCTGCAGCGGCCATCGGTGCGATGGACTACGCCTACCAGCGCTACGAATGGGAGCGCAGCCTGCGGATGTCAAAAGAAGAGATCAAGGAAGAACACCGGTCGGCGGAGGGTGATCCGCAACTCCGGTCCAAAGTGCGTTCGATGCAAAAAGAACTGGCTCGGAAACGCATGATGGCGGCGGTGCCCAAAGCCGACGTGATCGTCACCAACCCGACTCACCTGGCGGTGGCGCTTCGATACGATCCCAAGACGATGGGAGCGCCGGTCGTGGTGGCGAAGGGCGCCGGGTTCGTGGCTGAAAAGATCCGGGAGATCGGCCGCCACCATGGCGTGATGATCGTGGAAAACAAGCTGGTCGCCAGGACCCTCTATAAGCTGGTGGAGGTCGGGCATCAGGTGCCGGAAGATCTCTACCGCGCGGTCGCCGAGATCCTGGCGTTCGTGTATCGCGTGCGCGGAAAACTGCCGCAAGCGTAACGGGAGTAGAACGGCAATCCTATGGCTGCAGAGAACAAGTCCATACCGAGTACGTCGATCATCAAGCACCCGGACATTCTAATGTCAGTCGGTGTCGTGGCCATGCTGATGGTCATGCTGTTGCCCCTGCCGCGGTTCTTTCTCGACCTTCTGCTCAGCTTCAACATCACACTCTCGATCATCATTCTGCTCGTGGGTATGCAGGTGCGGAGGCCGCTCGAGTTTTCGGTCTTCCCGTCCATTCTGCTGATGGTAACCCTGCTGCGGTTGTCGCTCAACATCGCATCGACGCGGCTGATTCTCCTGCACGGCTCGGAGGGTGTCGCCGCGGCCGGCGAAGTCATTCGAGCTTTCGGAAATTTCGTGGTCGGCGGGAATTATACCGTCGGTCTGATCGTCTTTCTGATTCTGGTCATCATCAACTTCGTCGTGATCACCAAAGGTGCCGGGCGCGTGGCCGAAGTGTCCGCCCGGTTCACCTTGGACGCCATGCCCGGCAAGCAGATGAGCATCGATGCCGATCTCAATGCCGGTTTGATCAACGAGTCGGAGGCGCGGCACCGGCGGAAGCAGATTGCGGAGGAAGCGGATTTCTACGGCGCCATGGACGGTGCGAGCAAGTTTGTGCGCGGTGATGCGGTGGCGGCCATCGTGATTACCGCCGTCAACATCCTTGGTGGCTTGACCATCGGTGTGCTCCAGCAAGGAATGACGTTGGCTGCGGCGGCGCAAACCTACACGCTGTTGACGGTCGGTGAGGGGTTGGTGGCGCAGGTGCCGGCTCTGATCGTGTCTACGGCAACCGGTATCGTGATCACTCGCGCGGCCTCCGAAGTCGATCTCGGATTCGAAATCACCAGGCAGGTCTTGATTTCGCCCAAAGCCGTCGGGACGGCGGCCGGGATTCTCTTGGCCTTGGGACTGGTACCGGGTCTTCCACATGTCGCGTTCTTGATGCTCGGCGGCACCGCAGCCTACGTCGCGTATCTGCTCAACGAGCGACAGAAAGCGGAGGAGGCCCCTGCGGCGCAGCCGGCTCCGACCGCCAAGACCGAGGAAGCCACGCCGCAGGTCGTTCCGCTGGATCTGATGGAAGTGCAGGTGGGCTATGGATTGATCGGCTTGGTGGAGGCTGCAAGCGGAGGCGGATTGTTGGAGCGCATTAAGGGCTTGCGACGACAATTTGCCGAACAGATGGGATTTATTTTGCCGCCGATCCACATTCGGGACAACCTTCAACTCAGGCCGAACGAGTACGCGGTTCTCCTGAAGGGTGTGGAGATCGCCAAATCGGAAGTGATGCCGGCCCACGTCTTGGCGATCGACCCGGGAACGGCGCAACGCGGAGCCGTACACGGGCTGCCGACCAAGGAGCCTGCCTTCGGGTTGCCGGCGCTCTGGGTACCGGAGCAAGCGCGGGAACAGGCGCAGATGGCGGGTTACACGGTGGTGGATCCTGGCGCCGCTATCGCCACGCACCTCTCGGAACTGATCAAGCGGCATGCGCATGAATTGCTCGGTCGTCAGGAGGCGCAGTCGCTGTTGGATCAACTGGCGAAGATCCATCCGAAGCTGGTCGAGGAAGTGATTCCGGGAATGATTCCTCTGGGATCACTGGTTCGAATTCTGGCGCAGCTCTTGCGAGAAGGTGTGCCCATTCGCGATTTGCGTTCGATTATGGAAACGATTGCAGACCACGCGACGACCACGAAGGACCCGGAAATTTTGACCGAGGTGGCACGTCAGAGCCTGGGACGGACGATTACCCGGCAATATCTTGCGCCCGACGGCACGCTACCGATCATCGGGCTCGATCCCCGGCTGGATCGGACTTTGGCGGACCAAGCCAATTCGGCCCCGCAGGGTACGCAGTGGGCACCGGACCCGCAGATATCGCAAAAACTGGTGGCGGCGCTCAAGCAGGCGGCCGAACGCATGGTCGGCCGTGGGCATCAACCGGTCATCCTCTGTTCACCCTCGCTCAGGCGGCATCTTCGGAAACTGACGGACCGCATCCTCCATTCGGTGCCGGTGCTCGGTCTGAACGAGGTCGACAGCGTCATTCGTCTCCAGGCGCTGGAGACCGTTCGGCTCGACCTTGAAGTGGTTGAGAGCAGGAGCTTGGCATGAACGTCAGGACCTTCCACGTCAGGTCGATGCACGATGCGATCCGCGAGATCAAGGACACGCTCGGACCGGACGCGGTCATTCTGTCGACGAAGCGGGTTCGGTCATGGGGCAACGGCTTCGGTCTCCTGGGCGGCACCATGCTGGAGGTTGTGGCGGCCAGCGATGAGGAGGCTTTGGCGGCCGACCTGTCCATGGCGGAGGCTGAGGCAACTGAAGTCGGCAGCGGACTTCGAAGCGATGCCGGGTCCGCCGCCCAGAAGACGAATTTCGAGCAGACCTTGCATGGAGCCATGACGGAAAGTGTGGCGCCGCGCCAGCCTCGTCCCACGCCTCCGGCGAGCGGTCAGGTTCGCAAGACCCAGGAGGTTCCCGCCAGGAGTGCCGTGCTGAAGCCGTTGGGCCGCGGCGTCGACACGTTCGAGCGGGTCTATGAGGATCTTTTGTCGCATGGCGTCGAGGCTGGAACGGCGGACCAATGCCTCCGGGAACTCCAGTCCACGTTGGTGGAACCGGGGCAAACCGGGAGGACGTCGTCGCTCCAACTGCTGCGCACGGTGTTGCTGTCTCGGATTTCGACGGTGGGTCCGCTGCTTTCGGCCGGCGGAGAGCAGAAAGTAGCCCTGTTCGTCGGACCAAGCGGCGTCGGCAAGACCTCGACGATCGCAAAATTGGCCACTCACTATGGGCTGGTGGAACAGCGCAGCGTGGGCCTGATCACGATGGATACCTTCCGGCCGGCGGCCGTCGAACAGTTGCGCCTCTATGCGGAGGTGCTCGGGATTGAATTGTCTGTGGCGGGGACGGCGGAGCAGGTGCGGGCGGCGATTGAAGAACATCGAGAGGCGGAACTCATTCTCATCGATACCCCCGGGTTCGTGCCTTACCAGTCCTTGGCGGACCAACGGTGGCGTGGAGTGATCGGTCTCGGATATCCGCTCGAAATCCATCTGGTGATGTCGGCCGGGACCAGGGTGCCCGATCTCGTCGCCATGGCGTCGAACTGCATCGATCTTCCGGCTTTGCGATTGCTGTTTACGAAGCTGGATGAGACCAGGGGATACGGCGGAATTTTCGAAACGACCCATCGGACGGGTCTGCCGCTGTCCTATTGGGGAATCGGGCAGCGGGTACCGGACGATCTGGTTCAGGCGCACGTCGATCGTTTAGGCGATCTTCTGCTCGGCGGTTCCCTGCGGGCACCCGGCATGATTGGGTTGGGGCAGGGCGAAGGACAACCGGATGCCGGCCTGGTATTCGGGAGCAAGGGGCGATAACTCGGAGTGCGATAGGACAGGGAGGCAACACCACACCATGCAACAAGGCATGCTGGACCAGCAAGTACGGGAACAGGATAGTGGAGCGGCCGCCTCTCGCACGCAAGTCATTACAGTGACCAGCGGCAAGGGTGGGGTCGGCAAGACCAACGTCGTCGCGAATACCGCCATTGCTTTGGCTCAGAGCGGGAAACGGGTTTTGGTACTCGACGCGGATCTGGGGTTGGGCAATATCGACATCTTGTTGGGACTCACGCCGAAATACACGCTCGAGCATGTGCTGAACAAGGTCTGCCGGCTCGAGGACATCGCGCTGAAGGGGCCTTCCGGCATCATGGTGCTCCCTGCCAGCTCGGGAATCCCCCGACTCACGAGCCTGACGGAAACGGAACAGCTCTTGCTTCAGGAAGAGCTGGAGCGGCTGGCCTCGGCAATGGATGTCCTCTTGATCGATACGGGAGCGGGGATTTCGTCGACGGTCACCTATTTTGCCGCGGCTGCTCAGTCGATCATCGTAGTGGTATCTCCGGAGCCGACCTCGTTGACGGATGCCTATGCCTTGATGAAGGTCATGTTGCGGCAATATCGGGAGCGTCGGTTTCACGTCCTCGTGAACATGGCGAAATCGCCCAAAGAGGCGGCCCAAGTGTTCGCGAAACTCGAGACTGCGGTGAGCCGCTTCCTGCACGTTTCATTGGATTATCTCGGCTGCATCCCGCTGGATGACTATGTGCCGTTGGCCGTGACGCATCAACGCGCCGTGATCGATGAGTTTCCCCATACGAGAGTCAGCCGGTCCTTCCGCGACCTGGCCGGGGCCGTCGGTCGGCTGACTCCTCCTGCATTGCCGAAGGGCACGGTGCAGTTCCTGTGGCAGCAGTTGCTGTCGGCGCACGGATGAAAGGACGACTGACCCCATGGACGGACGCAAAGGCAGCTCGACCGGCAGTGCGGTAAAAAAGCCCATTCTGGAGTCCGATCGGGAGCGGGTGATTCAGGAATTTGCCCACGTGGTGAAAGCCATGGCGCATCGGCTGGCGTTCCGCTTACCGGCTTACCTGGATGCGGAGGATCTGGTCTCCGTCGGCATTATCGGCCTCATGGATGCGATGGACAAGTATGATCCCAAACGCGAGGCGAAATTCAAAACCTATGCGGAGTTTCGGATTCGCGGGGCCATGCTCGATGAAATCCGGTCCATGGATTGGATTCCCCGTTCCGTGCACGAACGCATCACCTTGCTCCAAAAAACCTATACGGAACTGTTGAATCGCTTGGGCCATCCCCCGACGGACCAGGAAGTGGCGTCGGAACTGCGGATGTCCCAGGAAGAATTGGATGACTTCCTGACCCGATCGCGCGGTGCCGTCGTGATCAGTTTGGACGACCTCGGTGTCCAGGATCCTGACGGGCATACCGTGCTGAGCGTTTTGACGGATCCCAATCAGCCGGACCCCTTGTCCGTCTTGGTGAACGATCGAGAGCGTAAGGTGCTGGAAAGTGCCATCCAGGAGCTTCCGGAGAAGGAACGGACGGTCTTGTCCCTGTATTACTTCGAAGAGTTGACCATGAAGGAAATCGGGCAGGCTCTTAAGGTGACTGAATCCCGGGTCTGCCAAATTCACTCGAAAGCGATCCTCCACCTCAAGGCCAGGCTTCACCCGGTCGACGCCTAGCGGCAACAATGCCGATGGGCGGTTTCTAGGTGATCGCGCCCGTTGTGCTCCGTTAGTACCGAGCGGATCTTCTCGATCGTACCCCTCACGTCCCAGTCTTCAGTTTCCCTCTCCGCATTCCGATATTTCATCTGCCAAGGGCTGAAGGGTTTACGGGCGTTCTATCCCGGTCCGCATCATGATCAGAGATACCGCTTGCATGGATAGTAAGGTCACACGCAGCTTCCAGCCATCCGATCCCGCCGATCAGGGGGGCGGTCGCTCTTCCGGTGGTCGGGGGCATATCATCACCTTTGGACAGGGGGTCGGAGGACCGTACTCTACTCCGCTCGATTCCACACGCCTGGGTATGGTGGCGTCGGTTATGTTGGTGGCCGGAGGCTTGTATTGGATTAGTGCGACAGGCCTGCTGACCGCCTCGGCGTTGCAAGCGTTTTCGCCCATGATGTGGGGGGTGGGCATGGTCCTGGTCGCGGCGGTGGCCGTGGTGGTGTACCGGGGAACCCGTTCAGGCAAGCCTCAGGGGACAGCCCGCTATGCCGGCGGTGAAACGAATGCCGCGATCCAGACGACCTACGACGCAGTCACGGGTCTGCCGACCCAGCGGTTGTTCCTGTCGCTGTTGAATCAAGCGGTGCCCCGAGCCCATAAGCAGAACCATCAGGTGGCGCTGCTGCTCGTCGAGATGGATCACTTTTCTCTCTCGACCGAGTTGCAGGGCCAGATGAATATCAACTTGATCTATCGCGTGCAGGCCGCCCGGGTGAAAAGCGCCCTCCGCAGCACTGATACGGTGGCGAGGCTCGCCGACCGCACCTTCGCGGTGTTGCTGGACCAAATCGGCTCCACGGATCAGGTCATCTCCATTGCGAGTAAAATGCAGGGTACCGTGTCGCTGCCATTTACAGTGGAAGGCCACGAAGTGTTTCTCACCAGTCGCATCGGCATCAGCCTGTCCAGCCAAGACGGCATGGACGCAGCCGGCTTGCTCCGTGCCGCGAGCGAAGCGGTCGGAAAAGCCAGGGCCGAAGGCCACTCTGTCTATGGCCTGCAGGGAAGCGTGGCTGCACCACAGGCCTCCGCGTCCGTCGCTGGTTCTTCCTCCCGCGCGTCAGTCTGATCGAATCTCACCGTCATCAAGGCCCCTTGTCAGCTTGTCCTCGGATGGGCTGCTATTCTCCGTTCGTCGGTCCCGACGCCGCTAGGCAGGCCTTTCCGTCAGCCCGGTAAAGTCTGCCTGGTTCTCTCTCCCGGTCACGATCCGCCCAGCATGATTTTCCCATCTCTGATCCGCGCCGCAGGCCGCACCGCAGGTAATAACGCCAGTTGAAGGCGTTTTTCATCACGGCTCGGCTTCTTGCCCTGCAGTTGGTCGATCTTCGGGCGATGGCATATCGATTGCTATTCTCTCGGTGAGAGTAATCTAAACCGGAAGAAGTCCCTACGATGAATCGAGCGATCTATCCCATCCTGTCCGGCGCGGTGGCGCAAGAAAAGCAGATGCAGGTGTTTGCCAATAACTTGGCGAACGTCAACACCACCGGCTTCAAGCAGGACCAACAGGCGTTTCGAGGCTTGCTCGCCCGCGCGAGCGCCACCGTTCAGACGGCCATGCCGTCGATGTCCCTGGCGGCCTCGATTACCTCGCGTCCCGCAGGACCGACCGAACGGGTCTTTGCGGAACCCCATGCGTTGCGCACCGCCTTTGAGCCGGGGCGCATCCGCATCACAGGCAACCAGTTGGACATGGCGTTGCAGGGGAACGGATTTTTCGAGGTCAAGACGCCGCAAGGTGTGCGGTATACGAGGAACGGCATGTTCTCGCTCGATAACCAACGCCGGCTCGTCACCAACCTCGGCCATCCGGTCATGGGAACCAAAGGAGAAATCCGGATCCCGGCGGGAACCATCCAGGTCAATGCGCAGGGTGGGATACAGGTGGACGGCAATCCGGTCGGCACGGTGAAGGTGGTGGATTTTCCGGAGAACGGGATGCCGCAGAAGTACACGGAAGGGTTGTTCATGGGCGGGAAGCCGAAACCGGCCGCCAATCCGCAGTTGCAATCCGGACATGTCGAAGAATCGAACGTAAATGCCTTGGGTGAGATGGTCAAGATGATTCAGGGCATGCGGACCTATGAATCGGCGCAGAAGCTGATCCAAACATTGGATCGGATGACGGAAACCGCGATTCAGGATGTCGGTCGAGTTCAGTAGGAGGAGCGTATGATTCGCGCAATGTGGACGGCCGCCACAGGCATGACGGCTCAGCAGATCAACGTCGATACAATCGCGCACAACCTCGCGAACGTCAATACGAACGCCTTCAAGCGGAGCCGCGCCGAGTTTGCGGATCTCCTCTACCAAATCCAACGCCTTCCCGGTACGAACGCTTCAAACGTCGGCGTGTTTCCCACGGGTGTCCAGGTCGGTTCCGGTGTCCGGCCGATCACCGTCGCCAAGGAATGGCTCCAGGGGAACGTCCGGCAGACCAGTAACGAGCTGGATCTCGCCATCGACGGTCCCGGTTTCTTTCAGGTCGCGCGCCCGGACGGCACGATCATGTACACGCGGAACGGATCGTTCAAGCGCGACAACGTCGGCAACCTGGTCACGGGCGACGGTGATCAGCTGACGCCGGTCATCACGATTCCTTCCGGCGCGCTGAAAATCGACATCGGCCAGGATGGCACGGTTTCGGTCTTGCTGCCTGGTGTGACGCAGGCCTCCCAGGTCGGCCAGATCCAATTGGTGCGGTTCGACAACCCCTCGGGCCTCGTGTCGATGGGAAACAATCTGTTCCTCGACAGTTTTGCATCGGGACCGGCGTTGCAGGGCACGGGCGGTTTCTCCACCGGATTCGGCACGTTGCAGCAGGGGTTCTTGGAAAGCTCTAACGTCAATCTGGCGGAGGAGATGGTCAACATGATCATCGCCCAGCGGAGTTACGAGATCAATTCGAAGACGATTCAGGCATCAGACGAAATGATGCAGGTCGCCAACAATCTTCGTCGGTAATCAGCTTGAACGGCCTGAAGGGAGGCGCTGTGAAACCAGTCACCATCATACTTGTCGCCGTCATGCTGCTGGCGCAGGCCGGGACGTTGCTCGCCGGCGACGCGGACAAGCGTGCACAACGATCGTCCATCATGCCGGTCCACGATGCAATGCCACGGGTTGGTGGAAGCGCCGTACGCACGCGAGGAGGACGCCTCGTCTATCCGGAGCAGATTCGGAGCGCGATCCAGACGTATATGCGAAAGGAGCTGATCGGTCGGGCCGTGGATTCTCAAGTCGTCTTGGGCGATCCGCAGGAGCCGGTCGTCATGCCGTTGGGCACGCTCGATATTAAGGTGAGCGGGGGTGGGGCAGAGGAGACCTTGGGGCGACGGATGTTCCTGGTACATCTTGCGGTGAACGGACGGTTGGTGCGGACCCTCGAGGCGACGGCGGACGTGGCTGCGATACTCGAGGTGGTGGTGCCCGTTCGGCTTATCAAGGCGGATGAGCAGATCGAAGCCGAAGACGTGACGACGGATCGCATGATCGTATTCGACCTCAAACAGCCGGTCGCGACCGATCCGTCCGATGTGGTGGGAAAAGCGGCGATGCGGCCGCTGGCCCCCCAGAGCCCCATCCGATTGACGGCTGTGCGAAAGCCCTTTGCCGTGCATAAGGGCGATCGAGTCACGATCGAAGCCCGCCAGGGGGGGCTGGCGATACAGACGGTCGGCGTGACGAAGTCCCACGGCGAACTCGGCCAGACGATTACCGTGTCCAACGCGGATTCAGGCAAAGAATTGCGCGCCAAGATCGTAGCCCCGGGGGTTGTTCGTGTTGACTTCTAGACTGTCCCGTTCCGCGCATGTCGTCTTGATCGGTGTGGTGGCACTCTCCTCGCTGGAGACGCTCGGGGGCTGCTCGGCCTCACCCAGCAGCAAACAGCAGCGGGTCGAGACGGCCAAACTGCCGCCGCCCAAAACGACGGGGTCGCTCTGGCAGGAAGAAAACGGGCGCGCCTATCTCTATGAAGATTTGCGGGCCATGCGGGTGGGGGACATCATCACGATCGTCATCGTGGAAAAGCACAAGGGGTCCAAGAGTGCCGATACCAGCGCGGAAAAGGATTCCACGATTACGAACAGCTTGTCAGGGAGCGGACTGGGATATCTCGGCATTCCGGGCATACGACTGGGCGCCGAAGCGACGAGAGGGCTGGGTGTCGATGCCAGTGCCAAGAATAAATTCGGCGGCAAAGGTGCGACCAACCGCGAAGATACCTTGACCGGTACGATCTCGGCCATTGTGACCGAGGTCCTCCCGAACGGAGATCTCCGGGTCGAAGGACGACGGGAAGTGACCGTCAACTCCGAACGTCAGATCATGACCATCGCCGGCATCGTCCGGAGGGTGGACGTGAACACGAAGAACACGGTGCAGTCGACGGCCATTGCCGATGCCAAGATCGAGTACTCCGGCCTGGGCGTGGTGGACGACGTGCAACGGCCCGGATGGTTCGTGCGAATTCTGGATTGGATCTATCCGTTCTAAGCGCTGTGATAGGAACGCCTGCAACGATTCGAACTGAGGAGCGGTCTTGACGATGCGACGAACCAAGGAACGCCTGCTGATCATGCAATCTCTACGGCTGATGATGTCGAGCGGCGTTGTGCGAACAGCGGACGTTGATCCGGCCCTGCTGCCGCGATCCTGGAATCCGGCGGCGGCCGCCAAACCGGAGCCGGTCAAGACGCAGGCGGCCGGTAGGTTTGCCCTTCGGCGCGCGCTGGTCGGGATGTTGGCTGGATTGGTGTTCTGGCTGGCGGGGAGTTCGATGGCCGAGGCCGTGCGCGTCAAGGATGTCGCCACCATTGAAGGGGTGCGCGAGAACCAACTGATCGGTTATGGATTGGTGGTCGGATTGGACCGCACCGGTGACCAGGTCATCGGTGGTCAGTTTACGATTCAAGCCATGATGTCCATGTTGAACAAGATGGGCATCAACCTCGTGATCGACCCGATCCAGTTACTGACCCGCAATATCGCCTCCGTGATGGTGACGGCCAAGCTGCCGCCGTTCGTGAAGCCAGGCATGACGCTCGATGCGATCGTGTCGTCGATGGCGAACGCGAAAAGCTTGCAGGGCGGGACATTGTTGATGACACCCCTGAAGGCGCCGAATCAGCAGGTATTCGCCGTGGCTCAGGGGCCGGTCTCCATCGGCGGTTTCCTCGGGGGAACCGGTGGAGCAGGCGGCGCGACCGTGACGAAGAACCATCAGGCCGCAGGCGTGGTGCCGGCCGGCGCCATCGTCGAACGGGAAGTGGTCGTGGACATCGACACGTGGGAGTCCGTGTCCGTCCTCTTGCGGCATCCGGACTTCACGACGGCGATTCGAACGGCTGAAGCGATCGACGGGACTTTTGGGAAGGGATCGGCGGTTCCGGTGAACGCCGGGATGGTGAAGGCGACCTTGCCTGCCACGTTCCGCGGTCGTGTCGTGGAATACATTGCCACGATGGAAGGGTTGGATGTGTCGGTGGATGTGGCTGCCAAGGTGGTGGTCAATGAGCGAACCGGCACGGTGGTCCTCGGGGAACACGTCCGCCTGTCGACCTGCGCGATCTCCCACGGCAATCTCACCATCTCGGTGAAAAACACCCTCAATGTCTCGCAGCCTCCGGCTCCCGTCGTCGGTTCGACCCAAGGGCAGACGACCGTAACTCCCGATGTGCAGACTGAGG
The DNA here is from genome assembly GCA_019637075.1 of Nitrospiraceae bacterium. NCBI lineage: Bacteria > Pseudomonadati > Nitrospirota > Nitrospiria > Nitrospirales > Nitrospiraceae > Nitrospiraceae bacterium. The sequence continues at coordinate 11,245 of JAHBWI010000005.1, read as the reverse complement.
TGAAGGAGCAGGAATCTCGACTGATCGTAGTCGATCAGACCGTGACCCTGGGCGAAGTGGTGCGAGCCCTCAATGCAGTCGGGGTGACCCCGCGAGACTTAGTCGCGATCCTATCGGCCTTACGGGCCGCCGGTGCCCTCCAGGCCAACCTTGAAATAGTCTAGCGTATACATTAGGGAAATACTCTAAGTTATGGATATCAATAGTCTTGTTTCTGGGCAGGTTGACCTCGCGAAGATGAACGTCTCCCCAGCCTCTCGGCTACCGGCGGAGCTCTCTCAGGTAGACCAGATCAAGGGACGGTCCCCGGAAGAGTTGCATAAGGCCGGGCAAGAGTTTGAGTCGTATTTTATCTCCTATCTTATGAAAACTATGAGGGAAACCGTTCCTAAGGGGATGCTGGACCGGAAGGGCGAAGAGGTCTGGTACTCGTTCTACGATCAGGAAATCGCCCGCTTGGCCACCCAGGCCGGGGGAATCGGAATTACCCAGGTCATCGATGCCTATACGGAAAGGGTACGGTAAGAGCGACGAATCTGCTAAAGTTCCCGAAAGGTTTCACCGATAAAGGAGTCGACCTGAGGAAAGGCTCTTCGGGGCTCCTTTTCGGAATCGGGGAGGGATAGCAGATATGGAGATCTCCAACAACGGCCGGGCGGCAGATCTGGCGAAGATTCTGTTGGGGGTGCAGGACACCCAGCGCGCGTCGAAGAAGAAGACCGAGTCCCAGGACGGGGGCGCGCAGGACCGGGTGCAGATTTCAGAGCAAGCAAAGGAACTCCAGCGCCTTCGCGCTATGGCGGAGCAGCCGGACACGGAGCGCCAGGCACGGGTGGAGCAGGTACAGGGGGCAGTGAACGCGGGGACCTATACGGTCGACGGCAAGAAGGTTGCGGATTCAATCATTCGCAATGTCTTGACCGATTCGATCATCTCGTAACTCTGCCGTTCAAGGGTTCGCCCCTCTCCTCGCCCCATGCAGGTCATCACAGGATCGTCCATTGGGTGAGGAGACATGGTGTCGACCGTACAAGACCAGTCACACAACCAGCCTGAATCGTTGCTTCGCCGCATGCGGGCGAAGATGACCGAATTCCAAGGGTTGCTGACGGAAGAGCAGCAAGCCATCCGTTCCCTCTCCTTCGGACAATTCTCCAGCGTCACCATGCGGAAAGAGCGGCTTCTTGACGAGATCCGCGGTCTTGAGGGGCAACGACGAGCCTCCATGATGCCTCAGGGAGAACCCTCTGCTGCCGTCCGCCAGGAAGAGTCGGCGCTGGCGGCTGCAATTGCGGAAACCGATCGGATGAACCGGTTCAATGCGACGCTGATCGGCCAATCGCTGGAGTTTTTAGAGGGCACTCTTCGGTTGTGGCAACGGCTGCCTGAATCAGCCGCATTGTATTCCTCGTCCGGCGTGATGGTTCCGGGCGGCGGCGCACGGCTTCGAACTCAAGGATAATGCCATGTCGGGATTGAACGGACTGTTCGGCATCGGTACCAGCGCGCTGGCCACGTTTCAGCAGGCGCTGTCCGTGACCGGTCAAAACATTTCCAACGTCAATACGCCAGGATACTCACGACAACAAGCAATCCTGAGTGAGACGCAGCCTCAGAACTCCAATCCGGGCCAAGTTGGGACAGGCGTCGAGGCTCAGGAGATCCGGCGTTCAGTGGATACCTTTGTCGAGCAACAGCTTCAGACTTCCCATGAGCGACTGGGCCAGTTCACCGCAAGCCGAAGTGCACTGACCCAGGTCGAGCCGTTGTTCTCCGATTCGAATGATTTGGGCGTCGGCACCGCGCTCAACGATTTTTTCAAGGCCTGGCAGGACGTCTCCACAAATCCCGCGGATCTGACGGCCCGAACGGTTCTGCTGTCGAAGGCCGGCGTGCTGACGAGCCGATTCAACCAGTCGGCCAATCAGCTGGCGGATCAACGGGAATCCTTGGACGGGCAGATCCGGCAAAGCATTACGGATATCAACGGTTACGCGGACCAGATCGCCGACCTGAACGCGCAGATTAAGCTGGCGGAGAGCGCGGGACAGCAGGCCAACGACTTGAGGGACCAGCGCGGCCGAGTGCTCAATCAGCTGGCGGAGACGATCGACATCTCTTCGCTGGAAGATTCGACCGGCCAAGTCAGCGTGTTCATCGGCAACGGGCAGGCCTTGGTGGCGGGGCAGAAGACGTACGATCTTTCGGGCGTGGCCAACAGCGGCAACGCCGGGCTTGTCGATGTGATGTACGACGCGGGCAGCGGCGCGAACACTCCGCTGCAATCGGTCATCACGAGCGGGAAGTTGAAAGGGTTGCTGGATGCCCGTGATACGACGATTCCATCACTGCAATCGACGTTGAATACGCTCGCGGCGCAGTTGGTGAGCCAGGTGAATACCCAGCACCAAGCCGGGTACGGGCTTGATGGGTCCACGACGCAGGCCTTCTTTACGACCACGGGTACGAGTGCGGCGACGATCAGCGTGGCGGTGACGGACCGTCTCAAGATTGCGGCCTCTTCAACCGCCGCCGGGACTCCCGGAAACAATGTGAACGCCCTGGCAGTTGCGGCGCTCCAGACCACGGCCATCGCGGGATTGAGCAACTCGACCTTTCAAGACTACTACAGCGCGGCAGCCGGAAGTTTCGGCTCGACCCTGCAAGATGCCCAGCAGAATCTGTCCGCCCAGGAGATTCTACAGTCTCAGCTGGAAGCCCATCGTGCGGAGGTGTCGGGGGTGTCGCTGGATGAGGAACTCGTGAATCTCCTCAAGTACCAGCGGGCATTTCAGGCGGCCTCTAAGCTGATCACGACCAGCGATGAAATGCTGCAAACCATTTTATCGATCAAGCAGTAGGCTGAAATGACAGGAGACTTGTCGTCATGAGAGTGGCCGATCTACAACTCTACGGCACGTTGCTGGGGAACCTGCAGCGCACCAGATCGCAGATCATGGATAGTCAAGAGCAGATCTCAAGCCAAAAGCGGGTCGAGCGCCCCTCGGATGATCCCATGGCATTCGGCGAGATCGTGCTCGACAAGTCGGCCTTATCGCAAACGCAACAGTGGATTCGGAACATCGAGTTCGGGCAAGCCCGAATCGATGCCGCCGACAAAGCGGTTTCCCAGGCGCAGGATTTGGTGGCGCGCATACGCGAGTTGACGATTCAAGGCGCGAGCGATACCACCTCGGCGCAGGGGAGAGTGTCGATTGCGCAGGAAGTACGCCAGCTCGATCGGCAGCTGATGCAAGTTGCCAACACCGAGGTCGGCGGGCAGTCGATTTTTGCGGGGACCAAGACCGATGTGCGGCCCTATTCGATTACGACCGGCGATACCGTGGCCTATGCGGGAAACAGCGAAACGCAATCTATTGCCGTGAGTGAAAATCAAACGGTCCAGATTCTGATTCCCGGGAACACGGTGTTCAGCGGAGCGACGACGAATGTGTTCAATACGGTCCGCGATCTGCTGACCGCGCTCGAGAGCAACGACCGAACCGGCGTCCAGACGCAGTTGGGCAATCTGGATTTGGCGACCTCGCAGTTGAACGATGCCCAGGGGACGATCGGAGGGGTGGGAAACCGGCTGCAGGTCACGAAGGACGCGCTGGACACGGCGACGCTGACGATTACGCAGTCGATTTCCAATAATCAGGACGCGGACCTCGCCACCGCGATTACCCAGTTGCGGTTGCAGGAGGTCGCCGTCCAGGCCTCCAGCGAGGCGTTTTCGAGAATTTTTGACCAGTCCTTGCTGAATTACCTCAAGTAGATTCGTCTCAAGTCGTGTTCCTTGGCGACCGATACTCATTCAAGGATCTGTCCACTCGCCAAGGAAGGCTACCATGCTTGTGTTGACCAGACGTCGAGGAGAAGGCGTCACGATAGGCCCCAACGTTCGGATCGTGGTCCTTGGCATCAAGGGAGGTCAGGTCCGTCTCGGCATCGAGGCGCCCTCCAACGTGGAAGTGCATCGAGATGAAGTCCACGCTCGTATCCAGGAAGAGAATAAGGTGGCTGCTGAGACCGGCGCCATTCCGCTCGATGCGTTCCGCCAGCTCGGCACGCGAAACGGCCGGCGGGGAAGATAGGAGGCGCTTGTGAAGTTTAGTACGACACGCTTCGGGGCGCTCGAGGTCAAGGACGAGACGTTGCTGACTTTTCCGGCCGGGATTCTCGGCTTTCCCGAATGGACCCGATATGTCCTGCTCGATCATGATACCGATGCACCGATCAAGTGGTTGCAGTGTGTCGAGAATCCTGAACTGGCGTTCGTCGTCCTGGATCCGGTGTTGTTCAAGCCGGATTACCAGGTGGAGTTGACGCAGGATGCGATACGGGAATTGGACGGACGAGAAGACGATGCTGTCTCGGTCGTCACCATTTTGACCATCCCGTCAGAAGATCCCACCAGAGTGACTGCCAATCTCCGCGGCCCGTTGGTCATGAATCATCGAACCCGCCGGTGCAAACAGTTGGTTCTCCCCGACGACATTCCCACACGCTATCCGCTCTTCGAGTCCCCATCCGCACGGCCGGCTGCGCCGACCGTTCCGCTCCAGACCTCCGCCTGCTGAGTTGATTGCAATCCTGAATTGACGAAGGCGACCGCTGCTTGGTCCGCGAGAATCCTGCGCGGGACTAGGCCGTCTTCGGCATGGCCATGTGGCGGTGAATCACGTCGACGAGCTGTCGCACGCGCCGGTCGAGTTGACTGTACAGTCCGGCGGCATCGGTGAGCGAGCCTAGTCGGCCGATCGCCTCCAATTGACTGGCGACCAGCACGACATCGGGCGCGCAGAGGTTGGCTGCAGTGCCCTTCATGGTGTGGGCGGCGCGTTCCAATAGGGAAGCATCCGCGCGTTCCACTGCGGTCCGGATCTCGGCCATCATCATCGACTGGCGATCGAGGAAAAGACGAAGGAGTTGCTCGAACAGGTCGGTGTCACCGCCGAGGTTGGCCAACATGGTCGTGGCATCGAAGACCGCCGAGTAACTGCTCTTCACCGCTCTGGCGGCAGCTCCTGGCTTAGCCGGGGTGCCGGGGCTCAATACCACCCAACGCGCGAGGATATGCCCAAGGTCATCGGTTTTGACGGGTTTCGACAGGTAGTCATCCATCCCGGCGGCTTTGCAGCGCTCGCGATCACCCTGCATGGCGTTGGCCGTTAAGGCGATGATTGGGATGTGCGGGCGTTGAGCCTGCTGGTCCGATCGCAGCTCCTGCTCACGAATGCGGCGCGCGGCCTCGTACCCGTCCATGACCGGCATCTGGCAATCCATCACGATGGCGCTGTACTGCGCTCGTTCCAATGCTCCCAAGGCTTCCTCACCGTTTCCGACGATATCAGCCTGGTATCCCAACCGCTCCAACATGCGGACGGCCAATTTTTGATTGACCAGATTGTCTTCGGCGACGAGGATGCGAGGCCGAGACACTTGTTCCGCCAGAGTATGCCGCGTGATGAGGGGCGGCACCGTCGATGGGAGAGGGCCTGTGGTCTTTGACGGGGGCGGAGCCGGGGCCTGCAGCCCGAACACGGCTCGAAGGCAATTCTGCAGCGTGTCGTGCCGAACCGGTTTCGTCAGGTAGGCATCGAAGCCGGCACGCCGGGCCTGTTCGGCATGGCCCGGCTGAATGAGCGACGTCAGGACGACCAGCCGGAGCCCGGCGGATTCAGGCTGGGCTTTCAGCTCCCGTGCCAGTTGCAGGCCGTCTTTCCCCGGCATCAACATATCCAACACGGCGACGTCGTAGGGCGTACCTGCTGCAGCCGCGGCGCGCACCATCGTCACGGCCTGTTCGGCGTTCTGGGCCTGGTCGTCTTTCATACCCCAACCGGACACCAGATGATGGAGAATCGTTCGGTTGGATTCGTTGTCGTCGACGATCAGCACTCGGCGAGCGCTCAGTTCGGCGTTGGGGATGATCGCCGGCTGGCAGACCGGTTGCTTGGTGAATTTGGCCGTGCACCAAAACGTGGTGCCATGTCCGACCCGGCTCTTCAGGCCGACCTGACCGCCCATCAGCTCGATCAGCTGCTTTGAGATCGCAAGTCCGAGACCGGTGCCGCCGTATTTGCGCGTCGTCGAACTATCGGCCTGCGTGAAGGGCTGGAAGAGCCTGGTCTGATTCTCCTCGTTGATGCCGATTCCGGTGTCGGTCACTTCAAATCGGATGACCACGCCGTCGGGGGTCTCAGATTCCAAGAAGGCCTGGAGCGTGACCTCGCCTCGCTCCGTGAATTTGATGGCGTTGCCCATGAAGTTGGTCAGCACCTGTCGAAGCCGGGCGGGATCGCCCCGGAGCGCATTCGGCACCGCGGCATGCACCAGACCGGTGATTTCGAGCCCCTTGGCCTGGGCCCGTTCGGCAAATTGGGAGAGGACGTCTTCCACCGTGGTTCGAAGTTGAAAGTCGAGATGCTCCAACTCGAGTTTGCCTGCCTCGATCTTGCTGCATTCCAACACATCGTTGATCAGAGTCAGCTGCGTCTCCCCGCACTGTTGGATCGTTTGAACGAACGAACGCTGTTCTTCCGACAGAGGTGTATCCAGCAGCAGACTGGTCATGCCGATCACACCGTTCATCGGTGTGCGCAGTTCGTGACTGACCGTGGCCAGGAAGGTGGACTTTACCCGGGTCGCTGCCTGAGCCTGTTGCAGCGCTTGGTCGAGTTGACGGTTGCTCTCTCGCAGGTGATCGGCCGTGTCGTTCAAGGCCTTGTGGGTGGCGTGAACTTCGCTGAGGTCGATGGCATAGGCCCTGACCAGCTGATGCGTCGGCACGGGGCAAAGGGTCCAGGCATAGCAGGCGCTCCCGCGTACGACGACTTGGGAGGAAATGGGGCGGCCCTCGCGGAGGCATGCCGGCACCAATTCAGAAAGGTTGTCCGGGAGGATGTCCGGTGTGCCGTGTTCGTCGTACCCGAAGCGACAGAGCACCTCGACCATCGCAGGGTTTACGTAGAGCATGGTGCAGTCGGTGTCGAGTTCGACGATGGGATAGGGACTTTCCTCGGCGACGGAAGTCAGCCGATTGCGGTCCTGTTCGAGCGCCACTTCTCGCGAGACATCCCGCAGGGTGAGGAGTCCGGACACCTCAGGCACTCCGGACAAGCGCAGGTGCATCCATTCTATGGCGGAGGCCGGTGAGGCCGCGGCCGGGTGTTGGGCATCGGCGTGGGGCGGGTCGGGGATTCGCCAGATTCCCGCTGATCGAAGCGACGACGTGGGCACGAGCTCGAGGCCGAGAAGGTCGGCGAGGGTTTTACCGAGGCAGGCTTTGGCCGGCGTTGCCAACAGTCTGGCGGCTTCCCGGTTGGCAAAGAGGATCCGTTGGTCTGCTCCCAGCAGGCAGATGCCCAGAGGGAGTGCATTCCACAACAATCCGGACATGGAGTCCGAATCAAACGGGCTGTGCCCTTGATTCGGGTTCTTGCGACGTCGAGGCGATGCTGAATGTTTCACGGTGGTTCAGTGTCCCGCTGCCGCTTCAAGGTAGGCCGGGACGTTCACGTGCTCTTGTTTGGGGTCGAGCGCGCGCAGGATGGTCCGTTGCGGTTGCTGGCCGTTCTGCGTCGAGAGGTCCACGTCGATAGGCTCGATGCATGCCTGCCCCTTCTGGTCCGTGATGATCCGGATGCGCGGCTTGAGCCGGTGTTCATGGTTGAGGCCCACCACGACGGCGGACTCGCCCGTGTTTAATTTGATCAGGCTGCCGATCGGATAGACGCCTAAGGCCTTAATGGCCACTTCGATCAGGGCTTTGTCGAATCGGCCTTTCTCGCCGAGGACGAACAGCTGTCGAATCGCATCGTGGGGCAGGAGCGGCGGGCGGCCGTTTCGAAAGCTCACCATTCCGTCGTACGTATCGACCAATCCCACGATTTGAGCCAGCGGCGAAACGGCTGCGCCGTTGAGCTTGTTCGGATAGCCGCTGCCGTTCTCATGTTCGTGGTGTTGGGAAATGATTTGGCGCGTGAGGTCCGGTACATCGCCGGCTTCGGCCATGACGGCGATGGACAGTTGCGGATGTTGCTTCATCAAGGAGTTCTCTTGTGGGCTGAGCAACCCGGCTTTCCGGTAGAGATTGCGCGGCAGGCGCACGTATCCGACGTCATGCAGCATGGCGCCCATGCCGAGTTGGTCTTGCTCCGTCTCTTTGAGCCCATATTCGTGCGCGACGATCAAGGACAGCACGCACACGTCCAAGCCGTGACTGGCCAACGTGCGATCGAAGCGGCGCATCTTCTGCACGCAAAACTGAGCCAGCATGGATTCCTGGTGGAGGAGGATCTGATCCATGACCTTCGCCACGACGGATTTGACGGCCTCAATATTCGGCGCATGCCCTGCCTCGAGCTCAGCGAAAATGCGTTCCATGGCCGCCGTGGCCTCACGATACGAAACTTGGGCGGCTTCCATGGCTGTCGGTGAAGCTTGATGCGTCTGCGGTGGTTGCTCGGCCGGGGCGACGGGCGCCGGTGAGGAAGGGGTGACTACCGCCACAGGCGTGGCGTCGAGGTCGAGTCCCTTTTCGATGTCGATGGTGATTTCATGGATGCCGTGCCGACGCATTTGGTCGATGTCGTCGGGGCCGGCGATCAGGCGTTTGTGAAAAAGAAACGGGGTTCGGTACCACGGCTGATCCATCGCCACGACGAACATGCCGGGCTTGAGCTGGTCGATGGTGATTCGCTTTGTGCTGGCCATGGCTCCTATACAGGCGTCAGGGTGAGTAGCAGTCGTCGACAGCAGGTGATACGCGTCGCTCAACGATATCGGTTGTTGGTGGAATCCGCTTAAATCCGGTCTGTTGCCTACAGGGGAGCTTAAGGTTTTCCAGATAGATGCCGATACGACTCATAAGAGCCTGTTGCTGCACATTCTTGGCCAACAGAGGACGTTATGGGCGAACCAAGTCTTCCCTGTCAGTCTGCTGGATCGTTTTTGGCGGTAGGCCTACCCCTCCAAATGCACCTTTCAGGGGCCGATAACCGCAGTCAGTACGGGTCATCGTTGCTCGGATGGAGGGAAGGGGCATGGTTGATGTGCGAGTGGCCCTTTCAATTGGGGCAGCCGGTGCCTTGCGCAGCCGGATCTCAGTGCGTCATTAGATATATGTACCAGGGCCGCATGGTGGGGTTCCGGAGCGAGGTCCTCTCAACCCACCACGTCCCGTTTCCCTTTCTTCTCCTGACCTATCCGACCAACCGGGAAGAAGTAGCCCTTCGCAAACATTGCCGAATTGCCACGAACGAGCCGTTGGTTTTGACGCGGGTGAGTGACGGACTTCCGACACCCCGCTCCGAGACGCCGGACCGGATCGGCGGGTTGTTACGAGACCTCAGCGCGGCGGGCTGTTGTATCTCGCTCCAGCGTGCCGCCCATGATTTCTTTCCTGGGATGTGTCTTCGCATGGAGTTTGAGGTTCTGGGCATCGGCCACATCAGTAACTTGGCGGGCATCGTACGAAATATCGCACCCGTCGGCGACGTGACCGAGCTTGGTGTGGAGTTCCGATTCGACGGGAAAGAATCCATTGAATATCGCGGGTGGGGGGCGTCGGTGCAGAAGACCCTTGAGCAATGGGCTAGCCGAGCGGTCGATGCATCGTCCTCCGTACGTTGATCTCCTGATCCTGCTTCACGCTCCCTCGCCTCGTGTTCGTTGTCTCGCTTGCCCCGTCGATCCAAATCTTCCTAGGTACCAGGCAGAACTTGCCGACTCCGTGTCCGGCCATTGGCGGAAAGGCAGCCGGAGCCGGGCAATTCAACGCCCTGAGCGGTATGGCGCCCGGCATGTATCTTGCCAGTCATGCAAGCGGCAACGAAGCGGGAGTCGTAGGATGCCTATCAGCCCGAACGTGATGGTCGACAGCAGCGTCGTGATCCACCATCCGGAACTGGTGAACCTGTATGGGTGCCGGATCGGAAAAGATACCAAGATCGGCGCGTTCGTCGAAATTCAGAAGAATGCGTCTGTGGGAGAGCGGTGCAAGATCTCCTCGCACACCTTTATCTGCGAGGGCGTCACGATTCAAGACGATGTGTTTGTGGGACATGGAGTCGTGTTTATCAACGACCGCTACCCAAAGGCCAGTATCGACGGACATCTGCAATCGGAAGCCGACTGGACGGTCATTCCGATTCTGGTCAAGCGGGGTGCGTCGATCGGCAGCGGAGCAGTCATTATGTGTGGGGTTACGATCGGGGAGGGCGCGTTGGTCGGAGCCGGCGCGGTCGTCACCCATGACGTCCCGCCTCGTACCACCGTACTGGGGGTGCCGGCGCGATTCGAGGCCTTGAAGCAGAGGAGTGCCTGACATGATCGGAATCGGCGTGATCGGATTTGGTTACTGGGGCCCCAACATGGTCAGGAATTTTCATGAGATGCCCGATGCCAGGGTGTTGGCGGTCAGTGACCTTCGGATGGAACGGCTGAGTCTGGCCGCCTCCCGCTATCCCGGCGTGACCGTCACGACCCGGGTTCAAGATCTGCTGAAGTCGCCGGCGGTGGATGCCGTGGTGATCGCCACACCGGTGTCCACCCACTTCGATCTGGCGCTCCAGGCGCTGCAGGCCGGAAAACATGTGTTGGTGGAGAAGCCCTTGACCATGACGACGGAACAGGCCGTCAGGCTGACCGAAGAAGCCGACCGACGGGGTCTGACACTCATGGTCGATCACACTTTCGTCTATACCGGCAGCGTTCGGGCGATCAAAGACTTGATCGACAAGGGTGACGTCGGAGACCTCTATTACTATGACTCAGTCCGCGTGAATCTCGGCCTCTTTCAGCATGACGTGAATGTTCTCTGGGATCTGGCCGTACACGATCTTTCGATCATGGAACACCTTCTGCCGGGGCGCCCCCGGGCTGTCTCCGCGACCGGCATGCGGCATTTTCCGAAAGAGCCGGAAAACATCGCATACCTGACGCTGTTCTACGACTCATCGTTGATCGCCCACATCCACGTGAACTGGCTTGCGCCGGTCAAGGTGCGCCGCACGTTGATCGGTGGGAGCCGGAAGATGGTCATCTATGACGATGTGGAGCCCAGCGAAAAGGTCAAGGTCTACGACAAGGGCGTGACGACGGAGCTCCAAAAGGGCGGCAGCGAGGCCGTGTACAAGATGCTGGTGGGCTACCGCGCCGGCGACATGTGGGCGCCGCAACTCGATAACACTGAGGCGCTGAAGACCGAAGCGCGTCATTTCCTTGATTGCATCGTCCG